>NZ_LSJI01000227.1 GCF_001557235.1 Phenylobacterium sp. CCH9-H3 | reverse complement strand
CATCTCGGTCAGCCGAGCCAGGACGCGCGCATGCCGTTCGGCCATGTCGGGCGGGATGGACATGAACGAAAAGGGAACATAGAGCGGCGCGGAAGGCAAGGTTTGTCGGGAGGGGTGCGTCCGGGTTTGACGTGAGCTGGGGTGAGCGCGCGGCGGGGAATCAACCCGCGCAGCATCGATCAGCGATAGCGGATCGCGGGGAACGGACCTTCAGAACGTCTGCGACGGGTGGTTTCCGGACCCTTCTACTCGCCAGCCAACGCGGCCTCGATCTGGCGCCAAACATCAGGCGCTACCCGGTCAGGGTCGATTTCACCCATGAGGACGCGAAATCGCTCGTCCCGGCGCACGAGACCAGCGATGCGCTTGTCGTAGCGGTCCGGGTAGTTTCGGAGGAGTGTGAAAAGGTCGAAGCCCAAGCCCTCTAACTTCTCAACGGGAACGGAAGAGGCTTCCACGTACTCGATGAACCACCAGAAGGTCTCGGGTTCGAAGCTGGCTAGATCGCCGAGCTCTATCGAGGCCTCCACGCGGGTTCGATCAGCTTTGCTTTCATCACTGATGTACGATGCGAGGATGCGCTCAAGCCACCTGTCAAAGCGCTGCCTTGCCTTGCGTGCTAACGTTTTGTCCGAGCCGGTCATGACAACACGGACCCTGCGCTGCGGCCCCTAAAGAGTCCCCTAAGGGTCGAAGGCCGGCTTTGGCTGCGGGCCCCAATGCGGACGTGAACCGCCTGGGACCTGAACCGCCTGTCGGGGGAGGTCCGTCGGGTTCTGAAGGGGCTTTCGGGCGGGCTGCCCCTGACCCGGTTGCGCCGGCCCGCCTACCCGCCCGGGTGCAGGCCCGGGGCTTCCTGGCCGGTGCGGGCGACGTATTCGGAGTAGCCGCCGCCGTACTGGTGGACGCCTTCGGGGGTGAGTTCCAGGACGCGGTTCGAGAGGGCGGCCAGGAAGTGGCGGTCGTGGCTGACGAACAGCATGGTGCCCTCGAAGTCCGCCAGTGCGGCGACCAGCATCTGCTTGGTCACCATGTCGAGGTGGTTGGTCGGCTCGTCGAGGACCAAGAGGTTCGGCGGGTCGAACAGCATCTTGGCCATGACCAGACGGGCCTTCTCGCCGCCCGAGAGGACGCGGCAGGGCTTTTCCACGTCGTCGCCCGAGAAGCCGAAGCATCCCGCCAGGGTGCGCAGCGCGCCCTGGCCCGCCTGGGGGAATGAGCTGTCGAGGGACTCGAAGATCGTCTCCTCGCCGTCCAGCAGGTCCATGGAGTGCTGGGCGAAGTAGCCCATCCGCACGCTGGCCCCGATGTTGACCACGCCCCGGTCCGGCGCGGTGGCGCCGGCCACCAGCTTCAGCAGCGTCGACTTGCCGGCGCCGTTGGCGCCCAGGACGCACCAGCGCTCCTTGCGGCGCACCAGGAAGTCCAGGCCTTCGTAGATCGGCTGGGCGCCATAGCCCTTGTGGACGCCCTTCAGGCTGATCACGTCGTCGCCCGACCGCGGCGGGCTGCGGAACTCGAACTGGACCGACTGGCGGCGGCGGGGCGCCTCGACGCGCTCGATCTTGTCGAGTTTCTTGACGCGACTCTGCACCTGGGCGGCGTGGCTGGCGCGCGCCTTGAACTTCTCGATGAACTTGATTTCCTTGGCCAGCATCGCCTGCTGGCGCTCGTACTGCGCCTGGCGCTGCTGTTCGCTGAGCGCGCGCTGCTGGTCGTAGAAATCCAGGTCGCCGGAATAGGTGATGAGGTCGCCGCCGTCGATCTCCACCACCTTGCCGATGATGCGGTTCATGAAGGCGCGGTCGTGCGAGGTCATCAGCAGGGCGCCGGGGTAGTTCTTGAGGAACGCCTCGAGCCAGATCAGGCTTTCCAGGTCGAGGTGGTTGCTGGGTTCGTCCAGCAGCATGCCGTCGGGCCGCTGCAGCAGGATGCGGGCCAGGGCCACGCGCATCTTCCAGCCGCCGGACAAGAGGCCGACATCGCCGTCCATCCGCTCCTGGCTGAAGCTGAGGCCCGCCAGCACCTCGCGGGCGCGGGCTTCCAGGGCATAGCCGTCCAGCTCCTGGAAACGCTCCAGAACCTCGCCATAGCGTTCCATGAGGGCGTCCAGCCGATCGGCCTGGTCCGGATCGACCATGGCCGCTTCGAGCGTCGCCATCTCGGCGGCCAGGGCGCTGACAGGGCCCACGCCATCCATCACCGCGGCGACCGCGCTCTGGCCCGACATCTCGCCGACGTCCTGGCTGAAGTAGCCGATGGTCATGCCGGGATCGATGGCGACCAGGCCGTCGTCGGGCTGCTCCTGGCCGGTGATCATGCGGAACAGCGTGGTCTTGCCGGCGCCGTTCGGGCCGACGAGCCCGACCTTTTCCCCCTTCTGGATGCTCATCGAGGCTTCGATGAACAGGATCTGGTGGCCGTTCTGCTTGGAGATATTGTCGAGGCGGATCATCGGGCGGTCTGCTAGCCCGGCGGCGCGGCGAACACCAGCTTGCGGGCCGCCCGCGACGGCGGGCCGCAGCGACGATCAGGGACCTTCAGCCATGCGCGTCACGGTCAGCGGGACCTCCGGGTCGGGGAAGACCACCTTCGCCGCCAGGCTGGCCCGGGCCATCGGCGCGCCGCACATCGACCTGGACGCCATCAACTGGCAGCCGGGGTGGAAGGACCTGCACCGGGGCGATCCCGAGGAATTCCAGCGCCGGGTGGCGGCGGCGGCCGCCGAGGACGCGTGGGTGAGCTGCGGCAACTATTCCAAGGTGCGGCCGATCATCCTGGCCCGGGCGACGCACGCGGTGTGGCTGGACTATCCGAAGTGGGTGGTCATGGCGCGGGTGTTCCGGCGTTCGTTCCATAGGGCGTGGACGGGGCGGGAGCTGTGGCCCGGCACCGGCAATACCGAGACCTTCGCGGACTGGCTGGACAAGGAGCATCCCATCCGCTGGGCGTGGGACACCTACGACGGCCGCCGCAAGCGCATCGATGCCGAGATCGCCGATCCCGCGCTGGCGCATCTGGTGAAGTATCGGCTGACGCATCCGCGCGAGGCGGGGCCACTGATTGCGAAGCTGGCGGCGGAGGGCGCCTAGTTCCTCCCCTCTTGGGGGAGGTGGCGCGTAGCGTCGGAGGGGGCTTCCGCTCAGATCGATCGTTTTGAGCGGAAGCCCCCTCAGTCGGCTTTCGCCGACAGCTCCCCCAGAGGGGGAGCAACTGTTCACGCGGGTTTGGTCAGGCCGGCACGAACACCGGGACGGGCGGGCCGCCTTCGGTGGGCTGGAGCTTCACCTTCACGGGCATGCCGATCTTCAGGTCCTCGGGCGCCACATCGACCACGTTGGTGAGCACGTTCGGGCCCTCGGCGAGGGTGACGTAGGCCAGGGCGTAGGGGCCGGTGGGCGACTTGCGCATGATGGAGAAGCTGTAGACCACGCCCTTGCCCTCGCTCTCCTCCCAGACCGTCTGGTCCGAGTGGCAGAAGGGGCAGACGGTGCGCGGATACCAGTGGGCCTCCTTGCAGGCCGTGCAGCGCTTGATCAGGAACTTGCCCTGTTCGGCCGCGTCGAAGAACGGCTTGCTTTCGAGGGTGACGGCGGGGGCCGGCACCGGCCGGGTCATCAATTCGGACATCTTCAGCCCTCCCGTTCCATGATCAGCGTCGCGGCGCCGTGGCGGACGCCCAGCGAGCCGCCCGTGCCGTGGGCGATGGCCAGGTCGCAGTTCGGCACCTGGACCTTGGGATGCGCCTCGCCGCGGAGTTGGCGCACCGCCTCGATCACCTTGGTGATGCCGCCGCGGTTGGTGGGGTGGTTGTTGCACAGGCCGCCGCCGTCGGTGTTGAACGGCAGCTTGCCGACGCCCGAGATCAGGTTGCCGTCGGCGACGAACTTGCCGCCCTCGCCCTTCTTGCAGAAGCCGAGGTCCTCGAGCTGCATCAGAACGGTGATAGTGAAGCTGTCGTAGATCGAGGCGTATTTGATGTCGGCCGGCGTGACGCCCGCCTCCTCGAAGGCGCGGGGGCCGGACCAGACGGCGCCGGAATAGGTCAGGTCCAGCTTGCCGCCCTGCTGCACCTTGGGCGCCTCGCCGGCGCCCAGGACGCGCACCTTGGGCCGGTTCAGGCTGCGGGCGATCTCGGGCGAGACGACGACCAGGGCGCCGCCGCCGTCGGTGACCACGCAGCAGTCCAGAAGGTGCAGCGGGTCGGAGATCATGCGGCTGGACACCACCTCCTCCACCGTCACCACGTTCTTGAGGAAGGCGTGCTCGTTCCACTGGGCATGGTGGCTGGCGGCCACCTTGATCCAGGCGAGCTGCTCGGAGGTGGTGCCGTACTCGTACATGTGGCGCATGGCGCACATGCCGTAGGTGTTGTGGGTGGAGCCGCCGTAGATGCTCTCGAAGCCGGCTTCCGGCGCGCCGTCGCTGAGGCCGGGCCCCCGCGGCCCGCCGGCCATGCTGGCGCCCGGGCGGTTGCCGCCGTTGCGGGGCCGGCCGGCCAGGGTGATCAGGGCCACCTGGCACTTGCCCGCGGCGATCGCCTGGGCGGCGTGGGCCACGTGCAGGATGTAGGAAGAACCCCCGGTCTCGGTGGTGTCCATGTGGCGGACGTTCTTCAGGCCCATGTAGTCGATCATGGACATGGCCCCGAACCCGGGCGCATCGCCCGCGCAGAAGTAGCCGTCCACGTCGTCGAATCCGAGACCCGCGTCGGCCAGGGCGCCGCGCGCGCTCTCGGCATGGAGCTGGGCCGTGGTCTTGTCGGGCGCGTCGCGCGTGGGGTGCTCGTAGGCCCCCATCAGGTAGGCCTTGCCTTTGATGCTCATGCAAACTCCCGGAAGACGCCGAGGAATGGGGCGCTGAAGAACCGGTACGGGCTTAGCCGTTGGCCCCCGGCGCAGCAATCATACGTAAGGTCAGCCCCGGTGCGGGACGCCCATGTCCAGGCGTCGTCGGATGAAGTCGGCGGCGAGCTCGATGGACTGGCGGGCCTTGGGGGTGCCCAGGCGCTCCCACACGTGCGTCTCGTCGGCCCAGAGGCGGACGGTCAGGTCGCCGCCCACGGCGCGGATCGCATCGGCCAGCCGCACGGCGTCGTCGTAGAGGATGTCGCCCCGGCTGGCGTGGATCAGGGTCGGCGGGAAGCCGTCGAAGGCGCCGAACAGGGGCGAGGCGACGGGATCGGTGGCCGACCTGCCGTCGAGATAGAACCGCGCCACCAGCGCCAGGCTCTCCATCGTGTAGGGCGTCGTGCCGAGCAGGGAGGCGGCGGTGACCGACCAGCTCTGCAGCGACAGGTCCGCCCAGGGCGACAGCAGCACCACGCCGGAGGGCAGCGGCAGGCCCTGCGCCCCGGCCTGCTGCAGGGCGGACAGGAGGATCGCCGCGCCCGCGGACTCGGCCAGAGCCACCACCGGCTCTTCGGGCCAGGTCTCCTGGAACCACCGCCAGGCCGCGACGATGTCGTCCACCGCGGCGGGACAGGGATGCTCCGGCGCCAGGCGGTAGCTGGGCGCGAACACCCGCGCCTCGGCCGCCGCGGCGAACCGCGCCACCAGGTGGGTGATCCGGGGCGAGCGCTCGGCGATGAACGAGCCGCCGTGGACGTAGAAGACGAACCCCCGGGGCTCCGCCGCGCGCGGTGCGAACCACTCGGAGGGGGAGGGCGGGGCGGAGAGGCCGGCGCCGGGTCCGGCCTGCCGCACCGCCTCGGCGTCGACCCGGGCGAGAACCGGGGCGTCGAAGCGCATGTGGATGCGGCGCTGCCCGGCGACGTAGCGGGCGAGCGCCTGCGGGCCGTCTGCTTCGGCGCGCAGGGCGCCCCGCATGGCTGAGGTGACGATCCGCTGCATCGTCCGGTTGGCCAGCCGCCGCATGAGGGCGGCCCAGGGCGGCGCCGGCTGGTCCATCTGGACGACCTCGGGGCGACTCGCCCTGGTCCCGACCACGCTTCCCGCTAGACTCATCCGACGCACCGACTCGCACTCGACTGGGCAAAACCATGAGCGATGATGAGCCCTTGGACCACCGCCTGTTGCAGCAAGCCGAGGCTTACGGCCGCCTTTACCCCAGCATTCTGCCGCGCCTGAAGGCGGCGCTGGCGAGTGGAAACCCGGCGCTGCAGGCCCTGGTCCAATCGATGCAGACCGCCCTGTCCCAGGCCGAGGACCAGCGCGAGCGGCAGCTTCGGGACGGCTGGGGGCTCAGCGCCAAGGAGGCGCATGTGGCGCTTCGCTTGATCGAGGGCGCGACGGTCAGCGACTGCGCCGCCGACATGGGGATCGCCGAAAGCACCGTCCGGACCCACGTCAAATCCGTCTTCGCCAAGACGGGTCGCACACGGCAGTCGCAGCTCGGATCCCTGCTCCAGCTCCGGCCGGGCCTGCCGGGCCCCGACGCGTAAACATCGGTTAACTATAGGGAAAAAATAGCGGGCCATCTCCCCAAGATTGGGGAGGCCGGGGGTCGTGGGCGCCGGCTAGCGTCGCGAAAGTTCTGTTTCGCGAGATCACATCCATGGCTCTCCTCATCGCCGGCGCCGCCGGCATCAGCGTCGACACCCTCAAGATCGATGACCTCCTGGAAGGCATTCCAACCGTCACCGGTGCGACGGCCTTCACCCTCCAGGACGGCGACTGGCTGGAGGAGTTCCAGGGCCAGTTCACCTACAGCTCCGGCGAGCTTTCGGGGGGGACGGTCACGGGCTGGAAGGAGAGCTTCAAGGGCCAAGTGGTGTTCGAGGTCTCCGGCTTCTCAGTGCCGGTGACCACCTTCGTCGGCTGGGTGGAGACCAACGACAACGAGGCGGCGCGCAGTACGATCCTGGGCGGCGCGGACACCATCACCGGCTCGGCCTCCGCCGACACCATGCGCGGCTATGCGGGCGACGACGTCATCCGCGGCGGCGAAGGGACCAACTACCTGCGCGGCGACGAGGGCAACGACAGCATCGTCGGCGGGACGGGCTTCGACGACATCAACGGCAACATGGGCAACGACACCTGCGTCAGCGGCGGGGGCGACGACTGGGTGGTCGGCGGCCGCGACAACGACAGCCTGGCCGGCGGCGCGGGTCAGAACCTCGTCTACGGCAACCTGGGTAATGACACCTGCGAGGGCGGCGATGGCAACGACATCGTCCGCGGCGGCCAGGACAACGACATCATCAACGGCGGGGCCGGGAACGACTACGTCTCGGGCGACAAGGGCTCGGACACCGTCACCGGCGGCGGCGGGGCCGACATCTTCCACACCTTCGGCGATGCGGGCGTCGACCGGGTGACCGACTTCAGCCTGGCCGAGGGCGATCGGGTCCAGCTGGATCCGGGCACCCAGTACACCGTCAGCCAGGTGGGCGCCGACACCATCATCAGCATGACCGGCGGCGGCCAGATGACCCTGGTGGGCGTGCAGATGAGCAGCCTCACGGCCGGCTGGATCTTCGGCGCCTGACGGACGGCGCGGCGCGGTTCAGTCTTCGGACTTGGCTGTCGCGGCGTCAGCTTCCCACTTGAAGCCTGACCTTGAGAGGAGAGGCTTCATGCTGGAAGGCAACCAGGCGGCGCTGTTCGCCGAGCGGCAGAAGGGCACCCTGCCCGGCGAACTGGGCATCGAATGGGACGAGGTGGCCAACGGCCGGGCCCGCGGCCGCTTCGTCGTCCAGCGCAAGCACATGGCGCCCAACGGCTTCATGCACGCCGCCTCGGTGGTCGCTCTGGTGGATAGCGCCTGCGGCTACGGCTGCGTCGCCTCCCTGCCGGAGGGGGCGAGCGGCTTCACCACCATCGAGATCAAGACCAACTACCTGGGCACCGCCAAGGAGGGCGAAACCGTCGCCTGCGAGGCGCGCCTGCTGCACGGCGGCCGCATGACCCAGGTGTGGGACGCCGAGGCGGTGAATGAGGCCACCGGCAAGACCATCGCCGTGTTCCGCTGCACCCAGATGGTGCTCTACCCCCGGTGAGGACGCGGCGTCAGATCGCAGTTGCGTGACTGCGGCGGGATGAGTAGAACGCGCGCTCGCTCAACGGGAGCCTTTTCGAAGGCCCCCGTCGCTGGCTCTGGAGAGGTGGCAGAGTGGTTGAATGTACCGCACTCGAAATGCGGCGTGCCTTCACGGGCATCGTGGGTTCGAATCCCACCCTCTCCGCCAGCAGCGTTCCCCCGCCATTGCTACGCTGGCTTTGATCGCCATCTGGTGAGCTTCGCTTTCGGAGCCCGCCTGCCCATGCCGGACCTGTCCGACTTCCCGATCACCCGGCGCTGGCCGGCGCGGCATCCCGAGCGGCTGCAGCTCTATTCGCTGCCGACGCCTAACGGGGTGAAGGTGTCGATCATGCTGGAGGAGGTCGGGCTGGCTTACGAGCCGCACCTGGTCGACTTCGGGACGGACGACCAGCAGACGCCCGAGTTCCTGTCGCTGAACCCTAACGGCAAGATCCCCGCGATCCTCGATCCCGACGGCCCGGGCGGAAAGCCCCTGGCGCTGTTCGAGTCGGGCGCGATCCTGCAGTACCTGGCCGAGAAGACCGGCAAGCTGATCCCGGCCGATCCGGCGGCGCGTTACGAGACGCTGCAGTGGGTCTACTGGCAGATGGGCGGGCCGGGGCCGATGTTCGGCCAGGTGGGGTTCTTCCATAAGTTTGCGGGCCGGGAGTACGAGGACAAGCGCCCGCTGCAGCGCTACGTGGCCGAGAGCCGGCGGCTGCTGGAGGTGCTGGACGGTCGCCTCGAAGGCCGCGATTGGATCATGGGCGCCGATTACACCATTGCCGACGTGGCGCTGCTGGGCTGGGTGCGGAACCTGATCGGCTTCTATGAGGCGGGCCCGCTGGTGGCCTTCGACACGCTGAGGAACGTTCCGGCCTGGCTGGAGCGGGGCCTGGCGCGTCCGGCCGTGCAGCGGGGCCTTGCGATCCCCTCGCGGGCCTAGGTCGCGGGGACCGGGTCGCGGCGGCGGCGCTGGGGCTTGCGGCGGAACCAGAACGTCCAGACGGTCAGGCTGCCCAGCAGCGTCAGGGTCAGGCCGGAGAGCGTGATCACCAGGCGGTAGGGCAGGCCGCCGACCTTGCCGGCGTGCAGCGGGTAGAGGGCGTTGTAGGCCTGGACCTGGGGCGGCAGGGCCAGGGCGTCGCGCGCCTGGACCAGCTCGCCCGTGTCGGCGGCGAAGTAGAGCGTGGTGCGGCCGTTGGGCAGCCACTCCTCCTGCTGGCGCAGGCGCAGGCTGATCAGCCCCGTCTCGCCGCGCGGCAGCGACAGGATGCGCACCTCGGCGGTGGGATAGAGCCGGCGCGCGGTCTCGATCATCCCCGTCCAGTCCGGATCGTCGGCCAGCTTGGTCTTGCGCGGCGGCGGGGGCTTCAGCGCCTGGGTTACCGCGGCGGCGGCGCCTGGGCCCAGGATGGCGTCGGCGACGGGGCGAAAGACCATGATGGTCCCGGTCATCAGCGACAGGGCCAGCACCGGCGCCATGACGATCCCGATGTCGCGGTGGTGGCGCAGGATCTGGAACCGCTCGAACTTGCGCGGCCACAGGCGCAGCTCGAAGGCCCGCCGCATCCGCCACCACAGGATCGCCCCTGTGATCACGAAGCCCAGGCCGCAGAGCCCGGCGACCCCGGCCACCATCTCGCCGGTGTCGCCGTTGAACAGGTGGTGGTGGAGGTCGAAAAGCCAGATCTCCGGCCGGTCCCACTTGCTGTCCCAGCGGGCCACCACGTCGCCCGCCTGGGTGGCGTAGGCGCCCGAGCCGGCTTTGGGATAGCTGAGCTGGTTGAGGCCGAAGTCGCGGGTGGCGAAGACGATGCTGCGCGGCCGGTCCGGCGCCGCCATGATCCGCTCGGCCGCCGCCGCCAGGGAGGCGGTGTCCTGCGCCTGGACCTCGCCCACCTGGGGCAGCATCACCATCAGAGGCTTGTGCGCCAGCAGCGCGCCCGACAGCCCCAGCACCGCCAGCAGCAGCCCGATCAGGCCGCCCGTCCAGCGGTGGATGAGGTCGATCAGCCCCATCAGAAGCGGTAGTCCCAGCCGAGGGTGAAGGTCCGCCCGCGGCCCGAGAAGAACCGGGCGTTGTTGGTCGGCTGCTGCGTGTCGGTGTTGTAGTCGATGTAGTACTCGTCGAGCAGGTTCTGCACCGAGAGCGACAGGCCGCCCCACCGCTCGAACTGGTAGCGGACCGAGCCGTCGACCAGGGTGTAGCCCTCGAAGCTGTTGCGCGGATCGGCGCCGTCGAAGCTGCGCGACAGGTACTTGCCGAGCTGAAGCCGGGTGGACCAGGGGCCGCGGTTGAAGTTCATGGCCGCCACGATCCGGTCCGGCGAGATGTTGGCCCCGTCCAGGTCGATGTCGACGCGCCCGTCGCCGTTGGAGTCGGCCCGGCCCTTCAGGTCGGCATAGCCCGCCTGGAAGGTCAGGCCCTCCACGGGCGTGCGAACGGTGGCGTTGAGCTCGAGCCCCTCGATTTCCACCCGTTGGCGCTGCACTTCGAACACCGTGCCGACCAGGACCAGCAGCTGGCCCCGGGTGCTGGTCGACCAGAAGTAGGTGGCGCTGGCGTCGAACCAGCCGCGCTTGAGCTCCAGGCCGACCTCGCGGTTGTTGGAGACCACCGGGCTGATGTCGAGGTAGTCGTCGATGTCCACGCCGCTGACGTTGATCGAGCGCGTGATGCGCCCGACGTCGGGGACGGTGTAGCCCTGGGCGTAGCTCACATAGCCGCGGATGCCGGGCACGGGCTCGACGATGACGCCGCCGTTGAAGAGGGTGTCGTGGAACTCCGGCGAGCCGCCGGAGACGAACCGCGAGCCGTAGAAGGCCAGGGTGGTGAAGTCGTCCACCTTGATCTGGACGTTCTCGTTGCGCAGGCCGCCGGCGATGCGCAGCCGCTTGTCGAACAGCGCCAGGTTGGCCTGCACGAAGGGCGCGACGCTGCGGTAGTCGGTGGGCGGCACCCAGACGCGGCCCGTGCGGACCAGGGCCTGTTCGGTGCGGTCCTTCAGGAGGTCGAGGCCAACGGTGGCGGTCAGGTTCTCGAAGCCCGGGACGGCGCGCTCGTAGCTGAACTTGGCCCCCAGCTTGCGCGAGCGGTTCTCGGACTGGTCCAGCAGCGTGCCGATCGGGGCGATCCTCACGTCCTGGAAGGTCGCTGAGCTGTCGCCGCCGAACAGGTCGCGGGTGCGGTTCCAGAACGCCTGGGTGACCAGGTTGCCGCCCCAGAGCGCGGTGTCGGTGTAGGAGATCGCCGCGCTTTCCGTGCGCCCGCGGGCCGGCGTCCCGGGCTGCACGCCGCGGATGGCCATGGACGGCACGCCGGTGGTGCGGTTGCCGGGCGAGTTCACATAGTCGCCGTCGCCCTCGATCTGGAACCGCGACAGGATCAGGTCGACCCGGGCGGTTTCGCTGACCGCATAGCCGAAGCGGCCGAACAGCGACCAGCTCTGGCTGTCCTGGGTCTCGCCCTGGGCGGCGTCGAAGCCGACGCGGCGGCCATGGCCGTCGTAATAGGCGCCCCGCGTCTCGTAGGCGGCGCCCAGGGTGGCGTCGAAGGCGCCGGCCTTCCAGGCGCCCAGGCCGGCGGCCTTGTAGCCGGCGCCGTCGCCGTGGAAGCCGTTGTCGGCGGTGGTCTGCAACAGGGTGCGGCCGCTGAAGCCGTCGACCGTCGGCGCGCCCACGGTGACCTGGTTGACGATGCCGCCCGTGCCGCCGATGCCCTGCAGGGCGTTGGAGCCGAAGATCACCTCCACCCGGTCGACGAAGAACGGGTCGATGGTGAAGCCGTCGCGGGAGCCGTCGCGCAGCGGCGTCGACTGGGGGATGCCGTTGATGGCGTACAGCGGCGAGCGGCCGCGCAGCGTCTCGCCGGCGCCCGAAAGCTTCTGGCGGGTGGGCGAGAACGAGGGCGTCAGGGCGGCAACGGCGTCGACCACCGAGCCGCCGATGGCCACCTGCTGGTCCAGGGCGTTGCGGTCGATCACGTCCACTGTCAGCGGCAGGGCGTTGGCCGGCAGGATGGTGCGGGCTGCGGTGACGACCACCTCGCTGACCTCCCGGCCCGGCGCCGCGTCGTCCGCCGCGGCCGGTCCGGCGGCCACGGCCGCGCCAAGAAGGATGGAGATGGAAGTCGCAGTCCGCATGGGCCCCTCGCCGATGAGGCAGGCCCTATAGATCAGCTATCCGTGCGAGTCATTCGCATTCTCACGCCTGGTGCGGCTTGGCGATGCGACCCATGACGACGATGATCACCGCGGCCGCCACGGCGACCGGCGCCATGGACAGAAACACCTCGCCCGGCGTGGCTCCGGCGTTGCGCAGTTCCCCGGCGATCAGCGGGCCGCCGATCGACCCCAGGCGCCCCACGGCGATGGCGGCGCCCGCCCCGGCCGCCCGCAGGTGGGCGGGGTAGAGCATGGGCGCGACGGCATAGAGCGAGAACTGCGCGCCCATCACCAGGAAGCCCGCGGCGCCGGAAATCGCCAGGATCGCCAGGGGCGCGTCGGACGCCGCCAGTCCCGCCATGGCGGCGGCGAGGGCGACGTAGACGATGGCCAGCGGCCAGCGCCAGCCGGCCTTGTCGCAGATCGCCCCGACCCCGATGGAGCCCAGGGCGCCGGCGACGTTGAAGGCCATGGCCGCAGCGAAGCCCTCGGACGGGGGGTGGCCCTTGTCCACCACCAGCGTGGGCAGCCAGTTGAGCGCCAGGTACAGCACCACCAGGGTCATCATGAACGCCGCCCACAGCAGGACGGTGGGCGCGGCGCGCTTTTCGGCGAACAGGGCGCGGCCGAGGTTCCTGTCCGCTGAAGGGTCGTGCGGCGGCCGGGTCTCGGGCAGGAGCAGGAAGATCACGGGCAGCAGGAGAAGCGGCACGACGCCGCCGGCGACGAAGATCGTCCGCCATTCCAGGCCGTCGCCGGCCAGGCGCGCGATGAGCGCCGAGGTCGCCCCGCCCGCGGGCATGCCGCAGAACATCGCCGAGACGGTGGCGGCGCGCCGCTCGGGCCGGCTGATCTCCACCGCCACGGCGATCAGGTTCGGCATGGCGCCGCCGAAGCCCAGGCCGGTGGCGAGCCGCGCCCAGAGCAGGGCCTCGTAGCTGTGCGCCGCGGCGGTGAGCAGCGAGAACAGTCCGAAGGCCGCCACCGAGCCCAGCAGCACGGGCTTGCGGCCGTAGCGGTCCGCCAGCCAGCCGCCGGCGAAGGCGCCGATGACGAGGCCGATCATGGCCGCGCTTCCCGCCCAGCCCTGCTGTGCGGGGTTCAGGCCGAGTTCCGGGATCATGCGCGGCGCCGCCACGCCGAAGGCCTGGATGTCGTAGCCCTCGACGGCGGCGATCAGGAAGCAGACGAAGACCACCAGCCCCGCGCCGGCGCCGCCCAGCGTCTTTCCCTGCACGAGGTCCCCCACTCGAATCCGCCTTGAAGCGGCACCATGCCACACGCGCGCCTGAAACCCAGCGCCGCCTTGGCGGGTTTAAGGGCGCCTGGGTGTCGAACCCAAAAGGAGAAAGTCATGCGCAATCGGCTGATCGCCGCGATCGTCTTCGCCACGGCCGGGACCGCGCTCGTCGCGCCCGCCCCTGCCGAGGCCAAGCGGGTGCTCGTCTGCAAGGACGTGAAGAAGAAGGCCAACAAGGGCACGGTGATCGGCGCGGTCACCGGCGGCGTGCTGGGCAACGTCGTCGCCGGCAATGGCGCGAAGACGGAGGGAACCCTCGTCGGCGCCGGCGTGGGCGCCGTCGCGGGCCACCAGATCGCCAAGAGCAACGCCAAGAAGAAGCGCTGCCACTACGAATACCGGTAGGTCCGGCCAGGCCCGCCTATTGCAGCCGGAACTCGGCGCCGATGGCCTTCAGTTCGGCGGGCTTGATCAGCTTGCAATGGCCGACGGTCACCTTGAACAGCGGGCCGTCGAGGGTGCGGGTCCAGAAATCCAGGAACTTCCGGAGCGTCGGGAACTCCGGGAAGATGTCGTAGTCCTGCCAGAGATAGCTCTGCAGCAGGCTGGGGTGGTCAGGCATCCGATAGAGGATCTCGGCCGTGGTCAGGCTGTAGCCTTCCATCTGCTTCCGGAACTCAGGTGACGGTTTCATTCGTGACCTCGCGCTCTTACGGCGCGCGGCCTGCGACGTCCCGGCCGCGCTGTATGACAGGAAAACCGATTCTGGATGAAAGTTCTATGAATCCAAAATGTTAGCACTCCAGCGAGCAGGCTGCTGCCAGGCGGGCGATAGGGGGTCGATCTCGCCAAGTCGCCTGGCGGCGCGACGCGGCCCCTGCCAGGGGTCTCGGCTGGCGCAACCCGATGGTCGCCGTTTCGCCATCCTCCCGACCGGCTTCCGCCGGGAACCCGCGCGATGGTCCCCGGGTTGCGTATCCGGGGAGTCGCCATGCCGGACATTCATTCGCACGTCGAGCCGCCGCGGACCTATCCGCGCGGCCCCTCGAGCCAGATCGCCGCCGCCGCCGAACCGTTGCCCGACTTCGACGATCCCGCCTTCGGGCGGATGTTCGACCGGTTCGGCGACGCGCGCGTGGTGCTGCTGGGCGAGGCCACCCACGGCACGTCCGAATTCTACCGCGCCCGGGCCGCGATCACGCGTTGGCTGGTCGAGAAGCGCGGCTTCGACATCGTGGCCCTGGAGGCCGACTGGCCGGATGCGCGGGTGCTGGACGCCCGGGTCCGCGGTCGCGCGCGCCCGGCCGCCGGAGCCTTCGCCCGCTTCCCGACCTGGATGTGGAGGAACCGCGAGTTCGACGCCTTCCTGGGCTGGTTGGCCCAGCACAATCGGACCCGCTCCCGCGCAGACCAGGCGGGCGTCTACGGACTGGACCTCTACAACCTCGCGGGCTCGATGCGGGCGGTGGTCGACTATCTCGACCAGGCGGACCCCGAGGCGGCCAATGTCGCGCGTGAGCGCTATGGGTGTCTCAATCCCTGGGTCCAGGAGCCGCAGACCTATGGGCGGATGGCGGTCTCCGGCCGCTACGCCAGCTGCGAGGGCGCGGTGACCTCCATGCTCGCCGACATGCTGGCCCGCCAGCTCCGGGAACGGCCCAGCGGCGACGGCGAGGAGGGTCTGCTGGATGCGGTCCAGAGCGCCCGGCTGGTCCGCGACGCCGAAGCCTATTACCGCGCCATGTACTATGGCGGCGCCGAGGCCTGGAACCTGCGCGACACGCACATGTTCGAGACGCTCAAGGCGCTGATGGACGCCAGGGGCGGGCACGCCCGCGCGGTGGTCTGGGCGCACAATTCCCACATCGGCGATGCGCGGGCGACCGAGATGGGCATGGTCCGCGACGAGATCAACCTGGGCCAGCTCTGCCGCGAACAGTGGGCCGACGAGGCGCGCCTGATCGGCTTCGGGACCCATGCGGGAAAGGTGGCCTGCGCCTCGGACTGGGATGCGCCGATGGAGGTAAAGACCCTCCGCCCCTCGCTGGCGGAGAGCCAGGAGCGCCAGTCGCACAACGCCGGCCTGGACCGCTTCCTGCTCGACCTGCGCCCCGGCCCGAACGGCGTGCGCCGCGTGCTGTCCGATCCCCGCCTGGAACGCTTCGTCGGCGTCATCTACCGGCCGGAGACCGAACGGTGGAGCCACTACGCCGAATGCCGCCTCGCCGAGCAGTTCGACGCCTGGGTCTGGTTCGACGAAACCACGCCCGTGACGCCACTCGCCGGAGCCCCGGCCGCCCCGGGCGAGGACGACACTTGGCCGTTTGGGTTGTAGCCGGCTAGGGTCACCACCCAGCCGCGGGGGAGCGGCGCGCGAGGCGTGGGTATGCTCTGGCTTCTGGTGGTGGGTTTGCTCGCGTGGGCGACCTTCCTGACCTTGCGCGTCAGCGATCTCAAGGCGCGGACGTACGGGCTTGAGCGCCGGCTGCTCGACCTGAAGGAGCAGCTTGAGCATGGGGCGGCGTCGCGGCGTGCGGAGACCGCCAAACCGGAGCCCGAGGCGGTCGTTCGGACTAGGCCGACGGCCGAGAAGGTTGTTCAGCCCGAGCCTGTCCGGATGGAGCCTGCGCGGTCTACGATGACGGCGCCCACGCCGCGCAGGCCGGCTAGGCCGCCGCTGCGCGACGTCGTTCGCGGCTGGCTGGAGGAAAATGGCCTGGCCTGGGCCGGCGGCGGCGCCCTGGCGCTGGGCGGCCTGTTCCTGGTGACCTACGCGGCGCAGCGCGGCCTGTTCACGCCGCCGATGCGGATCGCCGCGGCCGTGGTCACGGGGCTCGTGCTGTTGGCGGCCAGTGAGTGGCTGAAACGGCGCAGCGACCATCCGTCAGCCGCTGCGCTGGCCGCCGGCGCCGGGGCGGCCACGCTCTATGGCGCGGCCTGGGCGTCGTACTGGCTTTACGCCTTCATCGGGCTGACCGCCGCCGGCGGCCTGTTGGCGGCCATTTCCATCGGCCTTCTGGCGCTGGCGTTCCGACATGGCGAGGCGCTCGCGATCCTCGCCATCCTGGGCGGCTTCCTCGCGCCCGCGATCACCGGGCCCGCGCACTGGACGGCGCCGGCGCTGACCGCCTACCTCGCCCTGATCGCCGTCACCGGTTACGCCGTCGCCGGATTCCGGCGCTGGGGCGGCGCCGGGATGGCGACGCTGGCCGGGGCCTTCGGCTGGGCCGCCGCGGGCTTCGCAGCCGAGGGCTATGTGAGGGTCGCCGCCCTGGCGCTGACGCCCGTCGCACTGTCCGGACTGGCGGTGGAATGGCGTCGTCGTCGGGGTGAGACGCCCACCGGGGGCGCGGGCGTCTTCGGTGGGTTGCCGACCGCAGCCGTGGCCGCCGCCGCGATCCTTGTGACCGCGCTCTGGGCGACGGCGGCGCGCGGCGGCTTCGAACCGGCCGCCGCCGCGGCGGCAGTGCTGGCGGTCCTAGCGGCCGGCCTCGCGCGCCGGGGGCTGATCCCGCCTCTGCTGCAGATCGCGGCCTACGCGCCCGCCTTGGGCTTCCTGATCGCTTACGCCGCTCCCGGACCGGATCCCGCGGTGCGCGAGGCGGGGGGCGGCATGCTGACCGTGGCGCTGGCTGGGGCCGGCGTCTGGGCGGGCATGCGTCGGGGAAGCATCCGGCTTCGGCTCGGCGCGGCGGCGGCCGGCTTCGTCGGGTTCATCCTGGCGGTGAGCCTGCATGGTCCTGCGACCGCAGCCGCTCCGTGGCTGCCGGCCGCCGGCGGCGGGCTCCTGCTGTTTGCGGGCGCCCTGATCCTGGCGCGCAGTTCGGACGGGCCCGCCCGCGATCTGCCGCTGGCCGTCTGGCTCTGGGCGGCCGGCGGGGCGGCGCTGTTCGCCATCGACGCGGCGTTCAACGACGTGGCCGCCCCCGTCGCGGCCGCGGCGCTGTCGGCAGCGGCCGCGGGCCTGCACGCACGCCTCGGCTGGCGGGGCTTTGCGGCGGTGATGGTTGCGGGCGCCCTGGCGTCGATGGCGGCGCTGACGTCGCCCGCGCTCTTCGAAGCCCTGTCCGACCGCGAGACGCCCCGGTGGCTGTTCGCCTTCTCGGCCATCGCCAGCGCCGGACTGGCCTGGGGCGGCGCGCGGCTGGCGGATCGGCCGGACCGACCGAAGACCAGCGCTGAGGCGCTCGGCACGGCGGCGCTGCTTGTGGGACTCACGGGGGCAGCGGTGCTGCTCCGCCTCGCGGCCTCAGGAGGGCCGGCCAACGGCATCGGACTGGACCTTTTCATGGAGGCGTCGCTCCGGACGCTGTTGCTGCTCGCCGCCGGGTTGACGTCGGCGCAGGCGGTGCGCGTCGACTCCAGCGTGATCGGCCGCTGGCGAGGACAGGTGCTGCTCGTCGTGGGCCTTGCCCATGGGCTGGCGCTGCAGGTGATCGGCTTCAACCCGCTCTGGGCGTCCTGGACGCCGGCCGTGGCGGGTCCGCGCCTGCTCGACAGCTTGGCCGTCGGCTTCCTTGTTCCCGCCGCGCTCCTGGCCGCGGCCACCTGGCGAAAGGTGGCGATCAACCGTGCGCTGCTGGCGACGTACGGGCTGGCCGCCTTCGCATTCGCCCTCGTATGGGGCCTGATGGAGACACGCCGCCTCTTCCAGGGGTCCAGCCTGCATGGCGGCTTCGACACCGTCGGTCGGGCCGAGGCTGCGGCCTATGCTGTGATCGCCCTGTTGGTCGCGCGTGGCGTCATTTGGCTGGGTGAGTGCGCCGCGGAGCGCTCCTGGACGGTCTCGGCGTTCGCCGAGCCCATCGCGCGGATCGGGCGGCTGGGCGCCTGGGGCGCGCTTGTCGTCGCTCTCGTGGTCTTCGGCTATGGTGCGAGCCCCTGGTGGGGGCCGATCGACCGCCCCCTGGCCGGCATGCGGGCCACCGTGCTGCTGCTGGCGCTCTACGGGGCAGGCGCCGGCATGGCGTACGAACTGGCGCGCTCGGCGGCCCAGGCCGGGGTCGCGCTGCTGGCGCGCGCGTCACGGGTCATGGTGGTGGGGATCGCGTTCGCCCTGCTGAGCCTGTTCGTGCGATTGGGCTTCCGTGGCTACGACATGCGACCGACCCTGCAGGAGGCGAGCCTGGAGACCTGGGCCTTCTCGGCGGCCTGGGGCGTCTACGGCTTCGGCCTGCTGGTCTACGGCGCCGCGCGCCGGTCCGCCGACCTACGCGGGGCCGGGCTGGCCGTCCTGATGGTGACGCTGGCCAAGATCTTCCTGTTCGACATGTCCCGGCTGGACGGGATCATCCGCGCTGCCTCATTCCTGGCGGTGGGGGCGCTGCTGCTGGGCGCCGCCGTGATCGTGCGACGCCTCGGCGGGACCGACAGCCTGCTGGGCCGCAAGGCGCCCGCCGAGGACGGCGTCGGCCTTTAGCCGATCGAGACGCGCAGCATCCAGGCGTGCTTCTCGTGGGCTTCGACGCGGGCGTCGATGAGGGAGGCGGTGACGTCGTCGGCGCCTTCGCGGGCGGCCTTGGCGGTCGCCACCAGGGTCGCGTGGTCGGCCACCAACTCCTTGAGCATGGCCTCGGCGTCGCGCTTGGGATCGCCGTCCTTGATGTCGGACAGGTCGGCGAAGGCGCCGTAGCCCTGCGGGGCGTACTCGCCCAGCGCCCGGATGCGCTCGGCGATCAGGTCGATCGAGGCCCACATCTCGGTGTACTGGGTCATGAACAGGTTGTGCAGCGACCCGAAGTTCGGGCCGCGGACATTCCAGTGGTAGCCGTGCGTCTTCAGATAGACGGCGTAGGTGTCGGCCAGCAGCTTGGCGAGGCCGGCGGCGACCTTCTTCTGGGATTTGTCGGCCATAGGTTGTCCCTCTCGATCAATGGTGGGCGTGGACGCGGACGGGGATCGGCTCGCGCGCGGCCCAGGCGCGCTCGTGCAGGGCGAACGCGAGGGTCTGGAATACCGGTTCGATCAATCCCACGGCCAGCGCGGCGCGCCAGTTCTGGGTCAGAGCATAGGCCACGGCGATGGCGACGGTCATGTGAACCAGCGACCAGCTGAAGGTTTTGGCGGCGAGGCGCATGGCGGCCCCTTGTTGCGAACTGTTCTCAATATAGCTGATATCGATGGATATGCAATTATCCAGAGGGATTATTTGTTCCCGCGGCCAGGGCCACGCCCATCCGAAGGTATGATCGGCGCGGATGGCGCGGACGACGGCGGCTCGGGCACGCGCCACAGGTAGATGCGGTCGCCGCCGCCCATGTCGACGACCTTCTCCGGCGCCCAGTCGCCCATGTCGAAGGCATGGCTCACGATGCGCGTTCCGGGGCGCAGCTCGGTCAGCAGCCGCGGCCGCAGGCGCAGGTTCAGCTCGGGCAACAGGTAGAGGGTGACGACGGTGGCTTCGCGGAAGTCCGCGCGGAACAGGTCCTGGCGGCGGAATCTCACCAGCCGGCCAACGCCCGCGGCCCGCGCGTTCGCCCGCGCCTTCCCAAGCCATTCGGGATCGATCTCGATCCCGACCGCCCGGATCCCGAACCGCTTCGCCGCCGCGATGGGGATGCGTCCGTCGCCGGATCCCAGATCGTAGAGGACGTCGCCGGGGCCGACCTCGCCCAGGGCCAGCATGGCGTCGACGGTCCCGTGCGGCGTGGGGACGTACATGACGTCCGCACGCCCCTGCGCAGCCAGGGGCGCAGGGATCGCCGCCAGGAACAGAAGGGCCAGGATGACGGCTCTCACGACCCGCGATCCTGCCCCTGTCGGGCCCCGTCGGGTCTTCACGGATGCGTGAACGGCCCTGCGGCGCCGCTGAACCAATTCGGACCGGCGGAGTTTCGCCTCCCCATCGGGGGGACCAACGAGCAGGTGACCAAGCTCGAGGAGTCCGAACGATGAACAAGACCAAACTTCTGATGGCCGCCGCCGCGGCCCTGACCCTGGGCGCGACGACGGCGTCCGCCCAGGCCTGGATGCCGATGATCGAGCGCCAGGCCGTTCTCGACGACCGGATCGACGCCGGCCTCGCCACGGGCGAGATC
This sequence comes from Phenylobacterium sp. CCH9-H3, assembly GCF_001557235.1. Lineage (GTDB taxonomy): Bacteria > Pseudomonadota > Alphaproteobacteria > Caulobacterales > Caulobacteraceae > Phenylobacterium. The sequence continues at coordinate 39,509 of NZ_LSJI01000227.1, read as the reverse complement.
ACCACGGCCGAGGCCCGGCTGATGCGCGACGACATGGCCTCGCTCGTGGCCCTGGAAGGCCGCTACCGCTATGGCGGCCTCAGCGCCCGGGAGAAGCTGGACCTCGATCGCCGCTTCGGCCTGATCGACGACCAGATGCGCCTCGCGGTCCGGACCGGCGCGGTCGACAGCTATGTGGCCATGGAAGACCGCAAGCTCGACCTCGACGCCCGGATCGAACGGGGCGTGCGCAGCGGCCAGCTGACGGCCGTCGAAGCCGAGGCGCTGCGCGATGAGTTCAACGACATCGCGCGGGTGGAGGCGAGTTACCGGGTCGACGGGCTGTCCGCCGAGGAGCGGGCCGACCTCGATCGCCGCTTCGACGACCTGAGCGCCGAGATCCGCGTCGCCCGCGCCGACGGCGACCGCGTCTACGGGTGGAACCGTTACTGACGCGCCACAGCCACTGAACCGATCGGGAGGTCCGCCGTTTTGACCCCCCAGGACGAGGGACGACACCCCACGTTACGAGGAGAGATCGTTATGAAGACCACCATTCTGGGCCTCGCCGCCGCGACCGCCCTGACCGCCGGCGCCGCGAGCGCCCAACCCTATGGCTACGGCCGCGACTGGATGCCGATCGAGCGGCGCATGGAGCGGATCGACTTCCGCATCGACCAGGGCGTGCGCTCCGGCCAGCTGACCTCGCGCGAGGCCTACCGCCTGCGCGACCAGTTCAATCGCCTCGTGCGCCTGGAGGCGCGTTATAGCCGCAACGGCCTGTCCAACTGGGAGCGCGCCGACCTCAACCGCCGCTTCGACGCCCTGTCGATGAACGTGCGCGAGGCGCGCCGCGATCGCGATCGGCGCTACGGCTACAACGACTATCCCCGCTACTAGCGGAATGCGGACGTGAACGACGGGCGGCGGGACGGGCGACCTTCCCGCCGCCTTCGTTTGCGCCCATCTGGACGCCGTGACGTCCCTGTTCGACCTTCCGCCGGCCGCGCCGCCCGGCTTTCGATACCAGGCCGGCCTGATCTCGCCGGCCGAGGAAGCCGACCTCGTCGCTCGGCTGGAGACGCTGGCGTTCGAACCGTTCCAGTTCCGCGGCTATGAAGGCCGCCGGCGGGTGATCTCGTTCGGGCTGAAGTACGACTTCAACGGGCCGGGCCTGGTGGACGCCCAGCCCCTGCCGGGCTGGCTGCTGCCCCTTCGCGACCGCGCCGCCGCCTTCGCCGGCGTGGCGCCCGGCGACTTCGCCCACGTTCTGATCAATGAATATCGCGAGGGCGCGCCGATCGGCTGGCACCGTGACCGGCCGGTGTTCGAGAAGGTCGTGGGGGTCTCTCTGCTGTCGCCCACCGTGATGCGGTTCCGGCGGCGCAAAGGCGAACGGTTCGAGCGGATCAACGTGCCGCTCGAACCGCGCTCGATCTATCTGCTGGAGGGGCCGGCGCGCACGGACTGGGAACACTCGCTCCCCGAGGCCAGGGCGCACCGCTACTCCATCACCTTCCGCAATCTGCGGGGTTAGTGGGTCTTGCCCTCGCCGGTGTCCTTGCGCGCCTGTTCCAGCGCCTCGCCTTCGGGGCCGTCGAGGGCCTCTTCGGCTTCACGGGCCTTCTGTTCAACGGGGCCTTTCTCGGCGAACTCGTGCTGCATGTCCTGGTACTTCTTGCCCGAGATGTAGTCGCCCTCGCCCTGGATCTTGTTGTCAGCCATGACCGTCTCCTTGCGTTGCAGGGAGAACCCGCGAGGAACCGGCCAAGCTCCATAGAACCGGTCGATGCTCAGCATAGAGCATATCATGTTGATCGATGGGGACGCGGGTCCATAGTCCGTGCCGCATGGCGGTAGAGCCGGGGGGTTCGCCGCCGCCTAGGGAGAACAGCATGTCGCTTGCGAGCAGCAAGACTATCGAGAACCTGAAAGCCGCCTTCGCCGGCGAGAGCCAGGCGAACCGCCGCTACCTCTATTTCGCCCAGAAGGCCGACGTGGAAGGCTACAACGACGTGGCCGCGGTGTTCCGCTCCACGGCCGAGGGCGAGACCGGCCACGCGCACGGGCATCTTGAGTTCATGGAGTCCGTGGGAGATCCCGCCACCGGCCTGCCGATCGGCGGCACCGCGGACAACCTCAAGGCCGCTATCGCCGGCGAGACGCACGAGTACACGGACATGTACCCGGGCATGGCCCGCACGGCCCGCGAGGAAGGCTACGACGAGATCGCCGACTGGTTCGAGACCCTGGCCAAGGCCGAGAAGTCCCACGCCGGCCGCTTCCAGCGCGCCCTCGACACCCTCGACTAGGCGAGCACATGGCGCTTCTCCTCCCCCAGTGGGGGAGGGGGGGCTGTCGTTCGGCCGACCGCAGGATTGACATGAGCGAAGACCGCACCGCGACCCCTGCCCCGGGCGCGCCGCCGCGCGAGGGCAGCCTCGATGCGCCGTTCCGCCGCCCGATCCTGTGGCAGGATGACGACTACTACGACCTGGCGAAAGTCGAGGCCGAACTGCAGCGGCAGTTCGACGTCTGTCACACCTGCCGGCGCTGCTTCAATCTGTGCGACAGCTTCCCGCGCATGTTCGACGCCATCGACGAGGGCCCCACGGGCGAGATCGACGGCATCGGTCCCAAGGAGCACGCGCACATCGCCGAGGCCTGCACCCTCTGCGACATGTGCTTCCTGACCAAGTGCCCCTACGTCCCGCCGCATCCGTTCGACATCGACATCCCGCACCTGATCCTCCGCTACCGGGCCGCAAAGCGCCGCGCGGGCGAGAAGGAATTCGTGCGCGAGCAGCTCGGCATGACGGACCGCAACGGCAAGCTCGCCAAGCCCGTCGCCGGCCTCGCCAACTGGGCAACGGCTCGGAAGAACACCCCCCTGCGCAAGCTGCTGGAAGCCATCGCCCAGATCGACGCCGAGGCCGAGCTTCCCAAGTACCATTCCAAGACCGCGACCGACCGGCTGAAGGCGCCGCTGGCGCCCAATCCCCAGGGGCCGGCGTTCGGGCAGCGCAAGGTCGCGCTCTATGCGACCTGCTTCGTCGACTACAACAAGCCGGACACGGCGGTGGCCGCCGCCAAGGTCCTGGCGCTGCAGGGCGTCGAGGTGAAGCTGGTCTATCCCGAGTGCTGCGGCATGCCCCAGCTCGAGGCCGGCGACATCAAGGACGTGGCCGGCAAGGCCCGGCGCGTCGCCGCCGCCTTCGCCCCCTACATCGAGCAGGGCTACGACGTGGTGGCCCTGACCGCCTCGTGCGGCCTGATGATGAAGTTCGAGTGGCCGCTGATGCTGCCCGAGGACCACGCCATCGGCCGCCTCGCGGCCAAGACCAAGGACGTGGCCGAGTACGTGGTCGAGCTGTCCCGGACCTACGGCCTGGTCGAGGGGCTGAAGCCGGTCGAAGGGGGCGTCACCTTCCACCACGCCTGCCATGCCCGCGCGCAGAACATGGGCGCCAAGTCCATGGAGATGCTGAAGCTGATCCCCGACACCAAGGTCGACCTGGTCGAGCGCTGCTCCGGCCACGGCGGCACGTTCGGGGTGATGAAGGACACTCGGCCCGCCGCCAACAAGGTGGGCCGTCCCGCCGCCCGCCAGGTCGCGACCAAGGGCAACGAGACGCTCTGCTCGGACTGTCCCCTGGCCTGCAAGCATCTGGCCCAGCTGATCGGCGACGACACGGCGCAGACGGCCCCGCCGCGCCCAGCCGAGGCTCATCCGATCGAAGTCTTCGCCAGAGCCTACGGAGTGTTCTGATGCCGCTCGCCGAACGCCGCATCGACCCGTCCGACCTTCTGCCGGACGCCGAGTTCGCCAAGGTCCGCAAGGCCCGCCGCGCCGAACTGCTGCCGCTGAAGCGGCTGCGGCGGATCGAACTCGGGCCCTACTGCACCTTCTACTTCGAGAGCTACGAGACCATGCTCTTCCAGGTGCAGGAGATGCTGCTGATCGAGAAGGGCGGCGCCGACCAGATCCCGGACGAGCTGGCCGCCTACAATCCGCTGATCCCCAACGGCACGGAACTGGTGGCCACCATCATGTTCGAGATCGACGACCCGATCCGGCGCGAGGCCGTCCTGGCCCGCCTGGGCGGCGTCGAGGACTGCTTCTTCGTCCAGGTCGACGGCGAGCGCGTGCTGGGCGTGCCCGAGGGCGACGTCGAACGCACCCGCGACGACGGCAAGGCCTCGTCGGTCCACTTCCTGCGCTTCCCGCTGAAGGCCGAGCACATCGCGCTGTTCCGCAAACCTGGCGCCGAGATCATGATCGGCTGCAGCCACGAGCGCTACAGCCACCTGGCGGGTCTCTCCCCGGCCACCCGGGCCGAACTGGCCAAGGACTTCGCCTAGTTCTGGGCGGCGAGAAGATCGCCGATGTCGCGCGCGACGAGTTGGGCGAACGGGGCGTCGTAGTTGCCCATCACCGCATAGGCGTAACCCGTCTCCCAGATCATCTTGGCGTCGGAGTTGACACCTGAAGCGGGTCCGCCGCCGCCGTGGCCCACCAAGCTGCGGCCGTTTGGCAGGTCGAAGCGTTCGAAGCCCAGGCCGTAGTCCCGTTCACGGCCGGACCGGGCCAGGAAGAGGGCGGCCGTCTCGGGCTTCAGCAGCTTGCCCGCCTTCAGCGCCTGCAGGAACCGGATCATGTCGGCGGCGGTGGAGAACTGCCCGCCGCAGGCATTCCCCCGCCACGACAGAGTATCCCAGTTGGGCTGCCTCGCGCCGAAGCCCAGCGGATCCTCGGCGCCGAACTTGTAGCCGACGGCCCGATTGGGGATGGCCGGATCGTCGGTGAGGTTTTCGGTGGCCGTCATGCCTGCGCGATCGAAGATGTTGGCCTGGACGTAGTCGTACCAGGTCTGGCCCGACAGCCGTTCGACGACGGCGCCCAGAACGATGAAGCCCTCGTTCGAATAGGCGGCCTTCGCCCCCGGCTCGAACTGCGGCGCCTCGGCGGCGAACAGGGGCAGGAGTTCGGACATGCGCTCATAGCGCAGCTTCCAATCCCACCCCGGGCGCTCGAACAGCATGCCGAGGCCCGCCCGGTGGGAGAGCAGGTGGCGGATGGTCGTCTTCCGGGCGGCCTCCGGGTTCGGATAGTCCGGCAGGACGTCGATCAAGCGGGTATCCAGGGTGAGTCTGCCCTGGTCGATGAGCTGGCCGATCGCCACCGCAGTGAATTGCTTACCCATGGACCCGATGTTGAAGCGGGTGTCAGGCGTCACCGGCGCATGGGTCATCTTGTCCGCCTGGCCGACGACTTGCTGGTGGACGACCTCCCCATCCTTCACGACAAGCACGGCGCCGGAGAAGTCGTCGCGGCTTTCCGCGAACCGGATCCGCGCCTCGATGGCCGCCGCCAGGTCCTGGCGGGACATTGCCGAAGGCTTCGGCCCGTCGTACGGCGTCGGCATCGCCACGGGGATCATTGCTGTCAGGCGCGAAGGGTCCGCGCTGTCCTGGAACAGATCCACTCGCGCGGTCTTGCCGCTCGCCGCCCTCACCGTCACGCGCAGCCGGCCGCGGTGCTGCCAGGACTGCAGCGTCAGGCCGCCGCTGGTCCGCGCGATCGCATCCAGCAATTGAGCGAACTCCGCACGCGGCATCTCCGGATTGGCGGCGACCCGCCGCGCCAGGAACGCGGCGCGGGCGCGCGCGTTTCCACGCGTCGCGGCGATGAAGTCGTCGACGAGAGGCTGGGCCGCCGCGGCCTCCGCCGGCGTCGCCGGCTGGGCCCAACCCAGACCCGGCGCGGTCGAGGCGACGATGACGGCGGCGGCGGTTGCGGTGAGCAGAGAACGCGAACGCATGGGCCCCCCGATGGATGGTGAAGGGGTGGCTAACGGCCAAGCTCGCCGCGTTCACGTGAATTCCCGGCAAGGAAAAGGGGCCGCCCTCGGAAGGACGGCCCCTTAAACGTTCGCAATGAGCCTGCGACCTAGAAGATCTCGAACAGGCCCGCCGCGCCCATGCCGCCGCCAACGCACATCGTGACGACGCCGTACTTGGCCTTGCGGCGCTTGCCTTCGTACATCAGGTGCGCGGTGCAGCGGGCGCCGGTCATGCCGTAGGGGTGGCCGATGGAAATCGAGCCGCCCGAGACGTTGTACTTGGCCGGGTCGATGCCGAGCTTGTCGCGGCAGTACAGCACCTGGCTCGCGAAGGCCTCGTTCAGCTCCCAGATGTCGATGTCGTCGATGGTCAGGCCGTTACGCTCGAGCAGCTTGGGGATCGCGAAGACCGGGCCGATGCCCATCTCCTCCGGACCGCAGCCGGCGACGGCCATGCCGCGATAGGCGCCCAGGGCCTCCAGCCCACGCTTCTCAGCCTCCTTGCGCTCCATCAAGACCACGGCGGCGGCGCCGTCGGAGAGCTGGCTGGCGTTGCCGGCGGTGACGAACTTGCCTTCCTGGACGTAGCGGCCGCCCTTGAAGACGGGCGAGAGCTTCTGGAGGTCGGCCAGGGTGGTCTGGGGGCGGTTGCCCTCGTCGGCGGAGATGGTGATCTCCTTGTCGGCCGTCTCGCCGGTCTCCTTGTTGACCAGCACCTTCATGATGGTGGTGACCGGGACGATCTCCTGGGCGAAGCGGCCTTCGGCCTGGGCCTGGGCGGTGCGCTGCTGCGACTGCAGGGCGTAGTCGTCCTGGGCCTCCCGGCTGACGCCGTAGCGCTCGGCGACGATCTCGGCGGTCTCGATCATCGAGGTCGCCAGCTCCGGCACATGCTCCTTCAGCCACGGGTCGGTGGCCATGAAGCGGTTCACCTTGTCGTTCTGCACCAGGCTGATCGACTCGATGCCGGCGCCGATGGCGATGGGGGCGCCGTCGTTGATGATGTACTTGGCGGCCGTGGCCACGCCCATCAGGCCCGAGCTGCACTGGCGGTCGATGGTCATGCCCGAGACGGTGTTGGGCAGGCCGGCGCGCAAGGCGGCCTGGCGGGCGATGTTGTTGCCCGTGGTGCCTTGCTGCAGCGCGCAGCCCATGGCCACGTCGTCCACCTCGCCCGGGTCGATCCCGGCCTGGGCCACCGCGGCGCGGATGGCTTCGGCGCCCAGGGTCGCGCCGTAGGTGTTGTTGAAGGCGCCGCGATAGGCCTTGCCGATGGGAGTCCGCTTGGCGGCGACGATGACAGCTTCACGCATTCCGTAGGGTCTTTCCGTAAGGTCAGAGGTTGGGCGGAGAAAAGGCGGGGCGCCCCAAGACGCCCCGCCTCTGGATCAGGCTTACTTGTTGAGGTCGGCGAACTTCTTGCCGTCGGCGGCCAGCTTTTCCAGCAGGGCAGCCGGCTTGAAGTCGTCGCCCATGGCGCCCTGGAATTCCTTCATCTTCTCCAGGACCTTGGCGGGACCGCCGATCAGGTCGCCGTAGAACATCGGGCCGCCGCGGTAGACGGGCCAGCCGTAGCCGTTGACCCACACCACGTCGATGTCGCTGGCGCGGATGGCCTTGCCCTCCTCGAGGATCTTCACGCCCTCGTTGATCATCGGGAAGATGCAGCGCTCCAGGATCTCCTCGTCGGAGATCTTGCGGGGGTTCTTGCCGGTCTTGGCGATGAAGTCGTTGATCGCCTTCTCGGTGAAGGGGCTGGGCTTGGCGTTGCGGTTCTCGTCGTAGTCGTAGTAGCCGGCGCCCGTCTTCTGGCCGCGGCGGTCGGCTTCGCAGAGCACGTCGCGCAGGGTCTCGCCCTTGGAGTTCTCCTTCACCCAGCCGATGTCGAGACCGGCCAGGTCGCTCATGGCGAACGGGCCCATGGGGAAGCCGAAGTCGTAGAGCACCCGGTCCACGTCCCAGGGCATGGCGCCTTCCAGGATCAGCTTCTGGGCCTCGCGCTGGCGCTGGCTCAGCATGCGGTTGCCGATGAAGCCCGGGCAGACGCCGGCCAGGGCCGCGATCTTGCCGATCTTCTTGGCCAGCTTCATGGACGTGGCGATGACGTCCTTGGCGGTCTTCTCGCCGCGGATCACTTCCAGCAGCTTCATGACGTTGGCCGGCGAGAAGAAGTGCAGGCCGATCACGTCCTGCGGCCGCTTCGTCACCGAGGCGATCTCGTCGATGTTCAGGTAGCTGGTGTTCGAGGCCAGGATCGCGCCCGGCTTGCAGATCGCGTCCAGCTTCGTGAACACGTCCTTCTTGATGTCCATCCGCTCGAACACGGCCTCGATCACGAGGTCGCAGTCGGCGAAGTCGTTCATGTCCAGCGAGCCGGTCAGCAGGCCCATGCGCTTCTCGGTCACCGCCGGGTCGGCGCCGCGCGAGCGCTCGTAGTTCTTGCGGATCGTGCCGAGGCCGCGGTCCAGGGCGTCCTGCTTCAGTTCGACGATCACCACGGGGATGCCCACGTTGGCGAAGTTCATCGAGATGCCGCCGCCCATGGTGCCGGCGCCCAGGACGCCGACCTTCTTGATCTCGCGCACCGGGATGTCGTCCGGCACGTCGGGGATCTTCTGAGCGGTGCGTTCGGCGAAGAAATAGTAGCGCTGGGCCGCCGACTGGCTGCCCGTCATCAGGCCCATGAACAGCTTGCGCTCGACGGCTAGGCCCTCGTCGAAGGAGGCCGAGTTCACCGCCGCCTCGATGCACTTGATGTTGGCTTCCGGCGCGTCGAAGCCGCGGAATTTGCGGGCGTTCTTCTTGCGGAACTCGGCGAAGATCTCGGGCTTGCCCTTGGCCTCTTCGAGCTTGGCATTGTTCTCGCTGATCTTCACCAGGGGCTTGTTCTCGGCCACCGCCTTGTTGGCGAAGGCCAGGGCGCCTTCCTTCAGCTTGCCTTCCTCGACGAGCTCGTCGACCAGGCCCAGCTTGGCGGCTTCCGGCGCCGGCACGTGGCGGCCCGAGGTCACCATCTCAAGGGCGTTCTCGACGCCCACCACGCGCGGCAGCCGCTGGGTGCCGCCGGCGCCCGGCAGCAGGCCCAGGGCCACTTCAGGAAGCCCAAGACGAGCGGACGGGACCGCGACGCGGTAGTGCGCGCACAGCGCCACTTCCAGGCCGCCGCCCAGGGCCGTGCCATGGATCGCGGCGATCACCGGCTTGGGCGAGTTCTCCATCATGTTCTGGACGTCGGGCAGCGACGCGGACGGCTTGCCCGGCGCGCCGAACTCGCTGATGTCGGCGCCGGCGATGAAGGTGCGACCGTCGCAGATCAGGACGATGGCCTTGGAGTCCGAGGCCGCGGCGGCCTTGAAGCCCTCGAACAACCCGTCGCGCACATTCGCCGACAGGGCGTTCACCGGCGGAGAGTTGAGGGTGATGACGTCGACGTCGCCCTCGCGGGTGAGGGTGGTCACCGAATTGATCTCGGTCATGTGCTTCCTCGAAATGGCTGGCGGACCGCTCGTTCAAAAATCTGGCGGCCGTGAAATTCAAACGCGTGTTATAGGCCTCGGCCGGCGAGGCCAAGTCAATTCCCGGAAGGGGACTGCGCACGTTGCAGGCCTGCCGCAACGACATGGAAGGGGACGGCTGGATGGCCTCGAATCTGTTTTCGCTGGACGGCAAGGTGGCGCTGGTCACCGGCGGCTCGCGCGGCATCGGCAAGATGATCGCCAAGGGCTTCCTCGAGGCGGGCGCGGCCCGGGTCTACATCTCGTCGCGCAAGGCCCCGGCCTGCCTTGAGACCGCCGAGGAACTGGGCCCGCAGTGCATCGCCCTGCCGCAGGACGTCTCGACCGTCGAGGGGGTGAAGGCCCTCACCGCCGCCTACATGGCCAAGGAAGACAAGCTCGACATCCTGCTGAACAACGCGGGCGCCGCCTGGGGCGCGGACTTCGACGAGTTCCCGGAGAGCGGTTGGGACAAGGTCATGGACCTGAATCTCAAATCGCCCTTCTTCCTGACCCAGGCCCTGCACGGGGCCCTGACGAAGGCGGGCACGCACGACCGCCCGTCGAAGGTGATCAACGTCGCCTCCATCGACGGCATCCGCCTGAACCCGCAGGAGACCTACTCCTACCACGCCTCCAAGGCTGGCCTGATCTATCTGACCCGCCGGATGGCGGCGCGGCTGATCCGGGACAACATCGTGGTGAGCGCCATCGCCCCCGGCGCCTTCGCCTCCGAAATGAACCGCGTCGCCCGCGACCAGAGCGACGAAGTCGCCAAGCGGATCCCGTCGCGCCGGATCGGCACGGACGAGGATATGCAGGGCGTCGCCATCTACCTGGCGAGCCGCGCCGGCGACTACGTGGTGGGCCAGACCATCGCGGTGGACGGCGGCATCGCCTGGGCCCAGCTCGCCGTCTGAGTGCGTCCAAGCCGGCGCGTTAAGCGTAACATCGGCGGAGGGGGGACCGGTCGTTTGCACGGCCGGTGGAGCGAACGGGTCTAACCGCTCCGAGCCGGATCTCCTCCCCTCCACCATGGCCCGTCCCCACCCAAGTCCTCCCTCTCTGGGGGAGGTCCCGAAGGGGGAGGGGTTTTCAGCTGAAGCGCCTGTGGCGTGATCCCCCTCTCGCTTCGCGAGCTCCCCCAGAGGGGGGGAGCACCTTCACGCGGCGACGCTTTGCTGCGGACTTTCGGAACGGTCACGGTTCCGGCGCGATTCCCGCTATGAGGGGATGAACGCCAGAAACAGCCGACCGTGACCGACGACGCCAAACCCCGCCGCCCGCGCGCACCCGTGCTCCGCATCCTTGCGGTGGCGGGCCTGGTGCTGCTCATCGCCGGGGGCCTGGTCTGGCTGAACCGCAAGATGCTGGCGCGCGAGGCGCTGACCGGCTGGCTCAGGTCCCGGGGGATCGCCGCGGACGCCCAGGTCGAAGCCTTCGGCCCCGGCGTCTTCACGGCTCGCCTGCGGGTCGGCGACCCCAGGGCCCCGGACTTCGCGGCGGAGCGGGCCGAGGTGCGCTATCGGGCCCGCATCACCGGGCTGGAGGTGATCTCCGTCACCCTGAAGAAGCCCATCCTGCGCGCCCAGCTGCGCAAGGACGGGCTGCACGTGGGCGCCCTGGATCCGCTGGTCCAGGAGTTCATGCGCCGCCCGCCCCGTCCGGACGCGACGCAGCCGCGCATCCGCATCGAGGGCGGCAGCCTGATCCTCGCCACCGACTATGGCCCTCTGCGCATGGCGGCCGATGCGGTGGTGGAGGATGGCAAGCTGCAGTCCCTGGCCGCCACCACGGCCCCGGCGCGGCTCCGGAGTCCGGACTTCGACATCAGCCTGGGCGCCGCGACAGTGCGGTCGATGACGCGCCAGGGCCGGCTGGATCTCGCCGTCGCCGCGCCCGTGGTCGGCGCGACGTTCGGGACCGCCCAGGCCGCCGACGGCCGCCTGACTCTGACGGCCGAACTCCCTTATCCCGACCTCGCAAAACAGCGCGGCGACGGCGCCGTGGTGGCCGCCCTCAACCTCGCCAGCCGCCGGATCGCCGTGGCGGGGCAGGTGCTGGACGGCGCCCAGCTCAAGGCGGGGCTGACCGGACAGGCCGCCGGGTGGATCCCCGACCTGACCGTCTCGGGCAAGGCCACCGCCAGCCTCACCGCCTCAGCGGGGCGCTTCGGCGAGACGGGCGCGAAGGCGATCCGCCTGGCCGCGGTCTCCGACGACCTGCGCTGGACCCGCAAGGGCGGCGATCGCGTGGCGGGCGGGCTGACGCTGACCGGTGGACTGGAGGGGCTGCGGGCGGGCGACCTGCGGCTGTCCTCGCTCGCGGCGACGGCGCAGGGGCGCGTCTCCGCGAGCGCCGCCGGGCTCGACGCGGCGTTGGATAGCGCTGTGGTGGGCGAGGGCGGCTGGAACGGCCTGGGCGCCGCGACGGCGCAGGATACGCCCGACATGATCGCGCTCAAGCGGGCGGCCCGCAGCTTCCGGATCGCCGCGCCCAGCGTCTCGCTGCGGGTCAAGGACGGCGCGGCGAGCGTCGGCCTGCCGAAGCCGGCCCGGCTCGCCACGGCGGGCGGCGGGGTGGTCGAACTGGCCGGCCGGGGCGAGACGCCCGTGTTCGGTCCGTCCGGCGGCGCCTTCCGGCTGACGGTGAGGGGTGGCGGGCTGCCCGCCGTCGAGGCCGATGTGGCGAAGCTCGCCCTGGCCCAGGTGGGAATGACCGCGACCGGCCGGGTGCGCGCCCGCGCCTCCGTCGGGTTCGTGCAGGGCGCCGACCTGGATGCGGCCGGCCGGCTGCAGGTGGCGGACGGCGGCCTGGCCTTCATCGCCGACCGTTGCGTGGCGGTGCGGGCCGAGCGCCTGGACTTCGGCGCCAACGACATCGAGCAGCTCTCGGGCCGGCTCTGTCCGGCGGGCGGGCCGCTGTTCCGCATGACGGGCGCAGACTGGCGGATCGCCGGGCGGGCCGAGGCGGTCACGGCCGCGGCGCCCTTCGTCCAGGGTCGGGTGGTCGGGGGCGCCGGGCGTGTCGCGGCCCAGAGCCGGAACGGCAAGGTCACCGCCCAGGCCCGCATCGACACCGCGCGCCAGGAAGACACCGCGCCCGAGCGGCGGTTCAATCCCTTCCTGATGACGGGCGAGGCGAGCCTGTCGGAATTCATCTGGCGCGCCGACCTCGACTTCAGGCTGCCGGGCGGGACGCCGCTCGGGAACGCCCTCGTGACCCAGGACGGCCGGCTGGGGCTGGGCGTGGTGGTGATCGAGACGCCGATGCTGGAGTTCGCGGAAGGCGGCCTGCAGCCGGACCAGATCTCGCCCCTGGCCTCCGCCGTCGGCTCGCCCGCCGTCGGACAGGCGAAGTTCAAGGGCCGCTTCGACTGGACGCCGGACGGCTCCACCAGCAGCGGCGTCATCACCATCCCCCGGCTCGATTTCCAGAGCCCCGCCGGTCCGGTGAAGGGCCTGAAGGGCGAACTCACCTTCTCCAGCCTCGCGCCCCTGGTGGCCGCGCCCGGCCAGTCGCTGGACATCGAACGGGTCGAGGCCCCGATCCTGCTGGAGAACCTGCGCGCCAGCTTCGGCGTGGTGGACGATCTGCTGAAGGTCGAGGGCGGGGAGGCGGACGTCGGCGGCGGCAAGGTGCGGGTCGAGACGCTGGAGATCCCGCTGGTTCCCGGCGCGCCGACCCGCGGTGTCCTCCTGCTCGAAGGGGTGCAACTCCACGACCTGGTCGAAGCCTCGCCCTTCGGCGACAAGGTCGAGTTCGACGCCAAGGTCAGCGGCAGGATCCCGTTCGAGACGACCGGGGGGCGCGTCCGCATCTCGGGCGGCGAGATCCGGGCGATCCAGCCCGGCCGGATCTCCATCGACCGGACGGCCTTGACGGGCGTGTCGGCGGAGACCGCCGTCGATGCCCCCGCCGCGGTGGTCGATCCCAACGCCACCTTCACCGACTTCGCCTACCAAGCCATGGAGAATCTGGCCTTCGACAAGCTGGAAGCCTCGATCGCCAGCCAGCCCGACGGGCGGATGGGCGTGATCTTCCACATCGTGGGCCGCCACGATCCGCCGACGCGGCAGAGGATCAGGCTGACCCTGATGGACCTGATCCAGAAGCGCTTCCTGGGCCGCACCCTGCCGCTGCCGTCCGGCACGGGAGTGAACCTTACGCTCGACACGACTCTCAACCTGGATGATCTGTTGGCCGACTACGCCGAGTACCAGAAGGCGCGCAGTTCAGGTCCGGTTCAGCCGTGACGCTTCACATACGGAGACATGATGACGGAGACCGCCCCATGAGACTGGCCCTGGCCGCGCTTGCGCTGGCGAGCCTGACGGCCTGCACCCCGACCGTTCGGGTGGAGGTCGCGCCGATCAACATCTACGCCAAGCTGGACGCCAACGTCCGCCTGCAGCTGGACGAGGACGTCAAAGCCCTCATCCAGAAAAACCCCAACCTCTTCTAAGGGAGAGGAGACATCATGAGCGATCGTTTCAACATCACCGCGGCCGTCCTGGCCGCCCTGGCCATCACCCCGGCCGCCGCCTACGCCATGGACGCCAAGAGCGCCGTCGACGCCGCCAAGGCGCAAGGGATCGTGGGCGAACAGGCCGACGGCTTCCTGGGCTTCGTGAAGGCCTCGTCCGATCCGGCGCTGAAGGCCGCGGTCGACGAGATCAACCAGGGCCGCGCCGCCCTCTACCGCCAGGCCGCCGCCAAGAACGGCGTGTCGGTCGAAGCGGCCGGCGCCTCGGCCTACACCACCGTCGTGCAGGCGCGCATCAAGCCGGGCGAGTACTACAAGCCCGCCGGCGGCGGCTGGGTCCGGAAGTAGCCGGTCAGGCCGGGGCGAGAGCCCCGGCCGCCTGCGCCTTCCGCTCGCGGCGGCGGCGGGTGAGGATGTGTTCGGTGTAGCCGTTCGGCTGTTCGCGACCCTTGAACACCAGGTCCAGCGCCGCCTGATAGGCGATGCTGTCCGGATTGCCGCTCATCGGCGTGTATAGCGGATCGTCCGCGTTCTGGCCGTCCACCACCTTCGCCATCCGAGCCATCGTCTCGCGCACCTGGGCCTCGGTGCACACGCCATGGTGCAGCCAGTTGGCGATGTGCTGGCTGGAAATGCGCAGGGTGGCGCGGTCTTCCATCAGGCCCACGTCGTGGATGTCGGGCACCTTCGAGCAGCCGACGCCCTGGTCGATCCAGCGGACCACGTAGCCCAGGATGCCCTGGGCGTTGTTGTCCAGTTCCTGCTGCACGTCGGCCGGGCTCCAGTTGGACTTCGCCATCGGCGGCGTGAGCAGCTCGGTCAGGCCCGTTGACTCGCCGGCCGCGGCCATCGAGGTCTGCAGGCTGGGCACGTCCACCTCGTGATAGTGAAGCGCGTGCAGCACGGCGGCGGTCGGCGAGGGCACCCAGGCGGTGTTGGCGCCCGCCTTCGGATGGCCGACCTTGGCCGCCAGCATGTCCTTCATCATGTCGGGCGCGGCCCACATGCCCTTGCCGATCTGGGCTCTGCCCTGGAAGCCGGCGGCGAGACCGATCTCCACGTTGCGCTTCTCGTAGGCAGGCAGCCACGGCTCGGCCTTGATGGCGTCCTTGCGCGCCACCGGGCCCAGCTCCATGGCGGTGTGGATCTCGTCGCCCGTGCGATCCAGGAACCCGGTGTTGATGAACACCACCCGGTCCTTGGCCGCGGCGATGCAGGCCTTGAGGTTGGCGCTGGTGCGGCGCTCCTCGTCCATGATGCCGATCTTGACGGTGTTGCGGGCAAGGCCCAGCGCGTCCTCGACCAGGTCGAACAGGCGGACGGCCAGCGCCACCTCGTCCGGCCCGTGCATCTTGGGCTTCACGACGTAGACCGAGCCGGCCGGGCTATTGGCGCGCGCGCCCTTCAGGTCATGCAGCGCGGCGGTGACGGTGATCAGGGCGTCCACGGCCGTCTCGAACACCGGCTCGCCGCCGAGGCGGACCATGTCGGTGGTCATGTGGTGGCCGACGTTGCGGACCAGCATCAGCGAGCGGCCGCGCAGGGTGACCTGGCCGCCGTCCGGGGCGGTGTAGTCGCGGTCGGGGTCCAGGCGGCGGGTCTCGGTCCTGCCGCCCTTCTGGAAGCTGGCGGAAAGGTCGCCCCTCATCAGGCCCAGCCAGTTGCGGTAGACGCCGACCTTGTCCTCGGCGTCGACGGCGGCGACGGAGTCCTCGCAGTCCTGGATGGCGGTCAGGGCCGCCTCGACCAGGACGTCCGCGACGCCGGCGGGATCGTCCTTGCCGATGTTGCTGGACCGGTCGACCTGGATCTCGAGGTGCAGGCCGTTGTGCTTCAGCAGCACGGCGTCCGGCGTCAGCTCATGACCGCGATAGCCCGCGAACTGGCCCGGATCGGCGAGGAACGTCTCCTGGCCGCCCTTCAGCCGCACGACCAGGTTCTCGCCCACGACGGCATAGCCCTCGGCGTCGGCGTGGCTGCCGTTCGACAGCGGGGCCACGCGGTCCAGCAGGGCGCGGGCATAGGCGATGACCTTGGCCCCGCGGGCCGGGTCGTAGCCCTTGGTTCCCGTCGGCGGCTCCAGGGCGTCGGTGCCGTAGAGGGCGTCGTACAGGCTGCCCCAGCGGGCGTTGGCGGCGTTCAGAGCGTAGCGGCCGTTGGACACCGGCACCACCAGCTGCGGGCCGGCGATGCTGGCGATTTCCGGGTCGACGCCGCGCGTGCCGATCTCGAACGCGGCAGGCTCGGGCAGCAGATAGCCGATCTCGCGCAGGAAGGCGGTCTCCTCGGCCACATCCACCGGCTTGCCGCGGCGCTCGCGCCAGTAGGTGTCGATCAGCGCCTGCAGCTCGTCGCGCCGGCGCAGGAGCTCCAGGTTGCGGGGCGTGAAGTCGGCGAGGATCGCCTCCAGGGCGCTCCAGAACGCCTGCGGGCCCACGCCCGTCCCCGGCAGCAGCTCGGCCTCCACGAAGGCGTGCAGGAGGTCGTCGACGGCGAGGGTGTTGCTGATGTCCATCTTCAATCTCGACAGGGCTTGCGGCGCTGCGGGCGCGGCGCCGCACAGGCCATAGCAGAAAAAAAGAGGGCGGCCCGAGACATCCCAGGCCGCCCTTTCGACGCGTGAACCTGAGCGCGGTTTAGGCGAACTGGTTCATCGTGTTGTGCACGCCGCCGGCCTTCAGGGCCGCTTCGCCGGCGAAGTATTCCTTGTGGTCGTCGCCGATGTCCGAGCCGGACATGTTCTGGTGCTTCACGCAGGCGATGCCTTGGCGGATCTCCTGGCGCTGCACGCCGGCGACGTAGCCGAGCATGCCCTGCTTACCGAAGTACTCCTTGGCCAGGTTGTCCGTGGACAGGGCGGCCGTGTGGTAGGTCGGCAGGGTGATCAGGTGGTGGAAGATGCCGGCCCGCTTGGCGCTGTCCGCCTGGAAGGTGCGGATGCGTTCGTCGGCCTCGGCCGCCAGCTCGGTGGTGTCGTAGTCCACGCTCATCAGGCCGGCGCGGTCGTAGGACGAGACGTCCTTACCCGCCGCCTGCCAGGCGTCATACACCTGCTGGCGGAAGTTCAGGGTCCAGTTGAACGACGGGCTGTTGTTGTAGGCCAGCTTGGCGTTCGGAACGACTTCGCGGATGCGGTCGACCATCGAGGCGATCTGCTCGATGTGCGGCTTCTCCGTCTCGATCCACAGCAGGTCGGCGCCGTTCTGCAGCGAGGTGATGCAGTCCAGGACGCAGCGGTCGGCGCCGGTGCCTTCGCGGAACTGGAACAGGTTCGACGGCAGGCGCTTGGGACGCAGCAGCTTGCCGTTGCGGTTCAGGACCACGTCGCCGTTCTTCATGTCGGCGGGGGCGATCTCCTCGCAGTCCAGGAAGCTGTTGTACTGGTCGCCGATGTCGCCCGGGGTGTGGCTGACCGCGATCTGCTTGGTGAGGCCCGCGCCGAGGCTGTCGGTGCGGGTGACGATGACGCCATTGTCGACGCCCATTTCGAGGAAGGCGTAGCGGCAGGCGCGGACCTTCGCGAGGAAGTCCTCGTGCGGCACGGTGACCTTGCCGTCCTGGTGGCCGCACTGCTTCTCGTCGGAGACCTGGTTCTCGATCTGCAGGGCGCAGGCGCCCGCCTCAATCATCTTCTTGGCCAGCAGGTAGGTGGCTTCCGCGTTGCCGAAGCCGGCGTCGATATCGGCGATGATCGGGACCACGTGGGTCTCGTAGTTGTCGATCGCGTCGATCAGCTTCTGTTCCTTGGCCTTGTCGCCGGCCGCGCGGGCGGCGTCGAGGTCGCGGAACAGCATGCCCAGCTCACGGGCGTCGGCCTGCTTCAGGAAGGTGTAGATCTCTTCGATCAGCGCCGGCACCGAGGTCTTCTCGTGCATCGACTGGTCCGGCAGCGGGCCGAACTCCGAGCGCAGGGCCGCGACCATCCAGCCCGACAGGTAGATGTAGCGCTGCTTGGTGGTGCCGAAGTGCTTCTTGATCGAGATCAGCTTCTGCTGGGCGATGAAGCCGTGCCAGCAGCCGAGGCTCTGGGTGTAGTTGGCCGGGTCGGCGTCGTAGGCGGCCATGTCGGCGCGCATGATGCCGGCGGTGTACTTGGCGATCTCCAGGCCGGTCTTGAACCGGTTCTGCAGGCGCATGCGGGCCACGGATTCGGCGCTGATGCCGTCCCACGTGCCGCCCTTGCTCTTGATGAGCTGGCTCATCTCGATGATGTGGTCTTGATACGCCATTGCGGGAAACCCCTGGTCAGTCGTGTTCGGTTGACGGTGGGATGCCTCGGCGACACGACGGTGTGGAGTCCGCACGCGGTCTAGGTGTCAAACTTTACAAGATTTCTCTGTAATGTTGTAAGGTGTGACAAACCAAGGGCCTGCCATGCCTGCCGAACGCCGTCTCTATGTGGGTCCGAGCCTTCGCCGCCTCCGCCGCGACCTGGGGCTGACCCAGGCCGACATGGCTGCGGACCTCGACGTCTCCGCCTCGTACATCGCGCTCCTGGAGCGCAATCACCGCCCGCTCAGCGCCGAGGTGCTGCTGCGGCTGGCCCAGACCTACAAGCTGGACATGGCGGCCCTGACCCGCCAGGGCGCCAACGACGACGCGGCGCGGCTGCAGGCGGTGCTGAAGGACCCGATGTTCGCCGACATCGACCTGCCGTCGCTCGAGACGGCCGACGTCACCACCAACTTTCCGGGCATCACCGAGGCCCTGCTGCGGCTCTACACCGCGTATCGGGAGGAGCAGCTGGCCCTGGCCGACCGGGGCGTGGCGGCCGACGCCCCGGGCGCCGGCGCGTCGGAGGCGTCGGATCCCGTGGCCGAGTCCCGCCGGTTCCTGGAGGCCCGCCGCAACAGCTTCCCCACCCTGGACGACGCCGCAGAGCGGCTGGCCCAGGCGGTGGCGGCGCACGACGGCTTCACCGCCTATTTCAAGGCCCGCCACAACCTGCGGGTCCGCCGCCTGCCGCCGGAGGTCATGGTCGGCTCCACCCGGCGGCTCGACCATCACCGGCGCGAGATCCTGCTGAGCGACGAACTGGACAACGCCAGCCAGACCTTCCAGCTCGCCCTGCAGCTCGCCTATCTGGAACTGGGCGCCGACGTGGATGCGGTGGTCGCCCAGGCCAGCTTCGCCACCGACAGCGGCGAGCGCCTGACCCGCCGCGCCCTGGCCAGCTATGCGGCGGCGGCGATCCTGATGCCCTACACGGCGTTCGCCCGGGCGGTGGAGGCGCGCCGCTATGACGTGGAGGCCCTGGGCCGCCAGTTCGGGGCCAGCTTCGAGCAGGTCGCCCACCGGCTCACCACCCTGCAGAAGCCGGGGCAGGAGCGGGTGCCGTTCTTCTTCATTCGCGTGGACGAGGCCGGCAACATCTCCAAACGCCTGGACGGCGCCGGCTTCCCCTTCGCCCGCCACGGCGGCGGCTGCCCGCTGTGGACCGTCCACCAGGCCTTCCGCACGCCGCGCCAGCTGGTGACCCAGTGGCTGGAGCTGCCGGACGGCCAGCGCTTCTTCTCCATCGCCCGCACCGTGACCGCCGGCGGCGGCGGCTACGGCAAGCCCAAGGTGGAGCGGGCCATCGCCCTGGGGTGCGCGGCCGAGCACGCCGGGCGGCTGATCTACACCCAGGGCCAGCCCGCCGAGGCGCAGGCCGCCACGCCGATCGGCGTCACCTGCCGCCTGTGCCACCGCACCGAGTGCACGGCCCGCTCGGCGCCGCCCATCGGCCGCTCGATCCTGCCCGACGACATCCGCCGGACCAGCGCGCCGTTCGGCTTCTCCGACAGCTGACCTGCGCGGGAGGCTTCCAGGTCAATCTGAGTGACTAAGACCCTTGGCGAAGCGCCGCTTTCGGGGTCAAAAGAGCGTTCATTCGGGGAATAGGGCGTCCATGGCTCCACGAAGCGCCGCGGTGAGATCCACAGACCGGTTCGAGCGTAAGCGTGAGGCGATCCTGGACGCGGCCACGCGGATTCTGAATCGCAAGGGGATCAAGGGCCTGACGCTGGGCGACACGGCCGCGGCGGTCGATCTGTCGACCACCAGCGTCACCTATTACTTCAAGCGCAAGGACGACCTGGCGGCCGCCTGCATCACCCGCGGGATCGAGGCGCTGCACGACCTGGCCGACCAGGCGGTGAAGGCGGCCACGCCCCCCGAGCGGCTGCATCGCTTCTTCACGCTCTACCTCGACGCCCTCGCCGCCACTCTCGCCGGCACGGCGCCGCCGCTGCCGATCATCTCGGAGCTGCGCGCCCTGACCTCGCCGCGGCGGGAGGAGGTGGCGACCGCCTATGGGCGGCTGTTCCGCAAGGCGCGGCAGATCTTCGACCATCCCGATCTCTGCTGGATGTCCCGCGGCCGGCGCACGGCGCGGACGCGCATGCTGCTGGAGCAGGTGTTCTGGGGCGGCGCGTGGTTGGCGAAGTTCGACGCCGAGGACTATCCGCGCATCCGCGACCGCATGGTCGACATCTTCCTGCACGGCGTGGCGGCGGACGAGGCGGCCTGGGATCCCCGGCCGATCCCCATGGAGAAGCTGGCGGCGCGCGACGGACCGGAACTCGCCCGCGAGACCTTCCTGCTGGCGGCCACGCGGCTGATCAACCGGCGCGGCTATCGCGGCGCCTCGGTGGACAAGATCTCGGCCGAGCTCAACGTCACCAAGGGCAGCTTCTATCACCACAACGAGGCCAAGGACGATCTGGTGGTCGCCTGCTTCGAGCGCAGCTTCGAGGTGATGACCCGGGCCCAGCGGCTGGCCATGGACCTGCCCGGCGACCAGTGGGACAAGCTCTCGGCCTGCGCCGCCGCCCTCGCCGAGTTCCAGCTCTCGGACCACGGCCCCCTGCTGCGGACCAGCGCCCTGACGGCGCTGCCGGAACAGATCCGCGGCGTGATGGTCGAACATTCGAACCGGGTTTCGGACCGTTTCGCCTCGATGATCTCGGACGGCATCGCCGAGGGATCCCTGCGGCCGGTGGACGCCTTCATCGCCGCCCAGATGCTGAACGCCACGCTGAACGCCTGCGCCGACCTCGGCTACCTGGTGCCCGACGTGCGGCCCAAGACCGCGGCGTCGGTGTTCGTCCGACCGCTGCTGAAGGGCATCTTCGAGCGGTAGTCCCTCCCCATCAAGGGAGGGAGGGGAGCAGGATCACCTTGCCCACGTGCGCGCCGGCCTCCAGGTGGGCGTGGGCGGCGGCGGCCTCTTCCAGCGGGAAGGTGGCGTCGATCTGCGGCTTCACCTTGCCCGCCGCGATCCAGGGCCAGACCACCCGCTCGATCTCGGCGGCAAGCCGGGCCTTCTCGTCCGCGCTGCGCGGCCGCAGCGTCGAGCCGGTGACCACCGCGCGCTTCATCATGATCGCGAAGACGGGGAGGTTGAGCATCGCCCCGCCCAAGGCCGCGATGAAGACGATCCGGCCGCCGGTCTTCAGGGCGTCCAGGTTCTTCGGGACGTAGTCGCCGGCCACCATGTCCAGCACCACGTCGACGCCGCCCTCACGCTTGGCGACCTCGGCGAAGTCCTCGGCGGTCACGTCGACGGCCACGTCGGCGCCGAGGGCGAGGGCGGTTTTCGCCTTGTCCGCGCCGCGCCCCGTGGCGATCACCTTGGCGCCCGCGGCCTTGGCCATCTGGATGGCGGTCACCCCGATGCCGGAGGTCGCCCCGTGGATCATCAGCGTCTCGCCGGCCTTCAGCCCCCCGTGTTCGAAGACGTTGGCGAAGACGGTGAACACCGTCTCGGGCAGTCCGGCCGCCGCTTCGAACCCGAGGCCGTCCGGGATCGGCAGGGCGTGGCGGGCGTCGACGACGGCGTACTCCGCATAGCCGCCGCCGCCCAGGAGGGCGCAGACCCGATCGCCCACCTTCCACCGTCCGCCGCCCTTCGCCACCTCCCCCGCGACCTCCAGTCCCAGGGTTTCGGGCGCGCCGGGGGGCGGCGGGTAGGCGCCCAGGCGCTGGACGATATCGGGCCGGTTCACGCCGGCGGCCCGCACCTTGATCAGGATCTCGCCGGGACCGGGCTCCGGGATCGTCGCCCGCACGGGCTTCAGCGCGGAGGCCGGCCCCTTGCCGCCTTCGATGGCGATGACGGTCATGGTCTCGGCTTCGAGCGGGCTGGTCATGGAATGTCCTGAAACTTGCGCAAATCGGCCTTGAGCGTTCAGATAGCGGTCCCGTCGGGGGACGCAAAGGAGGGTTCGAGGATGGATGAACCTGTCGACGTCCGGGTCGGCCGCGGCCAACGCCTGCTGGAAGCCGTCCGCGAGGACCTGGATCTTTATGGCGTCTCGGAGCTCGAGGAACGCCTGGAAGTCCTGGAGGCGGAGGCCCGGCGGGTGAGGGCCCAGATCGAAAAGAAGCGATCCGGCCGGGCTGCGGCGGACGCCCTCTTCGCCCCGCGCGCCAACTGATCCTGCTGGCACGGCGGTTGCACGAAGACGTCGCGCCGCGACGTTTCGTTCAGCGCGTGGAAACCCTAGACGAGTTAGAGTGCGGCCGATGCAGGATACCCAGAGCCCCGACTGGCGCGACGACGTCATCCAGGACTTCGCCCGTTCCGAGCTGTTCGAGCGGACGTTCCAGGAAGGCATGGAGCTGGTGGAAGAGACCGCCAGCTATCTGGACGGCGAAGGCCGCCAGGAATCCAAGCTGCTCTCGCGCAACGCGGCCCTGGCCTATGCGGCCGAGAGCATGCGGCTCACCACCCGCCTGATGCAGGTGGCCTCGTGGCTGCTGGTCCAGCGCGCCGTCCGCGAAGGCGACATGGCGCCCGCCGCCGCCTGCGAGGACCGCTACCGCCTGAACGCCGAGGACGTGTCCCGCTCCGAGGCCGAGGCGGCGCGCAGCGAACTGCCCCGCGGCCTCACCGGCCTGGCCGATCGCGCCGAGCGTCTCTACGAGCGCGTCCGCCATCTGGACAAGCGCATGTACCTGGAAAGCCGCACGGCGGAGCCGTCCAACCCCGTGCTTTCCCACATGGACCGCCTGAAGACCGCTTTCGGCGGCTGAGCCCCGCGCCGTTGCTCCCCCACAGGGGGGAGCTGTCAGCGAAGCTGACGGAGGGGGCTTCAACTCAGAACGCCCAGCCTCGACGTCAAACATCACAGGGCGATTGCGGCTCCGCGTTTTGAGCGGAGGCCCCCTCCACCGCTTCGCGGTCCCCCTCCCCCCGATGGGGGGAGGAACAAAAACGCCGCGAAGGTTGCCCCTCGCGGCGTCTGCAATATCTCGCGCCATCCCGCTCCCGCGGGAGGTCGGCCTACTTGCGGGTGAAGGCGCCGAACTTGGCGTTGAAGCGCGACACGCGGCCGCCGCGGTCGAGCAGCTGGTGGCCGCCGCCGGTCCACGCCGGGTGGGTCTTCGGATCGATGTCCAGGTTCAGCGTGTCGCCTTCCTTCCCGTAGGTGGAACGCGTCTGGTAGGTGGTGCCGTCCGTCATCACCACGGTGATGAAGTGATAGTCGGGGTGAGTGTCTTGTTTCATCGAACGGGCGCCTGACGTATTGGAGCGGCCACATTGGGCCGGCCGCCGGTAAAGGCGGGCGAAAAGGAAGCCGCGCGTATAGAGAAATGTGCGGCCGGATGCAAGGTTCGATGCGATGAGTGAGTCTTGGGCCAGGTTTCGTGCGGCGTCCGCTGGGACCGGCTCCGTCGAGGGCCGGCCCAGCGAGGGCCAGGCGCTGGCCCAGAGCCTCGCCGAAGGCGCCGCCAAGCGGGGACGCAGCCGCAACGTCGGCGCGCTTCGCCGCCTCCGACCGTTCCTGGCTGCCCACTGGGGCCGCGCCCTGGCCTCGCTGCTGTTCCTGGTGATGTCCACCAGCGCGACGCTCGGCATGTCCGGGGCCATCCGCCTGGTGGTGGACAACCTGACCAAGCCCGGCCTGGACGCCGCCACCGTGGATCGCCGCTTCCTGATCGTCGGCGCGGTCGCCGGCGCCCTGGCCATCGCCACGGCCCTGCGGTTCTACTTCGTCACGAGCCTGGGCGAGCGGGTGGTGGCCGACCTGCGCAAGGCCACCTACCACCATATCCTGACGCTGGATCCGGCCTTCTTCCTGCAGACGCGCACGGGCGAGGTCCTGTCGCGCCTGACCACCGACATCGCCATCGTCGAGAACCTCCTGGCGACCTCGGTTTCGGTGGCGCTGCGTAACCTGCTCACGCTGATCGGGGCGTTGATCCTCCTGATGTTCGTCAGTCCGCACCTGACCAGCCTGGTGCTGCTGACCTTCCCCTTCGTGCTGGCGCCGCTGTTCCTGTTCGGCCGCCGGGTGCGCAAGCTCACCGCCTCGGCCCAGGACCGCTTCGCCGACGCCGTGGGCTCGGCCGGCGAGAGCCTGGACGCGCTGGAGACCGTGCAGGCCTTCGGCCGCGAACGCGCCGCCGCCGAGCGGTTCGGCGGGGCCGTGGAGCAGGCCTTCCGCGCCCAGATGCGGCGGATCACCACCCGCGCGGCCATGACCGCGGCGGTCATCGTCCTGGTGTTCGGCGGCATCGTCGGCGTCTTCTGGCTGGGCGTGCACGCGGGCCTGCGCGGCGACATCTCGTGGGGCGCCCTGTTCCAGTTCGCCTTCCTGTCGGTGATGGCCGCCGGCTCCGTCAGCGCCCTGGGCGAGACCTGGGGCGACGTGCAGAAGGCGGCGGGCGCCATGGAGCGGGTGGGCGAGCTGCTGGACGCCCGGCCCGGCGTCGCCGCCCCGCCCCATCCCACGCCGCTGCCGGTCCCGCCGCGGGGCGAGGTGGCGTTCGAGGATGTGACCTTCGCCTATCCCGGCCGCCCGGAGCTGCCGGCGCTTCGGGGCTTCTCCCTGCACGTGCGCCCGGGCGAGCGCGTGGCCCTGGTCGGCCCGTCCGGCGCGGGCAAGAGCACGGTCTTCCGGGTGCTGCTGCGCTTCTACGATCCTCAGTCGGGCCGCATCCGCGTCGACGGCGTCGACCTGCGCGAGGCCGATCCGGTGGAGGTGCGCGCCCGCATGGCGCTGGTGGCCCAGGAGAGCCCGCTGTTCTCAGGCTCGGCGGCCGACAACATCCGCTTCGGCCGCGAAGGCGCCAGCGAGGACGAGGTCCGCGCCGTGGTCCGCGCCGCCCAGGCCGAGGGGTTCCTGTCGGCGCTGCCCGAGGGCCTGCAGACCGTGGTCGGCGACCGGGCCCGCACCCTTTCCGGCGGCCAGCGCCAGCGCCTGGCCATCGCCCGGGCCCTGATCCGCGAGGCGCCGATCCTCCTCCTCGACGAGGCCACCAGCGCCCTCGACGCCGAGAACGAGCACCTGGTCCAGCGCGCCCTGGACGAGGCGATGAAGGGCCGCACCACCCTGGTCATCGCCCACCGCCTGGCGACCGTGCTCAAGGCCGACCGGATCGTGGTGATGGACGAGGGTCGCGTGGTCGAAGAGGGCACGCACAACGAACTGGTGGCCAAGAACGGCCTCTACGCCCGTCTCGCCGCCCTGCAGTTCGAGGCGGCTTGAGAGTCCGCCCCAAACCGGCACGGGGACTCCCGGCGCCGGTCTTGCAGGCCCGCGCCGCAACCTCGGCTTCCTGCTCTCTGCGAGAGGGCAAGGGGTTGACTTCGCGGGTTCTCGCCTGAAGAACCCCGGCACACAGAAATTCGAAGGAGCTCCCATGGCTGTCCGCGTCGCCATCAACGGTTTCGGTCGCATCGGCCGCCTGGTCCTGCGTTCGATCGTCGAACATGGCCGCAAGGACATCGAGGTCGTCGCGATCAACGACCTCGGGCCCGTGGAAACCAACGCCCACCTGCTGCGCTACGACAGCGTGCACGGCCGCTTCCCGGCCGAGGTGAAGGTCGAAGGCGACACCATCGTCATCGCCGGCTACGCGCCGATCAAGGTCACGGCCATCCGCGACCCGAAGGATCTGCCGCACAAGGACCTCGGCGTCGACATCGCCCTGGAATGCACCGGCATCTTCACCTCCAAGGACAAGGCCCAGGCCCACCTCGACGCCGGCGCCAAGCGGGTGATCATCTCGGCGCCCGGCGATGGCGTGGACAAGACCATCGTCTACGGCGTGAACCACCAGACGCTGACCAAGGACGACCTGATCATCTCCAACGCGTCGTGCACCACGAACTGCCTGGCGCCGGTGGCCCACGTGCTGCAGGAGCTCTGCGGCATCGAGCGTGGCTACATGACCACGATCCACTCCTACACCGGCGACCAGCCGACGCTGGATACGATGCACAAGGACCTCTACCGCGCCCGCGCCGCGGCCATGTCCATGATCCCGACCTCCACCGGCGCCGCCAAGGCCCTGGGCCTGGTGATCCCGGCCCTGGCCGGCAAGCTGGACGGCTCCTCGATCCGCGTGCCGACCCCGAACGTGTCGGTGGTCGACCTGAAGTTCGTGCCGTCCAAGTCGGTGACCGTGGCCCAGATCAACGAGGCGCTGGAGGCGGCCGCGGGTGGCGCGCTGAAGGGCGTGCTGGCGGTGACCAAGGAGCCGCTGGTCTCCATGGACTTCAACCACAACCCCGCCTCGTCGACCGCGGCCCTGCCGCAGACCCAGATGATCGACGGCGGCCTCGGCCGCGTCCTCACCTGGTACGACAATGAGTGGGGCTTCTCGACCCGCATGAGCGACACCGCCGTCGCCCTGGGCAAGCTGATCTAGGATCGCAGGTGCGCCAGGTTCGACAGCCTGGCGCACCTGCGCCCCTCATTCACCGCCAAGTCGCTAAGCACGCCAAGGAGCCGGAAGCGACCCAGGCCTCTTGGCGTTCTTGGCGACTTGGCGGTTCAACGACTGCGCCCTCGGCGCGCTCAGGCCGGATAGTTCACGCATGACCTTCAAGACCCTCGACGACGCCGATCTCTCCGGCAAACGCGCCCTGGTCCGCGTGGACTTCAACGTCCCCATGCAGGACGGCGCCGTCAGCGACGACACCCGCCTGAAGGCCGCGCTGCCCACTATCGAGAAGCTGCGCCAGGGCGGGGCGAAGACGATCCTGCTGGCCCACTTCGATCGGCCCAAGGGCAAGCGCGTGCCGGAGATGAGCCTGAAGCCGGTGGTCGAGCCGCTGAGCAAGCTGCTGGGCGCGCCCGTGGCCTTCGCCGACGACTGCATCGGCGACGAGGCGGCCAAGGCTGTGGCCGCCATGAAGGACGGCGATGTCCTGCTCCTGGAGAACGTCCGCTACCACGCGGGCGAGGAGAAGAACGACCCCGACTTCGCCAAGGCGCTCGCCGCCAATGGCGACCTCTTCGTCAACGACGCCTTCTCGGCCGCCCACCGCGCCCACGCCTCCACCGAAGGCCTGGCCCGCCTCATGCCCGCCTATGCCGGCGAGCAGATGCGTAAGGAGTTGGACGCGTTGGACGCCGCGCTCGGCAATCCCAAGCGCCCGGTGATGGGCATCGTCGGCGGCGCCAAGGTCTCCACCAAGCTGGATCTCTTGAACAACCTGGTCGGCAAGCTGGACTACCTCGCCATCGGCGGCGGCATGGCCAACACCTTCTGCTTCGCCAAGGGCGCCGAGATCGGCGGCTCGCTGTGCGAGAAGGAGATGGCCGACACCGCCCGCGAGATCCTGCAGAAGGCCGAGGCCGCCGGATGCAAGGTGATCCTGCCCGTGGACGTCGTCGTCGCGAAGGATCTGGCGCCCAACGCCCCGAACCGCACCATCGACCTCGCCGACGGCGTCGCTGCGGACGAGAAGATCTTCGACATCGGCCCCAAGGCGCTGGAGCAAGTGCTCGCCGCCATGTCCGAGGCCAAGACACTCATCTGGAACGGCCCCTTTGGCGTCTTCGAAGTGGAACCGTTCGACAAGGCGACGGTTGAAGCAGCGAAACACGCCGCCC
This sequence comes from Phenylobacterium sp. CCH9-H3, assembly GCF_001557235.1. Classification (GTDB taxonomy): domain Bacteria; phylum Pseudomonadota; class Alphaproteobacteria; order Caulobacterales; family Caulobacteraceae; genus Phenylobacterium. Next base: position 11,875 of record NZ_LSJI01000227.1, on the reverse strand, counting down.
AGCTGGCCAAGGCCGGCAGGCTGGTGGCCGTTGCGGGCGGGGGTGATACGGTGGCGGCTCTGAACGCGGCCGGCGTCTCGCACGACTTCACGTTCGTATCGACTGCGGGCGGCGCGTTTCTTGAATGGATGGAAGGGAAGGAGCTGCCCGGCGTCGCGGCGCTCTCCCAATGAGACAGGTGGGGACCTGAAGTTATGGCCAGGATTACGCTTCGACAGCTTCTCGATCACGCGGCCGAGCACGGCTACGGCGTGCCCGCGTTCAATATCAACAACATGGAACAGGCACTGGCGATCATGGAGGCCGCGGAGGCCACCGACTCGCCGGTGATCATGCAGGCGTCCCGCGGCGCCCGGTCCTACGCCAACGACATCGTGCTGAAGCACCTGATCGACGCCATGGCCGAGATGTACCCGCACATCCCGATCTGCATGCACCAGGACCACGGGAACAACGAGGCCACCTGCGCCACCGCGATCCAGTACGGCTTCACCTCGGTGATGATGGACGGCTCGCTGAAGGCCGATGGCAAGACCCCGGCCGACTACGACTACAACGTCAAGGTCACCCGCAACGTCGTGGACATGGCCCACTGGGTCGGCGCCTCGGTGGAGGGCGAGCTCGGCGTGCTCGGCAGCCTCGAAACCGGCATGGGCGAGAAGGAAGACGGCCACGGCTTCGAGGGCAAGCTCGGCCACGACCAGCTGCTGACCGACCCCGATCAGGCGGTGGAATTCGTGAAGGCCACCGAGGTGGACGCCCTGGCCATCGCCATGGGCACCAGCCACGGCGCCTACAAGTTCACGCGCAAGCCGGACGGCGACGTCCTGGCCATGAACGTGATCGAAGAGATCCATCGCCGCCTGCCCAACACCCACCTGGTGATGCACGGCTCCTCGTCGGTTCCACAGGACCTGCAGGAGATCATCAACAAGTACGGCGGCGAGATGCCCCAGACCTGGGGCGTGCCGGTGGAAGAGATCCAGCGCGGCATCAAGCACGGCGTGCGCAAGATCAACATCGACACCGACAACCGCATGGCCATCACCGGCGCGATCCGGAAGGTGTTCGCCGAGAAGCCGGGCGAGTTCGACCCGCGCAGCTACCTGAAGCCCGCCAAGGAGGCGATGCGCAAGGTCTGCATCCAGCGCTTCGAGGAGTTCGGCACCGCCGGCCACGCCTCCAGCATCAAGCCGATCCCGCTCTCAGAAATGGCCAAGCGCTACGCCTCGGGCGAACTGGCCCCCAAGATCGGCATCACCCGCGTCGCGGCGGAGTAGCGCGCGGCTGGGGGTGTAAACCCCTCTCGCTTCGCGAGCTCCGCGGGAGGGGGAGCACTTTGGCGCGCCCGGTTAGGTCCTCCCCCGCTTGGGGGAGGTCCAGCGGCGCATCGCGCCGATGGGGAGGGGGTTCAAGGCCTGAGCCATGGTGGTGAAGCCCCCTCTCGCTTCGCGAGCTCCCCCGGAGGGGAGCATCTGTGCGTCAGGCTCTCGCGAGCAGCTCGCCCATCAGGCGGTGGACGAGGTTGATGGCCTTCAGCGGGCGGATCATCACCTTGAAGTGGGTGATCTTCCCCGCTTCGTTCCAAGAGACGATGTCGACGCCGTTGACGGCGATCCCCTCGATCTCACAGGCGAATTCCAGCACGGCCGACCGCTCCGCACGCCACTCGCCGACGTAGCGGAACGTCTCGTTGTTCAGGACCTGCAGGGCGCCGGCCAGGTATTTGACCGTGATCGCCTTGCCGACCTGCGGCGTGTGCACCACCGGGCTCTCGAACACCGCATCCTCGGCGATCAGGTCCTTGAGCGCGGCCATGTCGCGCGCCTCCACCACGGCGTGCCAGCGGGCGATCGGGTCCATCGGGGTCTCCACAGACGACAGGCCGCCATCTTGGCGCCGGCGCCGCCGGGTCGCGCAAGCCTCGCCATAGGCGAAATCGCCGGGATGACGCACAATCGCAGGTGGAGGGTCCGATGGAGACGCTGGAAGTCATCGCCCGGCCGCGTTTCGACAAGGCCGACCTGGCCTGGCTGACCGACATCCGCTCGCGGCGGGCTGGCAGCCGCGGGCCGCCCTATTTCACCCTGGTCTTCCCCGGGGTCCAGATGACGCCGGCCGCCTTCACCGAGCAGATCCGCAGGGCCGCGGCTCCGGTCCAGCGCATCCGGTTCCGCCTGCGCTCGGCCATGGTGGTCCACGAGCATACCGTGGGTCGTTTCCACGTGTTCCTGATCCCCGACGAGGGGTTCGGCGCGATCCTCAAGCTCCACGACGCCCTGCACGTGGGGCCGGTCGAGGCGGCGCTGCGGTCCGAGACGCCCTATCTGCCCCACATCACGGTGGCGACGACCGCCGACTACGCCGCCGCCCGTAAGGTGGCCCAGGCCCTGAACCTGGGAGATCTGGACATCGCCGGGCACATCGACGCGCTGGAGGTCGAGCGTCGGGACGGCGAGGTGATCCGCAAGGTGGCCGACATCCCGCTCGCAAAGAGCGGCTGGCTCGGCTGACGATCCGGCGGCGGCCTCAGGCCTCGATGGGATTCCCCTTCATCTCCTTGACGAAGAAGAAGCCGACGACGGCGGTGAAGGCCGCCACCGCGATCGGATACCAGAGGCCGTAGTAGATGTTGCCCGTGGCGGCCACCATGGCGAAGGCCGTGGTCGGCAGGAACCCGCCGAGCCAGCCGTTCCCCAGATGATAGGGCAGCGACATCGAGGTGTAGCGGATGCGCGCCGGGAACATCTCCACCAGCGCCGCCGCGATCGGGCCATAGACCATGGTGACGTAGATCACCAGCAGCCACAGCAGGAAGACCACCATCGGCTTGTTCACCAGCGCCGCATCGGCTTTCGGCGGGTAGCCCGCGTTGGTCAGCAGGGCGCCCAGTTCCTTCGTCCAGGCGGCCTTCCGCGCGTCGAACTCGGCCTTGGGCAGACCGGCGCCCTCGAAGCTCGCGAGCTGCGCCGCGCCCACCTGCACCACCGCCACCGTCCCGGCCGGCGCGGCGCGGTTCTCGTAGGAGACCCCGGCGCCCGCCAGCGCCGACTTGGCGATGTCGCAGGCGCTGGTGAAGGCGGTCTTGCCCACGGGGTCGAACTGCAGCGCGCAGCTGGAGGGATCGGCGATGACCAGGACCGGCGCCGACGCCGTGGCCTCAGCCAGCTGCGGGTTCGCCGCCGCCGTGAGGGCCTTGAAGATCGGGAAGTAGGTGAGCGCCGCCAGCACGCAGCCGATCAGGATCACCGGCTTGCGGCCGACCTTGTCCGACAGCCAGCCGAACAGCACGAAGAACGGCGTGCCGAGTGCGAGCGAGATGGCGACCAGGGTGTTGGTCAGCGCCCCGTCGACCTTCAGCATCTTCTCCAGGAAGAACAGGGCGTAGAACTGGCCGGTGTACCAGACCACGGCCTGGCCCGCCGTCAGGCCCGCCAGCGCCAGGATCACCAGCTTGAGGTTGCCCCATTCGCCGAAGCTCTCGGCCAGCGGCCGCTTCGAGGACTTCCCCTCGTCCACCATCTGCCTGAACACCGGGCTCTCGTTGAGCCGCAGCCGGATCCACAGCGAGACGCCCAGCAGCAGGATCGAGACCAGGAACGGGATCCGCCAGCCCCAGGCCCGGAAGGCGTCCTCCCCGATCTGGGTCCGCACCAGGAGGATGACGATCAGGCTGAGAAACAGGCCGAAGGTCGCGGTGGTCTGGATCCAGCTGGTGTAGAGGCCGCGTTTGCCCTCCGGCGCGTGCTCCGCGACATAGGTCGCGGCCCCGCCGTACTCGCCGCCAAGGGCCAGCCCCTGGACGAGGCGCAGCGTGATCAGGAGGATGGGCGCGGCGACGCCGATGGTCTCGTAGCTGGGCAGCAGGCCGACCACGAAGGTGGAGATGCCCATCAGCAGCATGGTGACCAGGAAGGTGTTCTTGCGGCCCCAGAGGTCGCCCAGCCGGCCGAAGACGATGGCCCCGAACGGCCGCACCGCAAATCCCGCGGCGAAGGCCAGCAGGGCGAAGATATAGCCCGTGACCTCGTTCACCCCCGAGAAGAAGTGCTGGGTGATGAAGCCGGCGAGGGAGCCGTAGAGGTAGAAGTCGTACCACTCGAACACCGTGCCGACCGAGGCGCCCGCGACCACTGTCACGTTCGACCCGGACCGCGCCGGCGCGCCTTCCTCCTCCCCAGCCGCCATACCCGCTCTCCACCAACTATGGGACGGGACCGTAGGGCGAAGCTCGCGGGCGTAGCAATGCCCCGCCCGCCTGGCGGGCGCGTTATCCCTCGGCCAGCTCGCCCATGGCGCTTTGCAGGTAGTTCTGCTCGCCCAGGCTCTTCACCAGGCTGATCTGGGTCTCGAGGAAGTCGATGTGCTCCTCGGTGTCGCTGAGGATCTCGGTCAGCAGTTCGCGCGACACGAAGTCGGCGGACGCTTCGCAGAGCTTGATGCCTTCGATGAGCGTCGTCCGGCCCCCGACTTCGACGCCGAGATCGGCGGCGAGGCCCTCGGCGACGGACTCGCCGATCGAGAGCTTGTGCAGGTCCTGCAGGTTGGGCAGGCCGTCGAGGAACAGGATGCGCTTGATGAGCTTGTCGGCGTGCTTCATCTCGCCGATCGACTCTTCGTAGGTGATCTTTCCGAGCCGGGCGAAACCCCAGTTCTCGTACATGCGCGCGTGCAGGTAATACTGGTTTACGGCGGTCAGCTCATTGGTGAGGACCGCGTTCAACAGCCTGATGATCGCCTTGTCGCCTTGCACCGTAGAGCCTCCATCACAACGCTAGACGCGGGAATGCCTCTGGCGGGCATGAAGTGTCAAAGACAATGTCTGCGAGTGATTTGCGGTTGCTGAAAAATCCGCAGATTTGCCTGCGAATGATTTTCGCTCGCCGGAAGACGACCTATTCCGCGGCGAACCGCAGGGCTTCGCGTTCCTCATCCAGGATCTTGCGCATGTCGCAGACGCAGCGGGCGCATTGGGCCGCGGAGTCGCAGGCCTTGAAGATCTGGGCGGGCCGCGATGCGCCGGCGGCGATGGCCGCGCGGACTTCGCGCTCACGGATGCCATTGCAGTTGCAGACGTACATGGGGCGCGAGCGGCTCCTGGCTGACGCTTCCGATCTAGCGCCCTGCGATTAAGTTTGCAAGTCATTCGCAGAGAATGATGAATGCATTCAAACCTGCGGCAGCATGTCGCAGCGACCGACGGTCGAGCTTGGACGTTCTAGGCGCCGGGAAACGGCCAGGCCTCTTAAAGATGCGGGAGCCGGCGTCACGGGGACGGCGATGGAACTCGATGCCCTGATACTGTCGCGGCTGCAGTTCGCGTTCACTATCGCGTTCCACATCATCTTCCCCAGCTTCACTATCGGACTCGCCAGTTTCCTGGCGGTGCTGGAGGGGCTGTGGCTGGTCACCAAGAACGAGGCGTTCAAGGCGCTGTACCTGTTCTGGGTGAAGATCTTCGCGATCTCCTTCGGCATGGGCGTCGTCTCCGGCGTGGTGCTGAGCTACCAGCTGGGCACCAATTGGAGCGTGTTCTCGGCCGTGGCCTCGCCGGTGATCGGGCCGCTGCTGGCGTTCGAGGTCCTGACGGCCTTCTTCCTTGAAGCCTCGTTCCTGGGCGTCATGCTGTTCGGGTGGAAGAAGGTCGGCCCCGGCCTGCACTTTGCCGCCACGGCGCTGGTGGCCGTCGGAACGCTCATCTCGGCCTTCTGGATCATCTCGGCCAACAGCTGGATGCAGCACCCGACCGGCTTCACGACCCTGCCGGACGGCACGCTGCGCGCCGTCGACTGGTGGCAGGTGATCTTCTCGCCCACTTTCCCCGAACGCTTCGCCCACATGGCGCTCGCCGCCTATCTGACCACGGCCCTGGTGGTGGGCGCGGCCTCCGCATGGCGCATCCTGCGCCGGTGGGGCCAGGACGGGCCGCTGGACGAGGAGGCCTCGCGCCTGGCCCTGCGCATGGCCATCGGCATGTTCGCCATCGTCGCGCCGCTTCAGCTCCTGGTGGGGGACCTCTCCGGCAAGGACGTGCTGCGGGTACAGCCGGCGAAGCTGGCCGCCATCGAAGCGTTCTGGGAGACGCGCACCGAGCAGCCGTTCCATATCGCCGCCTGGCCGGACCGGGCGGCCGAGGGCAACCGCTTCGAGCTCTCCATTCCCAAGCTGGGCAGCCTGATCACCGCCGGCAGCCCCTCGGCGGAGGTCAAGGGCCTGAAGGCCTTCGCACCCGAGGACCGGCCGCCGGTCTTCATCGTCTTCTGGGCCTTCCGGGTGATGGTGGGGCTGGGCCTGTTGATGATCGGGCTGGGCGCCTGGGGCGTCTGGCTGCTGTGGCGCACGCGCGGACCTGAATACAGCAGGCCGTTCCTGCGGGCGGCGGTGGCCATGGGCCCCGCCGGCTTCGTGGCGGTGATCGCCGGCTGGGTCGTGGCCGAGGTGGGTCGCCAGCCCTATGTGATCTACGGCGTGCTGCGCACGGCCGACGCCGTCTCGCCGGTCGGGGCGGGCCAGGTTTCGGCCTCGCTGCTGGCCTTCATGGGCATCTATGCGGTGATCTTCAGCGTGGGCGTGCTCTACATCCTGCGCCTGATCGCGGAAGGGCCCGAGACGCCGCCGCAGGACGCCGATGAGCCGCCGGGCAATCCGCTGGCCGCGGGAACGAAGGGAGCGGCGCCATGAGCCTCGACCTGCCGCTGATCTGGGCCGGGATCATCGCCACGGCCGTGCTGCTCTACGTGCTGCTCGACGGTTTCGACCTGGGGATCGGCATCCTGTTCCCCTTCGCGGCCTCACCCCAGGAACGCGACGTGATGATGGACTCCATCGCGCCGGTCTGGGACGGCAACGAGACTTGGCTGGTGCTCGGCGGCGGGGGCCTCTTCGCGGCCTTTCCCTTCGCCTACTCGGCCCTGATGCCGGCGCTGTACTTGCCGGTGATCCTCATGCTGCTGGCGCTGATCCTGCGCGGCGTCGCGTTCGAGTTCCGCCACCATGGCCGGATGCGCGGCAAGGCCTTCTGGACCGCGGCCTTCGCCGGCGGCTCGATCGCCGCGACCCTGGCCCAGGGCCTGGTCCTGGGCGGCTTCATCCAGGGCGTGACGCTGGAGGGACGCACCTTCGCGGGCGGCCCGTTCGACTGGCTGACGCCCTACAGCCTGCTCGTCGCGGCGGGGCTGCTCGCGGGCTACACCCTATTGGGCGCCACCTATCTGATCTGGCGGACCGAGGGCGAGCTGCAGGTGCGGGCCCGACGCTGGGCCTGGATCGCCGCTGGGGCCACCGCCGCACTCCTCGCGGTGGTAAGCGTCGCCACGCTCCTGGTCCATCCGCGCATCGCCGTGCGCTGGGGGTTCGAGGACGGGGCGTTCGACCTCGCGACCCTTGCGCCCCTGATCCCCATCCCGCTGCTGGGCCTCGTGGGCCTGGGCGTCGTGATCCTGGGCATCCGGCGCGCCCATCACGCCACCTCGCTCATGGGCGCCTACCTGGTCTTCCTGTCCGGCTACATCGGCCTGGCGATCGGGTTCTTCCCCAACATCGTGCCCTACGACATGAACTTCCGGCAGGCGGCCAATGCCGACAATGCGCTGGGCCTCATGCTGGTGGGCGTCGTCATCCTCCTGCCGGCCATCCTGGGCTATACGGCCTGGGTGTACTGGCTGTTCCGGGGCAAGGTGGGGAGTGGCGATGCCGGCTATCATTGAACCTCCGCCCGAGGGCGGCGAGGCTCTGGCGCCGCTGTGGAAACGCCTGGCCTGGTTCGGGGGCCTGTCGCTCACCGGCGCGCTCTCCTGCGCCGGCATCGCCTATGCGCTGAAGATGCTGCTGCGCTGAGGCGCGGCGTGTGTATTTAGGGCCATGGCCCTACCGCTCTGTCGCCTCTACCTGATCACCCCGCCGCGCCTGGACGACCTAGCGGCCTTCGGCCACGTCCTGGCCCAGGCGCTCGACGCCGGCGACGTGGCGGCGCTGCAGATCCGCCTGAAGGACGCGCCGGACGAGGTGATCGCCGCGGCCGTCGACGTGCTGATGCCCATCGCCCAGGCCCGAGGGCTTGCGGTCATCCTCAACGACAGGCCCGACCTGGCCGCCCGCCTCGGCTGCGACGGGGTGCACATCGGCCAGACCGACGGGACCTATGCCGAAGCGCGCCGCCTGGTGGGCAAGGACCGGATGGTGGGCGTCACCTGCCACGACAGCCGCCACCTGGCGATGGAGGCGGCCGAGGCCGGGGCGGACTATGTGGCGTTCGGCGCCTTTTTCCCCACCACCACCAAGGATGCGCCGACGCGCGCGGATCCCGAGATCCTGACTATCTGGCAGGAGACGATGGAGGTTCCCTGCGTGGCCATCGGCGGGATCACGGCGGACAACGCTCGGGGTCTCGCCGCCGCCGGGGCCGACTTCCTCGCCGTGTCCGCAGGGGTCTGGAGCCATGGCGACGGCCCGGCCGCGGCGGTGAAGGCGCTCAACGCCGAGATCGCGGCGGGCCTGGCCGAGCGCTAGTCCGCCCCGTCCTCGAATTCCCGCAACCCTTCCGGCGGCCGGACGAAGGGGTGCCGGGTCGAGGTGTAGACCATGCGCTGCGGCGCCGGCAGCGTCGGATCGGCAAACGCGCCGCCGGCCACGCCCAGCACCTCCTCGTCGTCGTCGGGTACGAACCACCAGAGGTTCGATCCGCAGCGGGGGCAGAAGTGGAACCTGGCCTCACCGTCCGGCAACTGGAAGGTAGACGGCGTCCCCCGCCGCGCGATCATCTGGTCCGGGTGGAAGTAGACCGTGACGCCGAAGAAGCTTCCCGTCCGCCGCTGGCAGCGGGTGCAGCAGCAGCTGGACACCAGCATCGGCTCGCCCCGCATCGTCACCGCCAGGTCCCCGCACCAGCACGACGCGACCCGCTCGACAGCCTGTGTCATCGGACTCTCCTTGCTTTCATACCGGCCCGACACTAGGTTCCGCGCCCTCTATTCCCGCCCGAGATCTTTTGAAACCGTGAGCACCCAATCCGCCCTTCTGAAGGTGATGAGCGACGCTGCGCGCAAGGCCGCGCGCGGGCTCAACCGTGACTTCGGCGAGCTGGCCGAGCTGCAGGTCGCCAAGAAGGCGCCCGCCGACTTCGTCTCCGCCGCCGACCTCAAGGCCGAACAGGTGCTCTTCGAGGCGCTGACGAAAGCCCGACCCGGCTACAGCTTCCACGGCGAGGAACGGGGCCTGATCGAGGGCACCGACAAGACCCACACCTGGATCGTCGACCCGCTGGACGGGACCACCAACTTCCTCCACGCCATCCCGCACTTCGCCATCAACATCGCGCTGGAACGCGCCGAGGTGGGCGTCGTGGCTGCGGTCACCTACAACCCGATCACCAACGAGCTGTTCTGGGCCGAGAAGGGCAAGGGCTGTTACGTCAACGACCATCGCCTGCGGGTGGCCGCGCGCCAGCGCATGGACGAAGCCGTGCTGGCGACGGGCATCCCGTTCCTCGGCCACGGCCAGCACGCGAAGTTCCTCAAGGAGCTGCACCAGATGACCCAGCGGGTCGCGGGCGTCCGCCGCTTCGGCTCGGCCGCGCTCGACATGGCCTGGGTCGCCGCCGGCCGCTACGACGGCTACTGGGAACGCGACCTGAAGCCCTGGGACCTGGCGGCCGGCGTCCTGCTGGTCACCGAGGCAGGCGGCAAGGTCACCGACGCCGAGGGCGGCGACGCGGTGCTGGGCAAGGGTTCGGTGGTGGCCTCCAACCTCGACCTGCACCCCCAGATCGTCAGTCGTCTGGCTGCCGCAAAATAGAGCCTAAGGTGCGGGCATGCTGACTCGCCGCACCCTCGCCGCCGCCGCCGCCGCCGCCGCCGCCGCCCTCGCCGCCACCGCAACGGCGGTCTTCGCCCAGCCCAGGCGGAAGCCCCTGGTCATCGCCCACCGGGGCGCCAGCGGCGAGCGGCCGGAACACACGCTGATGGCCTATCGCCTGGCCATCGCGCAGGGCGCCGACTTCATCGAGCCAGACCTGGTGGCCACCAAGGACGGCCATCTGGTCGTGCGGCACGAGAACGAGATCTCCGGGACCACCGACGTCGCGAACCGGCCCGAGTTCGCCGCCCGCCGCGCCGAAAAGGTCATCGACGGGGAGAAGGTCGCCGGCTGGTTCACCGAAGACTTCACCCTGGCCGAGCTGAAGACCTTGCGCGCCCGCGAGCGCCTGCCGGCTCTTCGCCCCGGGAGCGCCCGCTTCGACGGGCAGGAGACGATCGTCACCTACCAGGAGGTCATCGACCTGGCGAAGGCCGAGGGCCGGCGGCTGGGACGGACCATCGGGACCTATCCCGAGATGAAACACCCCACCTACTTCGCAGGGATCGGCCTGCCGCTCGAGGCGCGGCTGGCCGATGCGCTGAAGGCGAACGGGCTCGCGACCCGGTCGGCGCCGGTGTTCGTGCAGTGCTTCGAGGTCGAGCCGCTGAAGGCCATCGGTCAGCTCGTGCAGAGCCGCCGCGTCATGCTGGTGAGCCGGGGACCCGCGCCGGTGGACGTCACGTCCGAGGCCGGCGTGAAGGCCATCGCCGCCTTCGCCGAGGGCCTGGGGCCGGAGTGGCCCCTGGTCGTACCGACCGCGGACGGCGCGCTCAGCGCGGCGACCGGGCTGGTCGGCTGGGCGCACGCCGCGGGGATGGCCGTCCACCCCTGGACCGTCCGCGCCGAGAACGCCTTCCTGCCCAAGGCGCTGCAGCGCGGGCAGGGGCCGGCCGCCCACGGGGACGTCGATGCGGTCCTGAAGGCGCTCTACGCCGCCGGTGTCGACGGCCTCTTCAGCGACTTTCCAGCCCTGGCGGTCCGGGCGCGAGGCTGAGCGGCCACGCGCGCCACATCAGCGGCGGTCGTCGCGGATCGCCATGCCGCCGATCCAGCTCGCGACGCCGGTGACGATGGCGGCCAGCACGCCGGGGATCAGGCCATCGACCGTGAAGCCGCGCAACAGCCAGGCCACCAGGCCGATGGTGGCGGCGTTCACCACCAGCAGGAACAGGCCCAGCGTCAGGATCGTCAGCGGCAGGGTCAGGATCACCAGCACCGGTCGGACCAGCGCGTTCACCACGCCCAGAAGCAATGCCGCCAGGATCAGAGTCCCGGTGTTCGAGACGTGCACCCCCGGCACGATGGCCGAGGCCACCCAAAGGCCCAAGGCGGCGAACACCGCCCGCACGAGAAACTTGGCCAGCATCTGAAGTCCTCCGCGGTCCGTATCCCAAAGCCTAGCTTGCCGGGGCCCGCTCGAAAACGCGCCTCTCGCGTAACAAGCTTCGCCGAAACAAGGGTCCGTTCATGTTTGCGGGGCAGAGTGCTGCGACAGCCTGCCGCACTGGGGAGCGCGGCGGACCTGTTCGGATAGGGGATGTTCCGTCGTGATCGCGAGGGCTTGGAGCCTGCTGGATGATCGTCTGGACGCCGTGGCCGCCACGGCGCGCCAGGTGTTCGGCGTCCGCATGGCCGTGGGCTGCGGCGCGGCGCTGCTGACCGCCTATGTCTATGGCCCGATCTGGGGCGGCGGCTGGTTCGCGGCCTTCGCGGCGGCCGAGGCCTGGACCCGGTTCATGACCCGACCGGTGGGGCGTGGCGAGGCCATGAGCCGCCGCCAGCGCGCGGCCTACATGGTCTCGATGTTCGGCTCGAGCGTCGTCTGGGCGAGCCTGGCCGCCCTCTACTGGTTCGAAGGGCAGGAGCCGTTCCGCCTCGCCGCCATGGCGATCCTGGCCGGTATGATGGTTCATGCTCAGGGCTTCTCGTTCCGCTCGCCCGCGGCTCTCGCGGCGCTGGGCTCGACGCCGGCCGTCATGTGGTTCGTGCTGCCGGTGGGCTTCGGCGGGTTCAGCGGCCC
>NZ_LSJI01000226.1 GCF_001557235.1 Phenylobacterium sp. CCH9-H3 | reverse complement strand
TAGATCCGGCTCTCCATGGCCCAGCCGTTGATCTTCAGGTCCTTCTGGGCGAACGGCAGCTTCTCGCCATAGGCCGAGCGGATCATCTGCTCGACCAGGTCCACGCCGGTGATCATCTCGGTGACCGGATGCTCCACCTGCAGGCGGGTGTTCATCTCCAGGAAGTAGAAGCTCTTGTCCTGTCCGGCCACGAACTCGACGGTGCCGGCGCTGTCGTA
>NZ_LSJI01000225.1 GCF_001557235.1 Phenylobacterium sp. CCH9-H3 | reverse complement strand
AGACGCATCCCCGCCTGTCGACCGCCGAGCGCCAACTGATCGAGGCCGGGCAGGAGAAGGATCTGGCCGCCGACGGCGCCCGCCCGTCGATCCCCGCCCTCCTGCGCCGCCGCGATTTCTGGGGCATCGCCATCCCGCGCCTGCTGGCCGACCCCACCTGGGGCACGCTGGCGTTCTGGGTGCCGCTCTACCTGGTCGAGACCCGCGGCTTCGACCTGAAGCAGATCGCGCTGTTCGCCTGGCTCCCGTTCCTGGCCGCGGACGCCGGCTGCCTGTTCGGCCCCGCCGTGGTGCTGTTCCTCCAGCGGCGCGGCGCCAGCCTGATCAACGCCCGGCGCGGCGCCTTCACCCTAGGGGCGCTGATGATGACCGGCATGATGTTCGTCGGGCGCGTCGAAAGCCCTTACGCCGCCATCGCCCTTCTCTGCCTCGGCGGCTTCGCACACCAGACCCTGTCGGTGACGGTGATCACCATGGCCTCCGACCTCTTCAAGCGCAGCGAGGTGGCCACCGTCGCCGGGCTCGCCGGCACGTGCGGGAACCTCGGCGTGCTGCTGTTCTCGCTCGCCATCGGCGGCCTCGTCGCCACCGTCGGCTACGACCCGTTCTTCGTGGCGCTGGGCCTGCTGGACCTCGTCGGCGCCGTGGTCCTCTGGACCCTGGTGAAGGACCGCCGGGCATGATCCGCAACCCGATCCTGCGGGGCTTCAATCCCGACCCGTCCATCGTCCGGGTGGGCGACGACTACTATATCGCGACCTCGACCTTCGAGTGGTTCCCGGGCGTCCAGATCCACCACAGCCACGACCTGGCGAACTGGCACCTCGTCGCCCGGCCCCTGAACCGCCCCAGCCAGCTGGACATGCGCGGCGACCCGGATTCCGGCGGCGTCTGGGCGCCGTGCCTGACCCACGCCGGCGGCCTGTTCCACCTGATCTACACCGACGTGAAGCGCTATGGCCGGACCACGGTGGGCGGCGCCTCGGGCGTCTCGCTGCGCGACTTCCACAACTACCTGGTGACCGCGCCGACGATCGACGGGCCCTGGTCCGACCCCGTGTACCTGAACTCTAGCGGCTTCGACCCGTCGCTCTTCCACGACGACGATGGCCGCAAGTACCTGGTCAACATGCTCTGGGATCACCGGCCGGGCCGCAACCGGTTCGCCGGCATCGTCTGCCAGGAATACTCGCCGGCCCAGCGCCGGCTGGTGGGCGAGCGGCGGGTGATCTTCGAGGGCACGGCCCTTGGCCTCACCGAGGCGCCCCATCTCTACCGGCGGGACGGCTGGTACTACCTGCTCACGGCCGAGGGCGGCACCGGCTTCGGCCACGCCGCGACCCTGGCCCGCTCGCGCGACCTCTGGGGCCCCTACGACCTGCACCCCGACGGCCAGATCCTCACCAGCCGCGATCGCCCGGATGCGCCGCTGCAGCGCGCCGGCCACGCCGACCTGGTGGAGACGCCGGGCGGCGAGACTTATGCCGTCTACCTCTGCGGCCGCCCGCTCCCGAACCGCGGCCGCTGCGTCCTGGGCCGCGAGACGGCGATCCAGAAGATGGTCTGGGGCCAGGACGGCTGGCTGCGCACCCTGGATGGCCGCGGAACGCCGGAGCTGGAGGTCCAGGCGCCGGACCTGCCGGCCCATCCCTGGCCGGCGACGCCCGAACGCAGCGACTTCGATGGGCCGGACCTGCCCATCGACTTCCAGTGGCTGCGCACACCCTATCCAGCCGAGATCTTCAGCCTCTCGGCGCGCCCAGGCTGGCTGCGCCTGATCGGCCGCGAGAGCCTGGGCAGCCTGTTCCGCCAGGCCCTGGTCGCGCGGCGCCAGCAGGCCTTCTGCTACTCGGCGGCGACGCGGATGGACTTCGAGCCCCGGCACTTCCAGCAGGCGGCGGGCCTCGTCTGCTACTACAGCGCCGCGAAGTTCCACTACCTGATGGTCAGCCACGACGCGGCTCTGGGCCGCTGCGTCCAGGTCATGTCGGCCCTGCCGGACAGCCCCCAGGCCGACGCCTTCACCCCGCCCATCCCGATCGGACCCGGGCCCGTGGAGCTTCGGGTGGAAGTGGACTTCGAGCGCCTGCGCTTCGCCTTCCGCCTGGCGGGGGAGGAGGCCTGGACCGTGCTGCCGCAGGTGTTCGACGCCTCCATCCTCTCGGACGAGGCCGCCGCCCCCGGCACGCCCAACTTCACCGGCGCCTTCGTGGGGATGGCCTGCCAGGACACCTCCGGCGCGGCCCACCCCGCCGACTTCGCCTGGTTCGACTATCGCGAGCGGCCGTACGCGCCCTGAGCTAGCGCTGGCGTCTCTGCACGCCGATGGCCGGCCGCCGGTCCATGCTGCGTTCGCCATCGCCCGCCCGCATCGCCTGCACCGGTGTCGGGCGCAGGTCGGACAGCAGGATCGCCCCATCTCCATCGACGTCCAGCAGCGCGAAGCGCCGGTCGCTGGCCCCCCGCCACTCGGCGCGGCTCACGCTGAAGGAAAAGTCCGCATCGGCCCCGCGGATCGGATGCGGCTCGTTGATCAGGCTGTAGGCCGCCGCGCCCTGCAGTCGGGTGTTGACGCCGCCGCCGCCGCGCCGGCGGCCGCGCGGATCGGCCGGCGACATGCCGACGCCCACGCGGCTCATCTCGGGGATCAGCTCCTCTTCCCAGCGCGAGACCTCGGGCATGCTGATCTGGCCGTCGGCGTTCGCGTCCAGCACCGTGAACCAGGCGTCGGCGTCGGCGCGGAATTCGTCGCGGGTCAGGCGGCCGTCGCGGTCGGCGTCGGCCTTCGCGAACCAGTCGGCCACCGGATAGGCCTGGCCGCCCGGCGCGCGGAAGGGCTGGCCGGCGGGGCTGATGAACAGCTGGGCGCGGGGCGGCCGCGGGCCGTCGCCGGGCTCGTCGTCGCCGAAGCCGGGCGGCGGGCCCTCGCGCGGGCCGCCGGCGCAGGCGCCCGCCAGCAAGGCCGCAGCCACCACCCCGATCCAGATCCTGGTCCGCATGAAGGTTCCCGACGTCCGATCCGTCCGCTCTCGTTCCGCAAAGCGGCGGCGACATGTCGGACGCGCCACAATCGCGGGGTTTCGCGCCGCCGTCAGCCCCCCGCCCGCTCCGGGCGGAAACGACGGACCCAGGCGGCCAGGGCCGCCACGTAGCGGGCCAGGTACTTGCGCGTCGCCTCGTCGGTCAGCCGGCCCTCGCCGTCGAACTTCTCGTGGGCGCGGAACACCAGGATCTCGGGTTGGGGGAGGCAGTAGGAGTTGGTGAATTCGAACGCCTGGCGAAGCTGGCTCTGGCCTCGCGCGGTCCCGGTCTGGCCGGGCGAGGCGCCGATGATCCCCACGGGCTTGCCGCTCAGCGCCGCGTCCGACGGCGGGCGCGAGGCCCAGTCCACGGCGTTCTTCATCACGCCGGGGACCCCGTGGTTGTACTCGGGCGTCACGAACAGCACCCCGTCGGCGGCCCGGATCGCGGCCTTGAACGCCGTCACGCCGGCCGGATCGCCCGCCGCTTCGACGTCGCCGTTGTAGAGGGGTACGTCCGCCAGATCGAAGATCTCGATCGAAACGTGGTCCGGGGCCAGTTCGGCCGCAGCGGCGAGCAGCGCGCGGTTCAGCGAACCGCGGCGCAGGCTGCCCGCCACGCCCAGGATGCGGATGGTATCGGTCATGAAGGGGTCCTAACACGCAAGACGGCGCCGCCGTTGGGGGAAACGGCGGCGCCTGAACCAATCTGTTTCGGGGGAGGCGTCAGGCGGGCTCGAGGGCCGCCGCAGACTGGTTCGCGTCCTTCAGTTCGCCCTTCAGCCAGGCGAGCAGGTCGTTGTTGATGATCTCGGCGTGGGTCGAGGCCATGCCGTGCGGCAGGCCGGGATAGACCTTCAGCGTGCCCTTCTGGAGCAGCTTGATCCCCTTCAGCGCCGAGTCGGCGATGGGGACGATCTGGTCGTCGTCGCCGTGCATCAGGAAGACCGGGATGTCGATCTTCTTCAGGTCCTCGGTGAAGTCGGTTTCCGAGAAGGCCTTGATGCAGTCGTAGTGGGCCTTCACGCCGCCCATCATGCCCTGCAGCCACCACTTGCGGATCAGGCCTTCGCTGACCTTCGCACCCGGCCGATTGAAGCTGTAGAACGGCCCGGTCGGAACATCGATGAACATCTGGGCGCGGTCGGCGAGCAGGGCGGCGCGGAAGCCGTCGAACACCTCGATGGGCAGGCCCTCGGGGTTGCTGTCCTTCTTGACCATCACCGGCGGCACGGCGCCGATCAGGACGGCCTTGACCGCGCGGTCGGTCCCGTGGCGGCCCAGGTAGCGGGCGACCTCGCCGCCGCCGGTGGAATGCCCGACGTGGATCGCGTCCTTCAGGTCCAGCGCCAGCACCAGCGCCCGCAGGTCGTCGGCGTAGGTGTCCATCTCGTTGCCGTCCCAGGTCTGGGTCGAGCGGCCGTGGCCACGGCGATCGTGGGCGATGACCCGGTAGCCGTTGCTGGCGAAGAACATCATCTGGGCGTCCCAGTCGTCCGCCGTCAGCGGCCAGCCGTGGCTGAACACGATGGGCTGTCCGGCGCCCCAGTCCTTGTAGAAGATCTCGACGCCGTCCTTCGTGGTGATCGTGGGCATGGGGGGCTCCTTTCCTGTGGGGGGACAGTGAGCGGCAGATTGCGCCCCGAGCGTGACGGTCTCAATTCAACCTGCGGTGTCCCGTCGCATACATTGGTATGACGCCGCCTAACCGGGCGGTCAGACCTCGGCGGCGGGGAGGTTGAATGCGAAGCAGGCGCCCCGGCCGTTCGCGTTGTTGGCGGCGCGGATGACCCCGCCGTGGGTCTCGATGATCGACCGGCAGATGGGCAGGCCCATGCCCATGCCGTCGGCCTTGGTGGTGAAGAAGCTGTCGAAGAGGCGCGGCAGGTCCTCCGCCCGCACGCCCGGCCCCGTATCGGCGACCATGACCGAAACCTTGCCCTCGGCGTCGAGGCCGGTCGTGACGCGGATCTCCCGCGGGCCGTCGCCGGCGGCCATGGCCTGGATCGCATTGGCGACGAGGTTGACCACCACCTGCTGCACCTGGGTGCGGTCCGCCAGGACGTCCGGCAGCGCGGAGCCGAGCTCAAGCGCGACGGTCACCCCCTTGCCCTGGCTCTCGTGGCGCAGGAACAGCAGCGCCTCCTCGACCACGGCGTTCACCGACAGCGGTTGCGGCTCGGGCGCGCGGCGGACGGCCATGTCGCGCACCCGGGCGATGATCGCGGCGGCCCGCTGGGCGTCGGCCACGACCCGGGTGTTGATCCCTCGCAGCTCGTCCAGGTCGGGTTCCGGCCGCGAGAGCCAGCGCATGCCGGCCGACGCGTTGGTGGCGATGGCGGCCAGCGGCTGGTTCACCTCGTGGGCGATGGAGGCGGTCAGTTCGCCCAGCATCGACACGCGGGCGGCGTGGGCGAACTGGGCCTGGAGATCCTGGAGCTGGCGCTGGGCGCGGACCCGCTCGCCGATATCGATGATGCCGATCAGCAGCTTGCCGTCCGCCACGCTCTCGGGCGGGAAACAGGCGGTGAAGTGAGCGTCGAACTCGCGGCCGTCCAGCCTGCGCAGCCGGGTTTCGCGGGAGAAGCTGGGCTGCCCGGAGACCGCGGCCACCACGGACTCGGCATAGACGGCCGTGCTGGCTTCCGGCCAGAAACGGTCGATGGTGGTGAGTAGCACGGTGGCGTCGTCGACCCCGAACAGCTTCACCGACTGCTCGTTGACGGCAAGCACGCGCGTCACCCGCATCATCTCGCGCACGAACCCCGGATTGGCGGCGAAATAGGCGGCGTAGTCCGTGACCCCCGACTTGCGCACCTGGCGCAGCATCTGGCCCACCGGACTGAAATCCAGCTCCCAGAACGAGGCGGCCATGGCCTGGAACAGGTTGCGGTAGCGGTACTCGCTCTCGCGCAGAGCCCGTTCCGCCGCCCGGCGCTCCGTGATGCCGCGGGCGGTCTCGATGATCTCGACCGGCTCGCCGTCCGGCCCGCGCCGAACGCTGCGGCGCACCTCCACGATCAGTTCGCGCCCGTCGGCGGCGCGGCGGGCAAGCTCGCCCTCCCAGCGGTCGTCCGTCGGAATCGCCGCGTCCGACCCCAGCAGATCGGAGGTCGTGCGGCCAAGCGCCTGCTCCAGGCTCCAGCCATAGAGTTCGGTCGACCCGGCGTTCCATGCGGTGATCCGGCCCGCCGCGTCGCACACGACGATGCTCTCCTGGACGAGATCGAAGAGATCGCCCCGTTCGGCCGGACCCATGCGCACCCCCCCTGGCGCGCGGACCTTAGCCGAAGAGCGGGGCGGGGTGTCCACCGGTCAGGCGGCCAGGGCCTGGTCCAGGCAGTCGATGAGCGCCTCGGCGGTGAACGGCTTGCGAAGCAGGCAGCAGGCGCCGCTGGCCATGGCCTTCTCATGCAGCGCGGGCTCGGCGCGCGCCGTGACCATGATCACCGGGGTCGCCACGCCTTCGGCGGTGAGCCGGAGTTTCAGGTCGATGCCGGAAAGGCCGGGCATCTGGATGTCGGTGATGATGCAATTCGACCGGTCGCGGGAGTCGGCGGCGAGGAAATCTTCCGCGCTCGGATAGCTGGCCACCCGATAGCCCAGCGACCGCACGAGGCCGACCATGGCCTGGCGCAGGGACTCGTCGTCCTCGACGATGGAGATCAACGGATCGGCCGCGCTCATGAGGGACGGCTTCGCATGCCGACGCTCCCGCCGGAATCATACGCAGGTATGGTCAGGCGCCGACGTGCAGGGCCTCGGCCATCCGCACCAGATCGGCCAGCGAGCGGGCGCCCATCTTCCGCATGGCCGCGCCGCGGTGGATCTTCACCGTGATTTCCGACAGCGAGAGGTCGCCCGCCACCTGCTTGTTCAGCTTGCCGGCGGTGACCAGGGCCATGACCTGGCGCTCGCGCGGGGAGAGGGTGGCGAAGCGTTCCTCCAGCGCCCGTCGCCCCCCGTCGGCGGCCCGGCGCTGGCGGTCGCGCTCGATGCCGGTGGCGACCGCGTCCAGCATGTCCTGCTCGCGGAAGGGCTTGGGCAGGAAATCGACCGCGCCGGCCTTCATGCCACGCACCGACATGGGGATGTCGCCGTGCCCCGTCATCAGCACCACCGGAAGGCCGATCCCCAACTGGGCGAGCTGGGCCTGGAAATCCAGGCCGGAGAGGCCGGGCAGCCGCACGTCCAGCACCAGGCACCCGGGCGCGTCCGGAAGCTCGGCGTCGAGGAAGGCCTGCGCCGAGCCGTAGAGCCGCGGCTCCAGGCCCACCGAGCGAAACAGGCTGGCCAGCGCCTCGCCGAGGGAGGCGTCGTCATCGACGATATGGACGATCGCGGCGTCGGGCATGGCTCTTCGGCAAGCGAGTGGACTGCGATCTTATGACACAGCCGTCCGTCCCGCGCCGCTCATACGAAGATATGACGGCCGGCGGCGGAGTGGGCGGACGTGAAATCGGAACTTGGATTCACGTTCGTGTGCTAGAGCTTCGAAAACGCCGGACGGGAAGGACGCCATGACCCTCAGCTACGACCTCTACTGGTCCTTCCGCTCGCCCTATTCCTACATGGTCGTCCCGCGGCTGATGGCGCTGGAGGCCGAGTACGACGTCGCCTGCAACGTGCGGCCGGTCTATCCGCTGGCGGTGCGCACGCCCGAGTTCTTCGAGACCCGCGACCCGCTGTGGACGCCCTACTTCATGAGGGACGTCTTCCGGGAGGCGGCGTTCCTCGGCTTGCCGTTCCGCTGGCCCCGGCCGGACCCGGTGCAGCAGGCGCCGGGCGTCGGCTACCGGATGCAGCAGCCCTACATCCATCGCCTGACCCACCTGGGCGTCGCCGCGGCGGAGCGCGGCCGCGGCCTGCCGTTCCTGAGGGAGGCCAGCCATACGATCTGGAGCGGCGAGGTCGACGACTGGCACGAGGGCGACCACCTGGCCCGCGCGGCCGAACGGGCCGGCCTGGACTATGCCGAGCTCAGCGCCGTCGCGGACGGGGAGGCCGACCGCCTGGCCCAGGTCGTCGAGGCCAACCAGGTCGACCAGCGCGCCGCCGGCCACTGGGGCGTGCCGATGATGGTCTTCGGCGGCGAGCCGTTCTTCGGGCAGGACCGCTTTGACCAGCTTAAGTGGCGGATGGAGCAGGCCGGCCTGGCCAGACGCGCATAGCCCCCGGCTATCAGGCTGCGGCGCTCAGCGGCCGGTCCGCGACCGCGGCCTTGGACAATTCGGCCATGGCCTTGATCAGCGGCGAGCGCCATCGCTCGGCCGTCGTCAGCATCCAGCAGGCGTAGGGCACGTCGAGCGTCGAGGACACCACCGCCAGCCGCCCGTCCTTCACCTGCTCGTCGAACAGGAACGAGGCGCCCAGCGCGATGGCCTCGGTGTCCAGCGCCCGTTGGATGATCAGCGAATAGTCGTCGCTGATGAAGGCCCTGAGGTTCTCGTTCTCCTCGCGCGACATCTCGCCGGCCCAGCGCTCGACGCCCGGCAGGATGCTGGGCAGGGCGAAGGGGTATTGCAGCAGCTCCCGCGGCCCGGCGTCCTGCAGCGCCAGGGCCGGATGGCCCGGCCGTGCGACCAGGATCACCGCGTCCTCGAACATCTTCTTGCGGATCAGCTCGCCGTAGCGCGCCGCGTGCTCGGAATAGCCGAAGGCGATGTCGACCCGGCCGTCGTGCAGCGCCTTCATCACGCCGGGGCCGGTCTCCTGGATCGTCTCCACGTGCAGTTTCGGGAACCGCACCGCCACCCGCCGCAGCAGCTCCGGCAGCGGCTTCAGGCGCGAGGCGGGGCCCACGGCGATCCGGATCCGTCCCTCCTCGCCACGCGCCAGCTGCTCCAGGTCGCGGGTCAGGGCGGCCACGCCTTGCAGCAGCGTCTCCGCCCGCTGGGCCACGAACGCCCCATAGGCCGTCGGCCGCGCCGCGCCATTGGTGCGCTCGAACAGACGAAGGGAAAGCTGGGATTCCAGCCGCGCGATGCTCTTGGACAGGGTGGGTTGCGAGATCTGCAGCTTGCGCGCCGCGCCGCTGAAACCGCCCGCACGGCAGATTTCCAGGATCTGTTCGAGATGCCGAAGCTCCATGCCTGTGGGCTATAGCACCCTGTCATCCAATTGTGCAGATCGGACCGCACGATCCGGCTAGCGTCCGGGCCGACCAAGGAGCCCACGCATGAAACGCGCCCCCCTGATCCTCGCCGTGACCCTGTCCCTGGCCGCCGCGGCCAGCGCGCCGCCGGCCACGGCCGTGGATCCGGTGCGGGCGGCGCCCCGGCCGAACATCATCGTCATCGTCGCCGACGACCTGGGCTATGGCGACACCTCGGCCTACGGCTCGAACGTCATCAAGACGCCGAACATCGACGCCCTGGCGGCCGACGGCGTGCGCTTCACCGCCGGCTACGTGACCCATCCGGTCTGCGCGCCGTCGCGGGCGGCGATCCTGACCGGCCGCTACCAGCAGCGGTTCGGCTGGGAGTTCAATCCGGTGGGCCGCGACCGGCGGGGCGGCGTCTCCCTGGCCGAGCCCTTCATGGGCAACATCCTGAAGACTGCCGGCTACCGCACCGGCATGATCGGCAAGTGGCACCTGGGGGAAGCCGAGGGCTACCAGCCCACCGACCGCGGCTTCGATGAGTTCTTCGGCATCACCGCCGGCGCGACCGCCTTCTACACCCAGAGCCAGCCCGGCGATGACACCTATACCCCGCCGGGCGCCGCCGCCTCGTTCCGCGCCACCCTCAAGGATCCCCTGCCGGCCACCGCCACCGACGACGAGCGGATGGCCTACCTGCGCAGCATCGCGACGGTCCGGCGCGGCAAGGAGGTGGTGGAGGTCAAGGAGTACCTCACCGACGCCTTCACCGACGAGGCGGTGCGCTTCATCGGCTCCAACAAGGACAAGCCGTTCTTCCTCTACCTGGCCTACACCACGCCCCACACGCCGCTGCAGGCCACCAAGAAGTACCTCGACCGCTATCGCCACGTGCCCGACCGCGGCCAGCGGATCTATGCCGCCATGGTCTCGTCCCTGGACGACGGCGTGGGCGCCATCCGCGCCAAGCTGAAGGCCGAGGGACTGGAGAAGAACACGCTCATCGTCTTCCTCTCCGACAACGGCTGCGCGCCCTACATCGGGGCGGCGTGCTCCAACGCCCCGCTCAACGGGCACAAGGGCACGCACCTCGAGGGCGGGGTCCGCGTTCCCTACATCGTCGCCTGGCCGGGCCGCATCCCGGGCGGCCAGGTGGACGACCGCATGGTCTCCAGCCTCGACATCGTGCCCACCGCCGCGGCCTTGGCGGGCGCCAACCTGCCCAAGGGGACCGACGGGGTGAACCTGATGCCCTTCGTCACCGGCGGGAACCCGGCCGCGCCCAACCCCACCGTCTATTGGCGGGCCGGCCCCAACTTCGCGATCCGCGACGGAAACTGGAAGCTGTGGGAGGTCAACAAGGCCGATCCGTCCGACGCCGCCACCACCGCCGCCAACATCACGCCCGACGGCACGCACGCCGTGGTCTCGCCGCTCGGGCAGCACGTGATGCTGTACGACCTCAAGGGCGACCTGGGCGAGAAGGCGAACGTCGCCACGGCGAACCCCGGCGTGGTCGCCCGCCTCCAGGCCAAGCTGAAGGCCTGGGACAAGGACAATGTGCCGCCCCAGTGGACCAGCATGCGCCAGTCGGTGAAGAAGCAGGACGGCCACCTCCTGAAGATCTACGACTGAGCCCATGACCCGGACCCTCGCCGACGCCACCGACGACGCCGAACCCAACGCGGCCGTGCGCACGGCCCGCGAAGCCGAACGGCGGGAGGCGTTCATGCGGGTGGCCGCGGCGGTCTTCCGCCAGCACGGCCTGGCCGGCGCCACCATGGAGCAGGTGGCCGCGGCGGCGGGGGTGACGAAGGTGGTGTTGTACCGGCGCTTCCCGTCGAAGGACGCCCTGATCCAGGGGATCTTCGCCGAGACCCTGCGCCGGCTGAACAACCAGGACGGCAAGCCGTGGCGCGGCTACGGCGGCGGCATGCGCAAGTCGCTGGCGGCCGCCCGCTCGTTCCACGACGGCTTCATCCTTCTGGTCCGGCACAGCGGCCAGAACCCGGCCTATCAGGCGGCCCACGCGGCCCTGCGGCGGCGCACCGGCCAGCGGCTCCGGGGCCTGCTCTGGTATCCCGAGCCGCCGCCGCCCCGGGGCCAGCGGCCGGCGCTGCTGGAGCTGGCGCTGGAGCCGATGATCTCGTTCTGCAACGACGCGCTCGTCTACTGGGTCGAGCGCGGCGACCCCAGCCGGGATGAGCTCTTCATCCGCTGGTGCGGCCAGATGATGCGCGCCTGGCGCCACAACGCCGCCGAGCTGCTGAACCTGGATTCGCCCGAACAGGAGTGGCCCTTCGACACCGAGGGCCTGACGCCATGAACCAGAACAAGAACCGAGGAAGCATCGCCATGGTCAGTCGCAGGGACGCCATCATCGCCGCCGGGGTCGCCGGCGCATCGCTCGCGGCGGGCTCGCCCGCCCTCGGCGCCTCGGTGGCCGCGCCGCCGGTGAAGCCCGAGCACGCGAAGTTCGCCGCCGAGATCGCCGCCGCCCAGGGCCGCCTCGACGCCTTCATGGCCGCCTTCAACGCCCGCGACCTGGCCGCCTTCGAGGCCACCTTCAACTTCCCGCACGTGCGCTTCGCCTCGGGCAAGGTGACCGTGATCAACCCGGGCTTCCACAAGCCCGAGATGTTCACCACCGGCGCGCTCGCCGACTGGGACCACTCGGCCTGGCAGCGGCGCGACGTCATCCACGCCGGCGCCGACAAGGTGCACATCGACACCCGCTTCAGCCGCTTCCGCAAGGACGGCTCGGTGATCGGCGGCTTCGACAGCATCTACATCGTCACCCGCCAGGACGGCCGCTGGGGCATCCAGGGCCGCTCCAGCTTCGCGCCGTAGCGGGCGCGCCTCCTCCCCTGGGGGAGGAGGCCTTTCCGTGCGTTGCTCAGGCGACGCTGAGCTTCACGTCGACGTTGCCGCGGGTGGCGTTGGAGTAGGGGCAGACCTGGTGGGCCTTGGCGACCAGGTCTTCGGCTGCGGCGCGGTCGAGGCCGGGGAGGGCGACCTCCAGCGCGATGTCGAGGCCGAAACCGCCCGCCGCGCGGGGGCCGATGCCCACATGGGCGGTGACCGCCGCATCGGCCGGAACCTTGGGGCCGCCCTGGCTGGCCACGAACTTCATGGCGCCGATGAAGCAGGCCGCATAGCCGGCCGCGAAGAGCTGTTCCGGATTGTTCCCCGCGCCGCCCCCGCCGCCGAGCTCCTTCGGCGTGGCCAGGGCGACCGAGAGGCTGCCGTCGAGGGTGGCGGCCTGGCCGTCGCGGCCGCCGGTGGCGCGGGCGGCGGTGCGGTAGAGGACCTGGACGGGGCTGGGGGTCGACATGGGAAAGCTCCTTGGTTGATGGCGTGAACGATTAGATCGTGTGCGACACAAATAGGCGCCGGGCCGCGGCTGTCAATCCATTGCGATAGGATCGTGCGCGATTTATATTTGCGCGCATGACCCGCACCCCGTCCGACCCGCCGCTGAACCTGGACGACTTCCTGTGCTTCGCCGTCTATTCCGCCGGGCACGCCTTCAACCGGCTGTACCGGCCGCTGCTGGACCGGCTGGGCCTGACCTATCCGCAGTATCTGGCGATGGTGGCCCTGTGGGAGGCGGACGACCGCACGGTGGGCGAGCTGGGCGCGCGGCTGGGGCTGGAGTCCAACACCCTGACGCCGCTCTTGAAGCGCCTGCAGGCCATGGGGCTCGTCGACCGCGCGCGGGACCCGCTGGACGAGCGGGTGGTGCGGCTGCGGCTGACCGACAGGGGCCGGGCGCTGGAAGGGCCGGCCTGCGCGGTGCCGGCGCAGCTGCTGGCGGCCTCGGGCCTCGACCTGGCGGCGGTGACCCGCATCCGCGGCGAGCTGGCGGCGCTGAACGAAGCGCTGGCGCGGGCCGAGGCGGGGTCCTAGAGCGCGTCAGGGTTAAGTGGACGCCGGTTAACCCGTCCGACGCGCTCTAAACTTTTGATCTAGAGCCTTTCTGGTTCAGATGATTCCATCTGAACCAGAAAGGCTCTAGGGCCGGACCAGCGAAAGCCCCGCGTCGGCGGCGGCGAGCGGAACGTTGGGCAGGTAAAGGACGATGGGCCGGATCTCGTAGCTGGCGCTGGGATTGGCGGCCTTGAGGTCGCGAGCCGCCTCGATCGCCGCCTCGCGGGTTTCGGCCTGGATGACGTAGAAGCCCAGCAGGTGCTCCTTGGTCTCGGCGAACGGGCCGTCGGTGACGAAGCCCCGGCCCGGCCCGCTGAC
This sequence comes from Phenylobacterium sp. CCH9-H3, assembly GCF_001557235.1. Lineage (GTDB taxonomy): Bacteria > Pseudomonadota > Alphaproteobacteria > Caulobacterales > Caulobacteraceae > Phenylobacterium. The sequence goes on along the minus strand of NZ_LSJI01000225.1, from coordinate 58,620 downwards.
GGTGGCCGCCAGTTCCGTGGCGCCCAGGCGGGCGGAGGGGCCCAGGCGGCCCTCGGCCGTCAGCTTGCCGTGCACCCGGTGAAGGTCGGCCATCAGGGCGTCGTCCTCGGCCTCGGTAAGGGCCTGGATCACGCCCTCCTCGTGATAGGCCAGGATCGCGTAGAGCATGGGCGGACCTCCTTCGGCGGCGGCGCGAGCCTAAGCGGAAGGCGCGTCGGATTCGAGGGGCTGCGCAGGCGGTTTCTTCGGTCTGAAGTCCTCGCGGCACATCTCCACCTGGTGCGGGTAGGGGATCATGATGCCCACGCGGTCGAAGGCCTCCTTGATCGCCTTCAGCAGGTCGAAGCGGGTGTCCATCCAGTCGTCGGGCGTGGTCCAGCAGCGGAGGGTGACGTTCATGGCGCTGTCGGCCGAGGCGGTGACCTTGGCCCAGGGCTCGGGGGTCTGCATCACCCGCGGCTCGGCCCGGGCGACCTCCAGCATGGTGTCGAGGGCCAGGTCCAGGTCGTCCTCGTAGTCGACGCCGAAGGTGAGCTCGATGCGGCGGCGGCCGGCCTGGCTGATGTTGACGATCATGTCGCCGAACACCTTGCCGTTGGGCAGGTAGAGGGTGAGGCCGTCGTAGTCGACGATCTTGGTGTTGAAGAGGTCCATCCCGGTGACCCGGCCCTGGCGGCCGTTGAGCTCGACCCGGTCGCCGGCGCGGTACGGGCGGAGCAGGAGGATCATCACCCCGGCGGCGACGTTGCCCAGCGTGCCCTGCAGCGCCAGGCCGATGGCGAGGGACGCGGCGCCCAGGACCGCCAGCACGGAGGTGGCCTGGACGCCCAGCTGCTGCAGCACGGCCACCAGGCCGATGGCCACCACTACGTACTTCACCAGTGTGGAGACGAAGGTCGCCAGCGTCCCATCGGCGGGCTGGCGATGGTGCGGCAGGCGGGTCAGGGCGCGCTCGGCCACGCGGCCCAGGCGCTTGGCCAGCCACAGCGTCACCGCCAGGATCAGCAACGCCGCGATGAGGCGCATGGAGAAGGCGCCCAGCGTGGCCGCCAGGCTGCGCAGCATCACCGGATCGCCCGACAGCGCCATGCCGAGGGTGTCGAAGACGGGAGCGACGGGGTCTTCGGTCTTGGGCGCCAAGCGGCCTCGCGGGTCGTGGACGGGTCGGGCGGGTTCAGGCCGACAGGCGGCGGCGGTTGGCGCGCACCTTGCGGCGGTAGAGGGCGACCGTGCGGCGGGGCGTCAGGTGCGAGGCGCCGGTCACGGCGTCGATCCAGGCCTTGCCCTGGGCTTCGGCGGCGACGAGCAGCTTCTCGGCCACCATCCGCTCGGCCTCGGCCGTGGCGGCGGCGCCGCCGGCGGCCAGCTTGAGGGTGCGCAGGGTCATGACCGTCGCGGCCTCGGCCCCGAGCTGCATCATCGACAGGTTCAGGCGGAAGAGCGCGTTCGCATAGGTCATGGGACCACAACACGCAGCGCGGCCGTACGATGCGCCGGCGTTAGAAAAAATCGATCCGTCGGCCGGCTTACCGGGACAGCGGCGCGCGCCCATCTCAGCGCCTTCAACCTTCGCTTTGGAGTCCCTGATGGCCCTGTCGCTCTACGACGCCTCGATCCCCGGCTATGTGAACATGCTGAAGACGCTCGCCGCCCTGCTGGACAAGGCCGAGGCGCACGCGAAGGCGAACGGCGCCGACCCCCAGGCCTATCTGGCCGCCCGGATCGCGCCGGACATGCATCCGCTGACCAATCAGATCCAGCTGGCCAGCGACGCGGCCAAGGGCGGCGCGGCGCGGCTGGCCGGGATCGCTCCGCCCAGCATGCCCGACACCGAGACCACCTGGGCCGAGGTCAAGGATCGCGTGGCCAAGACCCTCGCCTTCGTGGAGTCGGTGGACCGGGCCGCGATCGACGACGGCGACGAGAACCGCATCATCGAGCTCAAGACCCCGAGTCAGACCTTCACCTTCACGGCGCGCGACTTCCTGCTGCAGTTCTCGCTGCCGAACCTCCACTTCCATGTGGTGATGGCCTACGCCCTGCTGCGCCAGCAGGGCGTGCCGCTGGGCAAGCTGGACTACCTGACCGGCGGCGGCCAGCGGCTGCAGGCGGCCTGAGGGCTCCGGCGGAAATCCAGGCCGGCTCAGAAGCCGGTCTGGACCCGGGAGTCGCGCTGGACGGCGTCGAGGTGGTCCTTCGAGTCCTGCCGTCGCTGGGCGAAGGTCTCGCGGCTCATGCAGCGGCGGGTCGGGATCTTCGAGCCCACGATGGGGTCGCGGAAGCAGACCAGGTCGCCCTTGATCACGTAGCGGCCTTCGACGAGGCCGTAGGGGGGCTCACCGGGGATGCTGGTCACCGGGGCCATGACGCCCTTGGGCGACGTCGTCTCCCGCACGGCGCCGGCGTGCAGCATCGCGGTGGCCAGGACGACGGACAACATGGACGGACCCCCACGGGCAGCGACGCGCCCGGCGCGGGCCGGACCAGCGCCCATCATGCGCGGAGCGGCCCGATTTCGGAAGGGGCGGCGTGCCGGCCCTGTCGCCGCCATCCGGCCTGCACCAAAAACGCATAGCGACTCCGCGAACTCGCCGATCGGTCCGGGTCGGCGCCTCTGCTATCAAGAGCCTGTCCAGACGGACGCCCCGCTCCCCACGGGGTCCCCCAGAACTCAAGGTGTGTGTGTCATGACCTTCCCGATCCTCCAGCGCCTCGTGCAGAGAGCGGCCCCCGCCGTCCTGACGACGGCGATGTTCAGCCTGGTGGTCGCCTTCGCGGCCGTCGGCGTGGTGGGCGTCGGCGCCTGACCGGCCCCGCAGCCCCCGCAAGATCGCAACGTCTGAAGGGTCCCTTCCGGGGCCCTTTTTCGTGGGCGGATGGCGTGGACGGCTGGCGCGGGCGGATGGCAGTCAAGGCCGCTCCAGCGAAGCTTCTCCTCGCCCCCCGCGAAGCGAGAGGGGAGAGGGTAGGGAGAGGGGCGGCGCAGGCCTGACCGCCGCCGCTTCAGGTTCAGCCAGAACCCACAGACGGATGGTCCCCGCCGCACGCGTCGAGGATGGTGTCGCAAACCCCCTCGCGATTGGTCAGCACCGCGGAGTTCCAGAAGCGGATCACCCGAAGCCCGAGGCCTTCGAGATAGGCGGTGCGGTCGGCGTCGTAGGCCACCTGCTCCGCATGCTGGCCGCCGTCCAGTTCGACGACGAGGCCGGCTTCGACGCAGAGGAAGTCGACGATGAACGGTCCCTTCGGAACCTGACGCCGCCAGCGCCAGCCGCCGAGACGACGGGCGCGCAGGGCGTTCCAGAGCCGCGCTTCGGCCGTGGTGTCCTCGCGGCGCATGGCTCGGGCGCGATCTCGCGGGGTGGTGTCCTTGAGCGTCCGGAACGTCGCCATGGGCCGAGGGTGGGTCATGGCTGAGCCATCGTGCAAGCGGCTCCGCCTGCGTCGCCCCTCTCCCTACCCTCTCCCCTCTCGCTTCGCGGGGGAGAGGACGCGAGACGGCGCCCGCCTCAGAGCACCTCGCGCGCCACAACGGCGAAGGATGGCTCGCCGCCGCTAAGCACGTCCATACAACCCCACCCGGTGATGAACTGATAGTGGGAGACAGGCCCCATCGTCTCTTTCCACGCGCTGGATTGAGTGCGCGCGAACCTTGAACCTTCGATCCGATATGCGAAGTGGTCCGCCACGAGACCCTCGTTCGGTCCGTCGTCCTCTTCTGTGCTGAGCGGCATCTCGTCGAGCAGCCGGACGATGCACTGACGGTCGAATGATACGCGCAGCAACCGTGACTCATCAGCGGGAATGACGAAATCCGCGGAAATGCCGTTGCTACGCCACCGAAACGCGACGAGATCGCTACGACTCGCCTGGATCGGCGTGCTTGCGTTGATGGGATAGTGGATCGGCATCGGCGTTGAACCTGCCGGCAAACGCGCCCCGTCCGCAAGCCAGCACCAGCGGATCCGCTCAGCCTCGCGTGCCGACGACCCGCACCGACCCCTAAAGGCTGGTCAGCAGGGTGCTCGCCGCCCAGGTGTCGCGCGTGAGTTTCTGGCGGCGCATGAAGGCGGCCATGGCGGCGGTGGAGGGATCGCGGGAGGTCTCCCAGACGCCGTGGTCCTTGTAGCGGGTGATCAGCAAGAGGCGCGTGGCGCCCGCCGCCTCGTCCGCGGCCGTCCGCTCGGCGGCGAACAGGCCGAAGATGTTGGTGTCGAACCGGGCCTCGAAGTCGCGCCAGCCCTCGGTGGAGAGCGCCACCACCTCGTCCAGGCTGCCCGCGCCGATGACGAACCAGCGATGGACGTAGACGCCGCCGGACCTGGGGACGTCACCCGCGGCGGGGCGGGCGGTGGCGGCCAGGCGGTGGCGCTCGGCCTTGCCCACGCCGTCCAGCTTGGCGAGCGCGTTCATCTCCACCTCGCGCCCCGGCGCATCCGGCCGCCAGCCCGCGAGCAGCGCCGCCTGCCGCGACCGCCAGCCGAGCTGCGGCGTGAACAGCCCCAGCACCTGGCCGCCCGCCGCGGCGATCCCCGCCGCGCGGGCGCGCACCTGATCGGCGTAGGCCTTCGCCGGCGGCGTTCCGGCCGGCGCCTCGAGGTCGAGAAACAGGTAGTCGTACATCCGCGTCGCTCCGGCGGCTTCGGCCACCGCGGGGGCCAGGATGGATGCGCCTGCGCCGGCCATCCAGCGTCTGCGGTCGACGGTCATGATCCCACTCTGCGAGCACGTTCCGCATCGTCAAGCGGACACGGCGCTATGGCTCCAAGCCTTGCAGGCATTGGAAATGCGAAGGGTCTGTCGCTAGCTTCACGCCTCACTGTCACCGCCCGGTAACACACCGAGAGACATGCGGGACGAGGGGGAAAACATGATGAAGCGCCACATCCTCAAAAGCGCATCCATCGCCGCCATCTGCTGCGCCGTCGGCGCCCCGGCCTACGCCCAGACCACGGCGGCGGCCGCGCCGGAACTGGACGAGGTGCTGGTCACGGCCCGCAAGCGCGAGGAGAGCCTGCGCGAGATCCCCGCGGCGGGCACCGCGCTGGGCGCCGAGCAGATCCAGGCGATGGGCGGCATCGCCAACACCCAGGCGCTGCTCTCCAACGTGCCGGCGGTCAACTTCGCCAACACCTCCAACCCGGTGACCTCCGAGATCTCGATCCGCGGGTCGGGCACCAGCCGGGCGACGGCGGCCGACGCGGCCGTGGGCCTCTACCGGAACGGCGTCTACATCGGCGGCGGCTACGTGGGCGGCCGCACCTTCTCCAAGACCGACTTCTTCGACGTGCGCACCATCGAGGTGTTGCGCGGGGTGCAAGGGGCGTTGAACGGGCGCAACGCCGTGGGCGGCTCGATCAACGTCGTCTCCGCGCGGCCGACTCAGCGCCAGGAGGGCTTCTTCGTCCTCGATGGCGGCAACAACGCCCGCTACGAAGGCCAGCTCGTCTGGAACCAGCCGATCAACGACAACTGGTCGGTGCGCCTGGGCGCCAACCTGATGAAGCAGCGCAAGGGCTTCTTCTACAATCCGGTGCGGGACGAGTACTTCGACCGCCAGGAGTCCGAGATCTATCGCGGTCAGGTCCGCTACGAGAACGGGCCGTTCAGCGCCAACCTGCTGTTGGAGCACGGCCGCGACCAGCTGCCCGGCCTGATGTACCAGCTGGTGATCCCTGCGGGCACGAGCGCGGTCTACCCGCGCGGCGTTTTCCAGGACAAGTACGACATCGAGTGGAACCACCCGTCCTCCGCCAAGCAACAGGTGAACTACGCCGAGCTGGTGCTGGAGTACGACTTCGGTTTCGCGACCCTCACCTCCACCACGGCGCTGCGCGAGCGCCGCTCGCAGAACGCCTACGACCGCGACGCCACCTCGCCCTCGTTCCAGGCGCGCGTCGCGGCGGCTGGCCTGGTGGCGCCGGGTCAGGTGCAGACCAGCGCGGACCTGGGCGGCTCGCAGAATGACTATGCCCGCGTGCTGTTTCAGGACGTCCACCTGGTCGGCGAGAAGACGGCGGGCTTCAGCTGGCTGGCTGGGTTCGAGTACTACGACCTCAACGACAAGTACCAGAACACCCTGGCCGGCCCGCCGACCGCCGCCAACGGCCGCTCGTTCGGCACGGTGGGGGTCAGCCGCCTCGACTTCGTCTCCTGGGCCGCTTACGGCTCGGTGGGCTACGACCTGACCGAAGCCTTCAACGTCACGGCCGAAGGCCGCTACACCCGCGACGACAAGGACCTGCTGTCCACGCGCCTCGACTTCGGCACCGGCCGTCCGTCGGGCGTGGGCTTCGACATCGACACGGGGCGCGAGACGAGCGATTTCTCGTACAACGTCACCGCCGCCTACAAGCTCGCGGGCTGGCTGGCCTACGGCAAGATCGGCACCGCCTACCGCGCCGGCGGCTTCAACCTGGCGCTCGGCGATCCGCGCCAGCCGCGGTCTATTCCGTCCACCTTCGACGACGAGAAGGCGACCGCCTACGAGGTCGGCCTGAAGGGCAATCTGGCGCCGCGGGTGTTCCTCAGCCTGTCCGCCTACCAGACCAATGTGAAGGACCTCCTGGTCCAGACCGACAACGGCTGCGCGGTGGGCTCGACCGTCTGCCCGGTCCAGGCGACGCCGTTCGTCTACAACGCCGGCAAGGCCGAGCTCTGGGGCCTGGAGGCCGAGCTGACCGGCGCGGCCGAGGTGCTGGGCGGCACGGCCCGCCTGACCCTCGGCGGCTCGCGCCAGGGCGGCAAGATCACCTCGGGTCCCGACGAGGGCAAGAAGGGGCCGCAGCGTCCCGACTGGACCGGCACGTTCAACCTCAACTACCGCCGCGACCTGCGCGACGACTACGTCGGCTTCTTCAACATCAAGGGGACCGGCCGCTGGGGCGGCGTGCAGGAGATCGCTCAGACGCCGGAGCTGAACGACTACCAGATCTTCGACGTCCGGGCCGGCCTGCAGAAGAACGGCTGGGAGTTCGCGGTCTATTCGAACAACGTGGGCGATGAGTCCTATATCGTGTTCAACGCGGCCACGACCCGGCGCTGGAACATGCCGCGGACCTACGGCGCCCAGCTCCGCTACTCCTGGTAAGCGAATGAGCCGGCGCGGCGCAGCCTTCCTGGCCCTGGCCGCGCTGGCGGGCTTCGCGCCCGCCGCCGCGGTCGCCCAGCCTGCGCCGGCCGTCGCGCCGGCCTCGGCGGTCCAGGTGGTCTATGGAGAGTGGACCGATCCGGCCCGCGGCGGCCGTGTCGTGCCGTTCAAGGCCTACGTCCCCCAGGGCGACGGCCCGTTTCCCGTGGTGGTGCACAGCCATGGCCTGGGCGGGAGCCGGGAGGCGTCGGTCTTCCTCCTGCAGGCGGTGGCCGAGGCGGGCTTTCTGGTGGTCTGCCTGCAGCACGCCGGCTCCGACACGGGCATCCTGGCCGGCGGCCGGCCTACCACGGCGGGCGTGGTCGCCGCAGGCGGCGCGGCGATCAATCCGCAGGTGGCCCAGGCGCGCTACGGCGACCTGCCCTTCGCCCTGGACCAGATCGCGCGCGACCCGCGGCTGGCGGCCAAGGCCGACATGAGCCGCATCGGCATGTCCGGCCATTCCTACGGTGCCCTGTCTACGCTCGTGGCCGTCGGCCAACGGGTCCCGGGCGCCACGCCGCAGACCCGGTTCGCCGAACAGCGGATACGGGCCGCCGTCGCCTACAGCCCGAACAAGCCCCGGGGCGACGATCCCAAGGCGGCCTTCGCGGCCGTGAAGACCCCGATGCTGCATTTCACCGGCACGGCGGACGTGACGCCCTTCGACCTGGAGAAGACCCCGTTCGAACGGACCACGCCCTTCCAGGCGATCCAGGGCCCGGACCAGTTCCTGATCGTGCTGGACGGCGCCGACCACGGCCTGTTCGGCGGGCGGCGCGGCACGGGCGGCGTGCTGAAGCCCACCGACCCGCCGCAGATGGAGATCGTCAAGGCCGAGACCATCCGGTTCTGGCGCGCCTATCTGACGGGCGATGCCGTCGCCGCGAGAGAGCTCTGCGACCTGCCCGGGCGGATCGACCCCGCGGGCGATGGCTATGCCAAGGCCAAGCGCTGTGGCCCGCCGACGCCCATCGCGCCGGTCGACGGCCTCCGCTAGCCTCGCCGGATGGATCCGAACGCCCCGCTCTCCGCCTCCCGCCGCGCCATCCTCGGCGCCGGCGCGACCCTGCTGGCCGCCGGGCCCGTGACCGCCGCGCCGGCCAGCGCCGTCGGTTCCGAGGCGGAGGCGCGCCGCGTGCTCGAGCGCTACGCCGGGTTCGGCGACAAGGCGTCCGGCGGGCCGGGCGACATCGCCTGCGGCGCCTGGATCGAGGACGAGCTCAAGGCCCTGGGCTACCGGTGCGAGCGCCAGCCGTTCGACGTGCCGGCCTATGAGGGCGAGGCGCCCAGCCTGTCCGTCGAAGGCGCCCAGGCGGTCCTGATCCCGCAGGCCATCGTCCAGCCGACGCCGGGGCTGACGGGCCGCCTGTTCGTCCCCGGCCGCGGCGCCGGCGAGATCGCGCTCCTGGTGCTGCCCTACGCCCGCTGGTCCACGGCCAAGGGCGAGGTCGAGCGGCGGGTGAAGGCGGCGACGGACGCCGGCGCCAAGGCCGTGGTCCTCGTCACCACCGGCCCCACCGGCCAGGCCCTGGCGCTCAACACTCCGGTCGACAAGCCGCTGTTCGACGTGCCCGTCGCCGTCCTGGCCCCACGCGACGCCGACCCCTTCGTCGAAGCCGCCGCCCGAGGCGCCGCCGCCACCCTGCGCATCCCCGGCCGCGCCTTCCGCCGCCCCGCCTTCAACGTCACCGCAACCCTAGGTCGCGGCGCACCCAAAACACTCGTCCTATCCACGCCCCGCTCGGGCTGGTTCGGCTGCGTGGGGGAACGCGGCAGCGGCCTGGCCGCCTGGCTCCAGCTCGCCGCCTGGGCCGCCAGGTCCAAGCTGCCCGTGAACCTGGCCCTGGTCGCAACTAGCGGCCACGAGTATGAATACGCAGGGGGCGAGACCTATATAGCCCACGCGGCGCCCAAGCCGGCGGCCACCGCCCTCTGGGTCCACCTCGGGGCCAATGTCGCCGCCCGGGACTGGCACGAGCGGGGCGCCCAACTCGGGCCGCTGCCCAGCGCCGACCCCCAGCGGTTCCTGCTGGCCAGCCCGCCGCTGCTCGACGCCTGCAAGGCCGCCTTCGCTGGTCAGCCGGGCCTGGAGCAGACCTATCCTGCCGACCCCCGGCGCGCCGCCGGGGAGCTCGCCAGCATCCTCGCCGCCGGCTACGACCCCGTGATGGGGATCTTCGGGGCCCACCGCTTCCACCACGCCCGCGGCGACGACCTCAGCTGCGTCTCGCCGCCCCTGATCCCGCCTGTAGCCGATGCATTCGCCCAGGTGATCGCACGCGCCCTGACGAAGTCGGCCTGATCCGCCTAGACTGACGGGATGACCGAGACTCAATCCCCCCATCCGGCCGCGCCGCAGATGGCCTCGCCGACCTACCGACTGGCGTCCCTGGACCCGGACTTCATCATGGGCCCCTCCATGCGCGGGGTTCGGTTCCTGCTGGAGTTCGCCAAGGTCGACGAGGCGCTGCGCAACTGGAGCGTCCGCTCCACCATCGTCGTCTTCGGCTCGGCGCGGATCCGCGAGGACGGGCCCGAGCCGCATCCCCGCTGGTACGCCGCCGCCCGTGAGTTCGCGGCCATCGCCTCAAAGCGCGGCGGGGCGCACCTGTCGGCGAAGGGCGAGCGGTTCAATGTGATCTGCACCGGCGGCGGCCCCGGCATCATGGAGGCGGCCAACCGCGGCGCGATGGACGTAGGCGCGCCCTCGGTCGGCTTGAACATCACCCTGCCGCACGAGCAGTACCCGAACAGCTACTCCACCCCCGAGCTCACCTTCCGCTTCCACTATTTCGCGATGCGCAAGATGCACTTCGCCATGCGGGCCAGCGCCCTGGTGGTGTTCCCCGGCGGGTTCGGCACGCTGGACGAGCTGTTCGAGATCCTGACCCTGCGCCAGACGGACAAGTCGCCGCCCATGCCGATCGTCCTGTTCGACGAGGGCTACTGGCGCTCGATCGTGAACTTCGACGCCCTGGTCGCGGCGGGGATGGTGGCCAAGGCCGACCTCGACCTCTTCCGTTTCGCCGAGACCGCGGAAGAGGTCTGGAACTGCCTGTTGGCGGGTGGCCTGCGCCCCTATGAGGACATTCCGGAACCGCCGCCGGCGGATGGCCAGGATTTGGCCTAGAGTCGCTTGCGCCGCTGGGCCGACGGGCGCCAACTGGACGGCCGTGCAGAGGGGGCGGGGCCCATGGACATCGGCGTCTTCATTCCGATCGGCAACAACGGCTGGCTCATCTCGGAGACCTCGCCGCAGTACATGCCGAGCTTCGAGCTCAACAAGCGGATCGTCCAAAGCGCTGAAGCGTATGGCTTCGACTTCGCGCTCTCGATGATCAAGCTGCGGGGCTTCGGCGGCAAGACGCAGTTCTGGGAGCACAACCTCGAGAGCTTCACCCTGATGGCCGGCCTCGCGGCGGTGACCTCGAAGATCAACATCTTCGCGACGGCGGCGACGCTGACCATGCCGCCGGCGATCGTGGCGCGGATGGCCTCGACCATCGATTCCATCGCGCCGGGGCGGTTCGGGATCAACCTGGTCACCGGCTGGCAGAAGGCCGAGTACGACCAGATGGGCCTGTGGCCCGGCGAGAGCCACTACTCGGACCGCTACAACTACCTCGCCGAATACGCGACGGTGCTGAAGGGCCTGATGGAGACCGGCGTCTCGGACTTCAAGGGCAAGTATCTGACCATGAACGACTGCCGGGTCAGCCCGAAGCCGACCGCCGGCGTGAAGATCATCTGCGCCGGTTCGTCCGACGAGGGCCTGGCCTTCACCGCCGAGTATGCGGACTACAGCTTCGCCCTGGGCAAGGGGACGAACACGCCGGTGGCTTTCGCCTCGGTGAACAAGCGGCTGGAGGCGGCCAAGGCGAAGACCGGCCGCGACGTGGCCGCCTATATCCTCTTCATGATCATCGCCGATGAGACGGACGAAGCCGCCCTGGCCAAGTGGCAGCTCTACCGCGATGGCGCCGACCATGAGGCCCTGGCCTGGCTGACCAATCAGGCGGCGCCCAATGCCGCGGCGGGCGGTACGACCAATACCAACACCACCCAGCTCGCCGCACCGGAGTCGGCGGTGAACCTGAACATGGGCACGCTGGTCGGCTCGTATGAGAGCGTGGCCCGGATGCTGGACGAGGTGGCGGAGGTGCCCGGGACGGCCGGCGTCCTTCTGGTGTTCGACGACTTCGTGCAGGGCGTCGAGGACTTCGGCTCCAAGATCCAGCCGCTGATGAAGAGCCGCAAGCATGTCGCAGCCTAGGCCGACCATTCCCATCGATGGCGCGGTCACCCTGCCGGCGCGCCCTGAGAACCTGCCGATCGATCCGCAGGCCACCGCGCTGATCGTGGTGGACATACAGAACGCCTATGCCTCGCCGGGCGGTTATCTTGACATCGCCGGGTTCGACATCGGCGGCGCGGCGGCGGTGATCGACCGGATCGCGATGCTGGTCGAGACGGCGCGCCAGGCCGGGGTGCAGGTGGTGTTCTTCCAGAACGGCTGGGACCCCGGCTACGTCGAGGCGGGTGGCCCCGGCTCGCCCAACTGGTGGAAGTCGAACGCGCTGAAGACCATGCGTGAGCGGCCCGAGCTTGAGGGCAAGCTGCTGGCCAAGGGGACCTGGGACTACGCCCTGGTCGATCGTCTGCAGCCGCAGGCCGGCGACATCGTCATCGAGAAGCCGCGGTACTCCGCCTTCTACAACACCGCCCTGGACTCGATGCTGCGGGCGCGCGGCATCCGCAGCCTGGCGTTCTGCGGCATCGCCACCAACGTCTGCGTGGAAAGCACCCTGCGTGACGGCTATCACCGGGAGTACTTCGGCGTGCTGCTGGAGGATGCGACCCACCAGGCAGGGCCGGCCTTCCTGCAGGAGGCCACGATCTACAACGTCGAGAAATTCTTCGGCTGGGTGTCGAACACCGCCGACTTCTGCGGCGCCATCGGCCAGGCCCCGCCCCGAGCGTAAGAGGAAGACAGATGCCCAAGACCGTCATCACCCCGCCGGGGACCGGCACGCCCATCGCGCCCTTCTCGCCCGGCACGCTCGCAGACGGCGTGGTCTACGTCTCCGGGACCCTGGCTTTCGACAAGGACAACAACGTCGCCCACGTCGGCGATGCGGCGGCCCAGACGCGGCAGGTGCTGGAGACGATCAAGTCCGTCATCGAGACGGCCGGTGGGACCATGGACGACGTGACCATGAACCACATCTTCCTGAAGGACTGGGCGGACTACGCGGCCATCAACAAGGTCTATGCCGAGTATTTTCCGGGCGATAAGCCCGCGCGGTTCTGCATCCAGTGCGGTCTGGTGCGGCCGGACTTCCTGGTCGAGATCGCCTCCATCGCCCACATCGGGAAGGCGTAGGTGGCCGGTCCCGAGGCCAACGGGCGGTCGGCGGACCACGACGTCGATCCCATGTTCCTGGAGCGCTGGTCGCCGCGCGCCTTCACCGGCGAGCCGATGCCGGATGCGCTGCTGATGAGCCTGTTCGAGGCCGCGCGGTGGGCGCCCAGCGCCTACAATGGCCAGCCTTGGCGGTTCGTCTACGCCCACAAGGGGACGGCCGCGTGGGACCGGCTGTTCGATGTCCTGATCCCCTACAACCAGGCCTGGGTGAAGCACGCCTCGGTGCTGATGTACGTCGTCTCGGACCGGTTCCGGCGGGTCGAGGGGCGGGAGCCGGCGCCGGTCCACAGCCATTCGTTCGACGCCGGCGCGGCCTGGGCCTACCTCGCGCTGCAGGCCCACAGGATCGGCTGGGCGGCGCACGGCATGGCCGGCTTCGACCTCGACCGGTCGTATACTGTGCTGGACGTGCCCGAGGATCAGTACCGCGTCGAGGCCGCCATCGCAGTCGGTCGTCCGGCCGACAAGGACATCCTGGAGGAGCCGTATCGGTCGCGCGAAACGCCGAGTCCGCGTAACCCGGTTTCCAGCTTCGCCTTCGAGGGGCGGTTCAGGGCATAGAGGCTAGGGCTGAGGTCCGATGCCGGGGTTCTGGGGGAGTACGATGCAAGACCAAGCGGCCGGACCGCGGCCCACCTTCGCGGTCGACGGGGTCCACCTGCTGCGGACGGCCCAGCAGGTGCAGTACCAGCTCAGCCAGATGGCCGATCAGAAGGCCAACATGGTGCTGGCCGCCACCTTCGTGATCTTCACCGTCTCGATCAGTCAGATCCACAACGTGGCCCGGCCGCTGCCCCTGTTCATCCTGGGCGGCGCGGCGTTCGCCTCGGCCTTCCTGGCGATCCTCGCGGTGCTGCCGTCGGTAAAGACGCCGCCCCGGCCCGACGGCCCGGCCAACCTGCTGTTCTTCGGCTCCTTCACCCAGGTGCCGGAGGAGGAGTTCCTGGAGCGCCTGTTCACGGTGCTAGGCGATCCGAGGACGGTCTATGAGGCCTTCGCGCGCGACATCTACCAGAACGGCAAGGTGCTCGCGTTCAAGAAGTACCTCTACCTCGGCTACGCCTACCGCATCCTGCTGGCGGGCTTGGTGGCCAGCCTGTTCGCCTTCGTGGCGCCCTACATCCTGGCCCTGTTCGGTTAGGACAAGTCGACGGCTAGGCAGAAGAGTGACTTCGCGTCCTCCCATCCTCGATGAGAAGGGCGACAGGCTTCAGCGCCTCGCGACAGGTTCCCAGCCCGGCGGGGCCAGCTGGAAGCCCTCGAAGCGGAAGCCGGGCGTCACGACGCACGCGACGAGGCACCAGCCGGCGTCGGCCTCCGCCGCCTGCCATTCGTGGGTCCGGACCAGATACTGCGGCGCCTGGCCGACCTCCGGGCCCAGGCGGGTCTCGACGATCGCGCCGTCGCTTGCCGTGCGCAGCTTCAGCGGGGTCCCCGCCTGGAAGATCCACAGCTCCTCGGCGTCCACCCGGTGCCAGTGCGAGCGCTGGCCATGCTCCAGCAGGAACAGGATTGAGGTGCCGGCAGCGCGGCCGTCCGGCATCGTGGCCTCCGAACACCAGGTCTCGCGGTACCAGCCGCCCTCGGGATGGGGCCTCAGGCCCAGGCGGTCGATCAGGTCGGCGGCGGTGCTCATCGCGGCCATCAGAGCGCCAGTTCGCCCATTGCGCCAGCCGGAGCTTGACCGGGGAAGCGAGGTCGGGCGCCTTCATGCCCCATGAAACGAATCCTGCTGGGCCTGATCGGCGCACTCGCCGTGGCCGCGCCGGCCGCCGCCGCGACGCCCGACCTTTCGACGATGACCGCCGGCGAGCTTGCCGCCTTCATGAAGGCGTTCCCCAAGGGCGGCGAGCTTCACAACCACCTGTCCGGCGCGATCTACGGCGAGACCCTGCTGAACTGGGCGGCTGAGGACGGTCTGTGCGTGGACATGCGGGAACTGGCGATCCGGCCGGTGTGTACAGGGCCGGACTCCAAGCCGGCGCCGGCCGTGGTCGCCGACGAGGCGCTGCGCTCGCTGGTAGTGGACAGCCTCAGCACCCGCCACCCCGGCTTCCGGGACCGGTCCGGACACGACCAGTTCTTCTCGTCCTTCGGCCGCATGGGCATGAAGCCGGGCCGGGAGGGCGACGCCCTGGCGGTGGTGATGGGCGACCTCGCGCGGCAGAACACCTTCTACCTCGAGCTGATGGTCACGCCGCAGTTCTTCCCGTCGCGCAGCCTGGGCGCGCGTGTCGGGTGGAAGGGCGATCCGCCAGCGACGCAGGCGGGGCTGCGCGAGGCCGGGCTGGAGACGCTGGTCCCGGCGGTGATCGCCCAGACCGACGCCATGCAGGCCCGCGCCCGCGAGGTGCTGAAGTGCGGGACGGCGGAGGCCAGGCCCGGCTGCCAGGTGACGGTGCGCTTCCTCTTCCAGGCCATTCGCCAGGGCCGGCCGGAGGAGACCATGGCCCAACTCCAGCTCGGCGTCGCCACGGTGGCCGCGGACCCGCGCTGGGTCGGCCTGCAGCTGGTGGCGCCCGAGGACAGCCAGGACGCGGTGACCCACTACGACACCCACATGAAGATCGTGGAACTGCTGACCGACCGGGGCCGCAAGACGCCCGTGGCGCTGCATGCCGGCGAGCTGAGCCTGAACGTCGCGACGCCCGAGACCCTGAGCTACCACGTCGGCGCCGCCGTGCGGGTAGCGGGCGCGCGGCGGATCGGGCACGGGGTGGCGCTGCCCCATGAGACGGGCGCCGAGGCGCTGGCGGCGGAAATGGTGGCCAAGGGCGTGCTGGTGGAGGTCAACCCGATCTCGAACCGCGAGATCCTGGGCGTGAAGCCGGAGGAGCATCCCTACGCCTGGTTCCGGCAGCGGGGCGTGCCGGTGGCGCTGTCCACCGACGACGCCGGCATCCTGCGCAGCGACCTGTCGGCGGACTACGTGCTGGCGGTGAAAACGGGGGCGACGTACGCGGACCTGAAGACGGCGGCGCGCAACGGCATCGCCTACAGCTTCCTGGCGGGCGAGGGGCTATGGACCGACCCCAACGTCTATCGAAAGCCGGTGGCGGCCTGCCGCGGCCAGGTGGGCGCCGTCGAACCCAAGGGCGCCTGCGCGGCGTTCGTGGCGGGGAGCGACAAGGCCCGCGAGCAGTGGCGGCACGAGCACCTGCTGAAGACGTTCGAAGCCCTCCGTTGATCCCGCTCATCCCGGCGAAAGTCGCGACCCAGATGAAGCGCGACCGCTCGGTTTGAGCGGTTTTGATACGGGCATCGGCGATCGCTGAGTCCGACGGGTTGCGCAGCCACATCGCGACGCGCACTTCCGAATGACATCATGGAGCCCCTACACGTCTCCGTGAGGGTCACGGCGCGAGACAGCAGCCCGCGGAATGAGTTCTCGCCTAATGAAGTCGATGCGATCCAGCAGCATCTCAGCATGTTCTCGCGTTGGCGCGGCCTCGATGGGATAGTTCTCCGACAGATCTCGCCCCTCAAGGACATTGTCCGCCCAATCCTGCGCGATCGCACAATAGAGCTGCAACGCGAGGGCCGGCGTCGGCGTATCGTCCGTCTCGAAATGCATAGCAGGCAGATTGCCCACGACCGCCCACCGCTCGGCGTCTTCCGGCTTTCGGGGGCGCTCGAAACGCACCAAGAATAGCGCGAGGATCGGCGCTATGCCGAACGCCAGGACAAGGTCAGAGATCGGCCTGCTGCTATCGTTCTCGACGAATTCTCTGGCCTCTAACTGCAGTCGCCGGAGGCCCTCGATCTCCTCAGGGCTCTCGTAGTCGATGTCGAGACCAACGGGAAAGCGGGATGCGTCGACAAGCATGGCCATGACATGATAGCCGCGGCACAGTCCAACGAGAAGAACAAAAAGCAAACATGAGGCGTGGCCGCCCCCAGGTTAAGGAACGCTGTGTCGTTCTGAACCGGTCCAGCGGAAGCGCTTTTGGCGGGCGCCGGAAGCGCCCGCCCGACCGAAGCCTTCTACGCGACAAGACCCCCGGGCTTTGAATTGGGGAAATACCGGCGCCGCATCTCCTCGTTGCGGCGTCGGATGGGCGTACCGCTCAGAGGCCGTTCCTCGACAGATTGCGATGTCCTCGGGCCGCCGGTCCGACGCGAAGAACAGAAAGCCAACATTCTACGCACGCCGACGAGCGCGGCCACCGAGCGGCTCAGAGTGGATCCCGCCAGCGTCGGCGTTTGCGATCTGGGTCCCGGCTTTCGCCAGGATGAGCGGAAAAAGAATCAAGCCTCCACGGCCATGTAGACGAACCGCGCCACGAACAGGGCGGCGAGGGCGAAGAGCAGCCAGTCGGCTTTCGCGACCCGCCGGCTGGCGAGCTTCAGCACCGCATAGGCGATGACGCCGAACGCCAGGCCGTTGGCGATGGAGAAGGTCAGCGGGATCGTCACGAGGGTGAGGAAGGCCGGGATCGCCACCACCGGGTCGTCCCAGTCGATCTCGGTGAGCGGCCCCATCATCATCGCGCCGACCAGGATCAGCGCCGGCGCCGTGGCCGCGGCCGGGATCACCTGGGCCCAGGGCGCGACGAACAGGGTCGCCAGAAACAGCAGGCCGGTGACCACCGCGGTCAGGCCCGTCCGGCCGCCGGCGGAGACGCCCGAGGCGCTCTCGATGTAGCTGACCACGGTGGAGGTGCCGGCAAGCGAGCCCACGACGGTCGCACCGGCGTCGGCGAAGAGGATGCGGTTGAGGCGCGGGATCGACCCGTCCGGCCGCATCAGCCCGGCCTTCTTGGACACCGCGACCAGGGTGCCGACGTTGTCGAAGAGGTCGACGAACAGGAAGACGAACAGGATCTCCAGCAGGGCCAGGCCGAAGCCGTGGCCGCCGATCCCCAGCGCGGCGGGGATGTCGAGCTGCAGGGCCGTGCCCGTCATCTCATCCAGGCTGTACGGCTGCGGGGCCCAGGTCGCCAGGCCCAAAATCCAGCCCAGGATGGCCGTGGCGACGATGCCGATGAAGATCGCGCCGCGCACCTTCAGCACCAACAGGACGGAGAGGATGGCCAGGCCCAGCAGCGCCAGCAGGGTGGTCGGCGCATGAATGTCGCCGAGGCTGACGAGCGTGGCCGGGTTGGCGACCACGAGGCCGGCGCCCCGCAGGCCGATGAAGGCGATGAAGAGGCCGATGCCGGCCGCGATGGCCGAGAACAGCGCCCGCGGTATGGCGCTGACGATCAGCTGTCGGACGCCGGCCACCGTCAGGACGATGAACAGGATGCCTGAGATGAAGACCAGCCCCAGCGCGGTCTGCCAGGGCACGCCCATTGCCCCCACCACGGTGAAGGCGAAGTAGGCGTTGAGGCCCATGCCGGGCGCCAGCGCGATCGGATAGTTGGCCAGGAAGCCCATCAGCAGGCAGCCGACGCCGGCGGCCAGGCAGGTGGCCGCCGCCACCCCCGCGATGGGCATGCCCGTGGTCCCCAGGATCGCGGGGTTCACCAGGACGATGTAGGCCATGGTCAGGAAGGTGGTCGCGCCGGCCAGCACCTCGGTCCGGATGTTGGTCCCGCGCTCGCGGAGCTGGAAGGTCTTTTCGAGGACGCTCACGGCCGGGCCTTCGGAAGGGTGGTTTCGTAGGTGGGCCAGCCCGCGACCAGGGCCTTCACGACCGGGGCGCCCACGCGGTAGGCGGCTTCGAACGCGGCGTCCAACCCGCCGTCGGCGAACTCGACGCGCATCGGCTTGCCCTCGCCAGGCCAGGTGTAGTTGCTGGCCGTCCGCAGCACGAGCACCCGGCGCGGGTCGACCCGGCCGTCTTGGGCGAACAGATGGAGGGTGTCGAGAACGGCCTGGTCCTCGCCGTCGCTCATGGCGAAGACCCCGGCGCCGTCGGTCTGCAGCCGGACCCATTCGCGCGCCCACTGGGTCCGGCGCGGGCCATGCCAGAAGCGTACGGTGGCCAGGCTCGCGCCCACGAAGACCCCGGGCGGCTTCTGAGCCGCGGGCTCGGCGCGGAAGCCCGCGCGTTCGGCCGCCAGCTGGGGACCGTCGGGCAGGGGCGTGTCGCGGGTCAGCTGGTAGGCCCATTGGGTCAGGCCAGGGTCCAGTCGCCAGGCCATGCCGCTGGCGCCCTCGCCGCTGCCCTTCTCGGCCGGGCTGTTGCTGTTGAAGGCGTAGAGGCCCCAGGGCCAGCCGGGCGTGATCTCGCGGTCGTCGATCTCGTAGACCGGGTCGCCGTCCACCACCCAATCGGACCAGGCGGCGCTGCCGATGGACCCGGCCTTGGGGTCCACGCCGGCGATGCCGGCCATCAGGAAGTAGCTCCGGGAGAAGTCGAACCGCGGGTCGGCCAGCAGCGCGGCCATCGAGCCTCGCGCCCGGCCGAACATGCCGGTAGTGATTCCGAGGACGCCGTCCTTGGAAAGGCGCGCCGGCCGCTCGACGCCGGGGATCTTCACCGTCTCGGCCAGTGGGTACCGCTCGACCCAGTGCTGGAACTCGCCCGGCTTGTCGCCGGTGTCCGCCCCGATCTCGAACGCGGCGATCACCACCACCTTGATCGGGATGGGCTTGGGCTGGGCCAGCGCCGGCAGAGGCGCGAGGAGAATCGTCAGGGCAAGGAAAAGGGATCGCATCGCAGCTCCGCTCAAGCTTGCCCGCAATGGGGCCGAACCGCACGATGTGCGCAACCCACAAGGTGCGGAGAGTTCGCGTTGCTTGTGCGTTGCCCTCGTCGTACGCCTTTAGGCGGCAATTCAGGTGGGTCTGTTACTGGTGAGAAGTCGAATCTTGTTGTTGGCGGCGTTTTCCGCAGGCGTCGCCGGCGTGACGCGCGCCGAGACCTTCCGTTTCACCGGGACGACGACGGTCGACATGGCTGTCGCCAAAGATGCATTGAAGCAGGTCCAACTCGTCGGCCTGGGCAAGTTCGATTGTGGTGTGATCGAGGGCGTCGAAGCCGAAATTCTCCCAGACAATTATCGGCCGGACATGAACCACGAGTTTGTTCAGGGGGCGAAGGAGGTCCACGAGCGTTGGATCGTATCGCTCTGTGGCCGTCGAGAGCCGTTCCTCATCGGATTCTGGGCAGCGCCGCAGGGCGGAACGATGTTCCACGTTGCCCACCCGTTTCCGGCTGACGCCAACGCGAAGGCCAAACGCTAGGCGCGCTGGTGCGCCAGCCGGCCCATCAGATAGGTGCGCTCGACAACCCGGTCGTCTGCCAGCACGGCGAGCACGAACAGGGTCTCGGCCAGGGTCCTTGTTCGGGCGGTGCGACGAGCCAGCAAGGGCGTCGCGGTCAGGTCCAGGACCACGAAGTCCGCCTCCTTGCCGGGCAGGAGGTTGCCGACGCGGCCGTCGATGTGCAGCGCCCGGGCGCCCGCCAGCGTGCCCAGGTAGAAGGCGTGGAGGGGATCGAGGTTGTCGCCCTGAAGCTGGCCCACCTTGTAGGCCTCGCCCATCATGTGGAGCAGGGAGAAGCTGCCGCCGCCGCCCACGTCGGTGGCGAGGGCCGTGTTCAGTCCGCAGGCGCAGGCGCGCTTGAGGCTGAAGAGGCCGCTGCCCAGCAGCAGGTTGGAGGAGGGGCAGAAGGCGGCGGAGGCGCCGGCCCTGGCCATCCGAGCCATCACGCCTTCGTCGCAGTGGACGCAGTGGGCGAAGACCGAGCGCGGCCCCACGAGGCCGAAGCGGTCGTAGACGTCCAGGTAATCCCGCGCCCAGGGAAACAGCTCGCCCACGCGTGCGATCTCGGCGTGGTTCTCCGACATGTGGGTGTGCAGCAGGACGTCGGGATGGGCGGCCAGCACCTCGCCCGCCATGGCGAGCTGGGCGTCGGTGGAGGTGACGGCGAACCGGGGCGTCACGGCGTAGCCCAGCCGGCCGCGGCCCCGCCAGGCGCGGATCAGGGCCAGGGTGTCCTCGCGACCGCTGTCGATGGTGTCGGTGAGCCCGGCCGGCGCCTCGCGGTCCATCAGCACCTTGCCGGCGATGAGGCGCATGTTGCGGTCCAGGGCCGCCGCGAACAGCGCCTCGGCCGAGGCCTTGTGGACGGTGCAGAAGGCCAGCGCGCTGGTGGTGCCGTTGGCGAGGAGCTGGTCCAAGAACACCTGGGCGACCGCCTCGGCATGGGCCCGGTCGGCGAAGGCCTGCTCCGCCGGGAATGTGTGGGTGTTCAGCCAGTCCAGGAGTTGCGCCCCCCAGGCGGCGATGACGTCGACCTGCGGATAGTGGACGTGGGCGTCCACGAACCCGGGTGTGATCAGCCGGCCCGGCAGGTGCTCGACCGGCGTGTCCGCGGGCAGGGTGGGTGCGAGGTCCGCCCAGGCGCCGAAGGCGGCCACATGGCCGTCCTCGACCAACAGCAGGCCGTCGGGATGATAGGCGTGCGCCTCCGCCGCGGGCGCGCGGGAGGGGTCGTCCAGCATGTGGAGCAGGGCGGCGCGATAGGCGTGGCGAGTCATGGGTCGACGGCGATCCAGTCCGCCTCGGGCAGCTCGACCTCGTCCAGGTTCTCGCCGGGCCCCTCGCGGTCGACGACCAGGAAGTCGCTCTCGGCCTCCAGGGCCAGCAGGAAGTGGTGCCAGGTCCCTTTGGCGTAGTTCACGCCCTGGGTGGGGGCGGCGCGGAAGACCCGCACCGCGGCGGGATCGAAGTCGCCCGGCGGCGCCACCGCCACCAGGAACGGCCGCCCATTCAGCGGCATGAAGGCCTGGCTGCCCAGGGGGTGGCGCTCGAAGATCTTCAGTACCGGCGGCGTCAGGGGCTTGGAGCGGAAGATGCTGAGGATGGCGTGCCCGTCGCCCACGGCCACGTCAGCCAAGGCGTTGAAGCGGGTGGTCCAGCCGTAGTTGATCGGCATGACCTCGGCCCGGTCGCAGGCCTCGATCACGTCGCCGAATGGGGCGAAGGCGTCGGCGGTCAGGGGCTCGGGGGTGAGGTTACGCATGATAGATGCTCCCCCTCGGGGGGAGCTCGCGAAGCGAGAGGGGGCTCAAGCCAACGGACGTTCCGCCCTGCCTGAAACCCCCGCCCCGCGCTGCGCGCGGACCTCCCCCAAGGGGGGAGGACCTGGGATGGCCCACCATCATCCGCCCACCTTCGCGCCGGCCTTGATCCAGGCGCCGAGCTGGGCGCGTTCGGTTTCGGTCATCTGGGTTTCGTTGCCCAGCGGCATGGACTGGGTGGCGACCGCGCGGGTGTAGATCTTCTCGGCGTGTTGCTGCAGGCCGGCGTCGGTGTCGAACATCGTGCCGTTGGGCGCGACCGGCACGCCGCGGTGCGTGGGGTGGGCGGCGTGGCAGGCGATGCAGTGCTTGTCGACGATGGCGCGGACGGTGGCATAGGCGGGGACCTCCGCCACGGTGGGCGGCTTGGGCCGGGCGCTCTCGTTCAGCACCGCGACGGTGACGAAGGCCAGGGCGCCGTAGAGCAGCATCTGGGGCTCCACCCGCCCGGCGTTCTTGAGGTTGAAGAAGTGGCGGATCGTCCAGCCGGCGATCCCCAGCCCCGCCAGCCAGAGCCAGTTCAGCGGGGCGGCGAAGATCATCGGATAGTGGTTGCTGATCATGATGAACAGCACCGGCAGGGTCATGTAGTTGTTGTGGACGGATCGCTGCTTGGCCTGCTTGCCCAGCGATGGGTCGGGCGCCTGGCCGGCCAGGACCTGGGCCACCACCTTCCGCTGGTTCGGGATGATGATCAGGAAGACGTTGGCCGCCATGACCGTGCCGATGATGGCGCCCACGTGCATGAAAGCGCCGAGGTCGGAGAAGACCCGGGTGAGGCCAAAGGCGGCGGCGGTGAGAACCAGGAACCAGACCGCGCCGAACAGCCGAAGGTTCTGGCCGATCCGTGAGCGGCAGAGGCCGTCGTAGACCAGCCACCCGGCCGCCAAGCTGCCCAGGCCCAGCAGGATCGCCTGCCAGGTGGCCAGGTCGGCCTTGGTCTTGTCGATCAGGTTGAGGTCGGCGCCGACGTAGAAGATCAGGCTGAGCAGCAGGAAGCCCGAGATCCAGGTGGTGTAGGCCTCCCACTTGAACCAGTGCAGCTCCTCCGGCATGTCGGCCGGGGCCACCATGAACTTCATCTGGTGGTAGAAGCCGCCGGAGTGGACGCTCCACAGCTCGCCGGCCACGCCCTCGCCGCGCGGAACCTTGGGCGGCTTCAGATGGCTGTCCAACCACATGAAATAGAAGGACGATCCGATCCAGGCGATGCCGGCGACCAGGTGCAGCCAGCGGATCGCCAGGTTCGCCCAGGCTTCGAGGTCGGCGATCATTCGGCGGTGTCTTCGGTCAGTTTCAAGAGCTCGGCCGCCAGGGCGACGGCGATCACGGCGGGCGCCTTGCTCTTCAGTTCGGCGATGCCGATGGGGCAGGTGAGGCGGGCGAGTTCGGCGTCGGCGACCCCGTCGGCCCGCAGGCGGCTTTCGAAGCGCGCGCGCTTGGTCCGCGAGCCGATCAGGCCGAGGTAGCGGAAGTCTCCGCGGGCCAGTACCGCCCGGGTCAGGCGATAGTCCAGGTCGTGGCTGTGAGTGAAGATGGCGAACAGCGTGTCGGCCGGCGCCGCCTCCGCCGCCTCCACCAGTTCATCCTCGTCGAGGATCGTGGCCCGGGTTCCGCTGGCCTCGGGGCGCAGATCCTCGCGGCTGGCCAGCCAATCCAGGTGGAAGGGCAGGGGCGCGAAGGCGCGGGCCACGGCCTGGCCCACATGGCCGGCGCCGAAGATGACGAGGCGCGGCAGGGTGGGACGGATCAGTTCGGACACGCAGCGAACCTCCGGGATCGGAATGCGCGGGCTGTCGGCGGCCGGAACTTCGGCCTCGACGGCGCGGGTCATGCCGCCCTCTTCGAATCTGGCTGTCAGGGCGAAGGGCCTGGTCGCCGCGGCGGCCGGCTCCAGCCAGGGGAGGCTGTCTGCGTCCACCCGCTCGACCAGCAGGCGCACATGGCCGCCGCAGCATTGGCCCAGCAGCGGGCCCAGCGGATAGTCCTGCAGCGCATGGCGGCGCTCAGCCTGGCGCAGCAGCCGGCGGGCCTGGTCGAGACCTTGGCGCTCAAGGGAGCCGCCGCCGACGGTGCCTGTAAAACGGTCGGGCCAGACCAGCATGCGCGCGCCGATCTCGCGCGGCGTGGAGCCCTGCGCCCCCACGACGGTCACCATCGCCAGCGCCTCGCCGCGCCGGGCGGAGGCCAGGGCCTGCCCGATCCAGTCAGCCATTGGCTGCTCTCCGGCGGACATCGTTGCAGGCCGCCAGGATGCGTTCCGGCGTCGCGGGGGCGTCCAGGTTCGGCATGACCTTATGGCACCCCACGCTCGCCACCGCGTCGGTCAGGGCGGAAAAGACCGAGATCGCCAGCATCAGCGGCGGCTCGCCCACGGCCTTGGAGCGGTGGATGGTGTTCTCGCGGTTTTCGCCCGGCTGCCAGATGGCGATGTTGAACTCATTCGGTCGGTCGCCGGCGGTGGGGATCTTGTAGGTCGAGGGGGCGTGGGTGCGTAAGCGCCCCTCGTCGTCGAACACCAGCTCCTCGGTGGTCAACCAGCCCATGCCCTGGATGAATCCGCCCTCGATCTGGCCGAGGTCGATGGCCGGGTTCAGCGAGCGGCCCACGTCGTGGAGGATGTCGACGCGGACGACCTTGTTCTCGCCGGTCAGGGTGTCGACGACCACCTCCGAACAGGCCGCGCCATAGGCGTAGTAGTAGAACGGCCGGCCCTTGTGGGTGACCCGGTCGTAGTGGATGTCCGGGGTCTTGTAGAAGCCCGCCGCCGACAGCGAGACGCGAGCCACATAGGCCTCGTGCACGAAGTCGCGGAAGCTCAGGAGCTCGGCGCCCAGGCGCACGCCGCTCTCCGTGAAGACGGGCGCATGGCCGTAGCTCTGGACCGCCCAGTCGGCGAGGCGGGCCTTGATCTGCTCGCAGGCGTCCAGCGCCGCCATGCCGTTGAGGTCGCTGCCGGAGGAGGCGGCGGTCGCGGAGGTGTTGGGCACCTTGTCCGTGCGCGTCGAGGTGATCTTCACGCTGGCGAGCGGAACCTGGAAGGCGTCGGCGGCGACCTGGGCGACCTTGATGTTGAGCCCCTGGCCCATCTCGGTCCCGCCGTGGTTCAGGTGGATCGAGCCGTCGGTATAGACGTGCACCAGGGCGCCGGCCTGGTTGAGGTAGGTGGTGGTGAAGGAGATGCCGAACTTCACGGGCGTCAGGGCGATCCCGCGCTTCAGGTGGTCGTTCTCCGCATTCCAGGCGGCGATGGCGGCGCGGCGGGCGCGGTAGTCGCAGCTGGCCTCCAGCTCGATCATGATCTCGCGGGCCACCGCGTCGGTGACCGTCTGGCCGTAGGGCGTAAGGTCGCCCGCGACGCCGTAGAGATTGGCCAGGCGCACATCCAGCGGGTCCTTGCCCAGCGACAGAGCCACAGCGTCGAGCGCCCGCTCGATGGCCATCATCCCCTGCGGCCCGCCGAAGCCGCGGAAGGCGGTGTTGGAGACGGTGTGGGTGCGGGCGCGGTGGCTGACGATCTCGGCCGCCTGCAGGGCATAGGCGTTGTCCGCATGGAACATCGCCCGGTCGTTGATGGCGTGGCTGAGGTCGGCGGAGAAGCCGCACCGGGAGGCGAATTCGAAGGCGGCCCCTTGCAGCTTGCCGTCGCCGTCGAAGCCGAGCGTCCAGTCGATCTCGAAATCGTGCCGCTTGCCCGTCATGACCATGTCGTCGTCGCGGTCGAGGCGGATCTTGGCGGGGCGGCGGGTCAGCTTCGCGGCCAGCGCGGCCATGGCGGCCCACTGCACCGACTGGGTCTCCTTGCCGCCGAAGCCGCCCCCCATGCGGCGGACCTCCACGGTGATGTCCCCATCGGCGCAGCCCAGCACTCGGGCCAGGATGGCTTGCGTCTCCGTCGGGTGTTGGGTGGAGGTCCAGACGTGCAGGTCCCGGCCCTCGCCCGGGACCACCAGGGCCACTTGGCCTTCGAGATAGAAGTGCTCCTGCCCGCCGACCTGGAGATGGCCCGATAGCTGGTGGGGCGCCGCGGCGATGGCGGTCCGGGCGTCGCCCAGGCGGATGGTCTGGGTGGGCTCGATGAAGGCGCCGGCCGAGACCGCGGCCTCGGCGGTCAGCAGCGGCGGCAGGTCCTCGTATTCCACTACGGCCATGGCGGCCGCGGCGCGGGCCTTGGGCAGGGTCTCGGCGACCACGCAGAACAGCGCCTGGCCCTGGAACTTTACCTCGCCCTCGGCGAACAGCGGGTCGTCGCCGGCGAAGGGGCTGATGTCGTTCTTTCCGGGGACGTCGGCGGGCGTCAGCAGCGCCACGACGCCGGGCGCGGCGCGGACCGCAGCGAGGTCGAGTTTCGTCACTCGGGCATGGGCCCGGGCGCTCTGGCCGACGTAGAGGTGCACGAGGCCCGGAGGCTCCGGGATGTCGTCGATATAGAGCGCCTCGCCGCTCACGTGGCGTGGCGCGCTGTCGTGGCCGATGGGCGCGTGTAGGACCGGGAGATGACGCGTGGCGCCGCCGCTGTCAGCCATAGGCCACCGCCTCTGCGTCCAGCACACGCGCCGCGCCGCCGCTCTCCAGGTAGGCGCGGCGGATCATGTTCCGGGCCGCCTCCAGTCGATAACCGGCCGAGGCGCGCATGTCGGTGAGGGGGGTGAAATCGTCGGCCAGCGCTACGACCGCCGCCTCGATCGTCGCAAGGGTCCAGGGCTTGCCGGTGAGCGCCGCCTCGCAGGCCGCCGCGCGCTTCGGCGTCGCCGCCATGCCGCCGAAGGCGATACGGGCGTCGGTCACCTTGCCGGCTTCGACGCCGACCGACAGGCCCAGGCACACCGCTGAAATGTCCTGGTCGAAGCGTTTGGAAAGCTTGGCGATCTTGAAGATTCGGCCCTTGGCGATCTTGGGGACGATCACCGCCTCGACGAACTCGCCGGGCTGGCGGTCCTGCTTGCCGTAGGCGAGGAAGAAGGCTTCCAGCGGCACCTCGCGGCGGGTCGAGCCGCGGCGCAGGACCAGGGTCGCGCCGGCCGCGATCAGCGCCGGCGGCATGTCGCCGATGGGCGAGCCGTTAGCGATGTTGCCGCAGACCGTGCCGAGATTGCGGACCTGCAGTCCGCCCAGCCGGCGCAGCAGGTCGCCGAACTCGGGGTGGAGCGCTGTCAGTGCAGGTTGGGCGTCGACGTAGCGGACGGCCGCGCCGATCCGGACGGCGTCGCCAAGGTCTTCGACCCCCGTCAGATCGGCCGCCTCGTTCAGCGAGATGAGGGTCGACAGGATCCGCTGCTGCTTGGTCACCCAGAGGCAGACGTCGGTGCCGCCGGCCAGGATCGTGGCGTCCGGATGCGCCAAGAGCGCGGCCGCCAGCTCATCGGCCGAACGGGGCGCGAAGTACCGCCGCCCCTTGTGCTCGAGCGCGAGCTCTTCGGCGGGCTGGATGGCCTCAAGGGCCGCGGCGATGTCCGGTGCCGGCGCCTCGCCCATCGCCTGCCCTGCGGCGAGGATCGGGCCATAGCCAGTGCAGCGGCAGAGGTTGCCGGCCAGGGCGTCCTTCAGGCTTGCCGGGTCGGCGGGGGCGCCTTCCTGCTGGATGGCGTAGAGGCTCATGACGAACCCCGGCGTGCAGAACCCGCACTGGCTGCCGTGATGGTCCACCAGGGCCTGCTGGACCGGATGCAGCGCGCCCTCGCGGCCCAGGCTCTCCACCGTGAACAGGGCCCGCCCGTCCAGCATGGGCGCGAAGAGGATACAGGCGTTCACCGCCCGGAAGCGCACGCGGCCCTCGCTGAGCTCGCCCAGCACCACGGTGCAGGCGCCGCAGTCGCCCTCGGCGCACCCCTCCTTCGTGCCCGTCAGGCGCAGGTGGTAGCGCAGCAGGTTGAGGACGGTCAGGGTCGGGTCGGTGTCGGCGGGCAGCTCTCGCACCTCGCCGTCCAGCAGGAATCGGATCGGCCGGCCCATGTCAGCTGCCCCGGTAGGTCGAATAGGCGAAGGGGCTGACCAGGAGCGGCACGTGGTAGTGGGCGCCCGCCTCGGCGACGCCGAAGTCGATGACCACGGTCTCCAGGAACGCGGGCCGCGCAAGGGCGACGCCGAGGCTGCGGAAATACCCGCCCACGTCGAACTCGAGACGGTAGGCGCCTGGCGTGAGGGCGTCGCCATCGAGCAAGGGCTGGTCCACCCGGCCGTCGGCGTTGGTCACCGCTGAGGCCAGCACCTGTTCCGCGCGCGACAGGCGCAGCGTCACGCCCGCTGCGGGCCGGCCGTGCATGGTGTCGAGGACGTGGGTGGTGAGGCCGCTCAAGGAAGACTCCGAAATCCAGCCGCCCAGAATCCGCCCTGAGGCCGGGAATTGCAACCGTGGCGCAGGATTGCGACGGTGCGCCCCTTACGAAGCCTGCTAAGCGGACAACCATGCCCGAGCCCAGTTACCCACGCGACCTCATCGGCTACGGCAAGGATCCGCCGCACGCCGACTGGCCGGGCGGGGCGCGGATCGCGATCCAGATGGTGCTGAACTACGAGGAGGGCGGCGAGAACTGCGTCCTGCATGGGGATCCGGCCTCCGAGGCCTTCCTCTCCGACATGATCAATCCGCCCGCCGTCGCCGGCGCGCGGCATATGAGCATGGAACAGATCTATGAGTACGGCAGCCGGGCCGGGGTCTGGCGGCTGCTGCGGCTGTTCGACCGCTACAAGACGCCGGTGACGGTGTTCGGCGTGGCCATGGCCATGGAGCGCAACCCGGCCGTGGTCGAAGCCATGCTGGAGGCGGGCCACGAGATCGCCAGCCACGGTTGGCGCTGGATCAACTACCAGGACGTGCCCGAGCGGGTGGAGCGCGAGCACATGTTCCGCGCCATCGACATCCACAAGCGGCTGACGGGCGAGCGGCCGCTGGGCTGGTACACCGGCCGCACCAGCCCCAACACGCGGGCGCTGGTGGCGGCCGAGGGTGGGTTCCTCTACGACGCCGACGACTACTCGGACGACCTGCCGTTCTGGACGGAGGTGGGGCGGCGCCCGCACCTGATCGTGCCGTACACCCTGGAGGCCAACGACATGCGCTTCTCGGGAACGGGCCTCAATACCGGCGAGCAGTTCCATTCCTACCTGAAGGACGCCTTCGACGTGCTCTACGCCGAGGGCGAGGACCGGCCGAAGATGCTGTCCATCGGCCTGCACTGCCGCATCGTCGGGCGGCCGGGGAAAATGGCGGGCCTGGAGCGCTTCATCCGCTATGCCCTGGGTCACCAGGACGTCTGGTTCTGCCGGCGGATCGAGATCGCCCGGCACTGGCGGGAGCGGCATCCGCATGGGCGCTAAGGAGGATTTCATCGCCCGCTTCGGACCGGTCTACGAGGCCTCGCCCTGGGTGGCGGAGGGCGTGTGGCCGGATCCGCCGGCCGATCGCGAGGGCCTGGCGAAGGCCATGGCCGCGGTGGTGAACGCCGCCTCGCGGGAGCAGAAGCTGACCCTGATCCGCGCCCACCCCGAACTGGCCAGCCGCGCGAAGATGGCCGACGCCTCGGTCCGCGAGCAGGCGGGCGCCGGGCTCGACCAGTGCAGCCCCGAGGAGTTCGAGGCGTTCCAGCGGCTGAACGCCGCCTACAACGACCGCTTCGGCTTTCCTTTCATCTTCGCGGTGAAAGGCGCGACGCGCAGCGATATCCTGGCGGCGTTCGAAGCGCGCCTCGCCAACGACCCGGAAACCGAGTTCGAGACGGCTATCGCCCAGATCCACCGGATCGCCGGCTTCCGCCTCGCCGACCTGATCTAGAGACGTAAAGCCCATGTTCGATGACCTTCGCCGCCAGTTCGTGGATCTTGCCCAGCCCCGCCTGGGCTCGGAGGTGGTCTACGCCACCGACGACTTCTTCGCCGACAAGGCGCGGCTGATCGCGCCGACCGAGCCGGTGTTCATCCCGGGCAAGTACGACGAGAACGGCAAGTGGATGGACGGCTGGGAAAGCCGCCGCAAGCGCACGCCCGGCCACGATTGGTGCGTGGTCAAGCTAGGCGTGCCCGGCATCGTCGCGGGCTTCGAGATCGATACGCGCCACTTCACCGGCAACTATCCGCCCGGCGCCGAGGTCGAGCTGTGCGTCTCCGGCGAAACCCTTCCCGGCGACGACGCCGGCTGGATCAAGGCCACGGGGCGGCTGGAGCTGAAGGGGAACGACCGCGCCTGGTTCCCGGTGGAGCACGCCACGCCCGCCACCCATGTGCGGCTGCACATCTATCCGGACGGCGGCGTCGCGCGGCTGCGCGTCTGGGGCCGCGTGGATCCCGACTGGAGCAAGGTCGCGGAGGGCGAGGTCATCGACCTGATGGCCATGGCCTGGGGCGGCCGCGGCATCATCGCCAACGACGAGCACTTCGGCCGGGTCGAGAACATGACCGCGCCGGGCCGCGGCGTGGACATGGGCGATGGGTGGGAGACCCGCCGGCGGCGGGAGCCGGGCCACGACTGGGCGATCCTGGAGCTGGGGACCTTCGGCCGGATCGGCGAGGTGATCGTCGACACGGCGCACTTCAAGGGCAACTACCCCGACCGCTGCTCCATCCAGGCGACGGCCAGGGCGCATGGCGCGCCGCACGAGCTGGCGGCCCAGGCCGAGAGCTG
Source organism: Phenylobacterium sp. CCH9-H3 (assembly GCF_001557235.1). Classification (GTDB taxonomy): domain Bacteria; phylum Pseudomonadota; class Alphaproteobacteria; order Caulobacterales; family Caulobacteraceae; genus Phenylobacterium. Next base: position 28,471 of record NZ_LSJI01000225.1, on the reverse strand, counting down.
GCCGGTGCTGTTGCCCGAGGTGAAGCTGCAGGCCGACCACATCCACGCCTTTCGGGACGAGTTGGCCGACCTCGGGCCGATCCGGTTCGTGCGGCTCAATATCTATCCCGACGGCGGCGTCAGCCGGCTGCGGCTCATGGGGACGGTGGCCCGCTAGCCGTCGGTCGCGGCAAGTCGCAGCAACTCCGGCTTGCGCATCAGCGCCGGCAGCAATGTTTCGCCCGCCGTCTCGCGCCAACCTGTCCGTGCGCGGCGGCGGGCGAGAAAAGCGGCTTCACCGCCCGTCGGATGCGCAGCCCAGACGAAGACCCGATCGCGCTCGCGCACGGGCAGCGCCGGGAAGTTGTTTGGCCGCGTCTCGCTGACGAAGGTTCCCAGGATCTCCCCGCCATCCGCCTCGATCTGCGGCCGCATCGTCCCCGCGAAGAAGGCCGCGAAAGGGGCGACAAGATCGCTGTCGAGGTAATGGACGTAGATCAGGATTTCGCGCGGCAGGCCGGTCCGCGACCTGCGCCACGGATCGACCGGCTTGAGCAACAGCACGTTGTCCGAATCCAGCATGGTGGCGTTGGCCGCCTCGCGATGGGCCTTCCAGACCGGGCCGCCATAGAAGGTCGCCAGGGCCTGCGGCCGCGCCGCATAGTCGTCGAAGCCGCGCAGCCAGACGAAACGGTCGGGGTCGTCACGGTCGCGGAACGTCCCGAGCACCTGCGCGCCCAGCGCCTCCTGCGGCGCGACGAACGTGCGCTCGAAAAGTTCGATCAGGCGATCCCGCCCGCCAGGGTGGCAGGTGTACTGGCGCAGTTCGAGGACTTGATCGTCGGCTGCGGCTCTTGCCGGTGTAGCAGCCAGCGCAGCGCCGGCGGCGAGCAGGGTGCGGCGATTGGGCATGGGTCGGGTCATGACCCTGCTTTCACGCAGAGCTGCTGACAGCTTCCTGGCAGCAGTGCTTCCGGTCAGGCCGCCTTGGCGACCGGCAGCCCGCCGGCCTTGGCGAGGAAGGCTATGACCTCGTCGACCCCCTGCAGCCGGCTAAGGTCGGTGAAGACATGGGGCCGCTCGCCGCGGGCGGTCCGGGCGTCGCGGTCCATCACCGACAGGTCGGCGCCGACGTGCGGGGCCAGGTCGGTCTTGTTGATGATCAGGAGGTCCGAGCGGGTGATGGCGGGGCCGCCCTTGCGGGGGATCTTCTCGCCCTGGCAGACGCTGACGACGTAGAGCGTCAGGTCCGCGAGGTCCGGGCTGAAGGTGGCCGCCAGGTTGTCGCCGCCGCTCTCGATGAAGATGACGTCCAGGTCGGGGTGACGGCGGTTCAGATCGGCGATGGCGGCAAGGTTCAGCGAGGCGTCCTCGCGGATCGCCGTGTGCGGGCAGCCGCCGGTCTCCACGCCCAGGATCCGGTCCTCCGGCAGGGCCTGGAGGCGGGTCAGGATCAGGGCGTCCTCCTGGGTGTAGATGTCGTTGGTGACCACCGCGATGGACCAGCGGTCGCGCATCGCCTTGCACAGTTTCTCGGTGAGGGTCGTCTTGCCCGAGCCGACCGGCCCGCCGATGCCGACGCGCAGGGGTCCGTTGCCGCTCATGAGCCGAACAGCCTTCCGTCCAGGGTTTCATGCCGCATGGCGGCGATGTCGGAATTGAGCGTCGCCGAGCCGAGGTCGTCCAGGGTGGATTCCGCGGCCCGGGCCGCGGTGCGGATGATGACTGGCTCAAGGGCGGCGATCACCTGCAGAGCATCGGACTGGCCGAGCGGCACGGCGCGCACCGCCACGCTCACCAGGTTGGCGGCGAAGGCGTGCAGCCAGGCCATGAGGGCCGGTTCCAGGGGGAGGCACGCCGCCCCGGCGGCCGCGCCGAGCGCCACGGGATAGGGCGCGTGGATGATGGGCGGCGGGCTCCAGGCCGCGACGGCGGTCAGGAATGCCTCGCCCTGAGCCATGGTCTCGCGCCGGCGTTCCAGGGAAGGCGCCATCGCCTCGGCGAGCTCGACAATCTCGTCGAGAGCCACATGGTCCTCGGCGGTTACGGCGGTCCAGGCGGCCTTGGCCAGGACCGCATCCGTCCAGGCCGACCCGTGCTCGAGCAGGGCCGCGATCCAGCCCGTGAGCGAGCGCACGTCGTTGACCGCGCCTTCGCGGATCGCCGTCTCCAGCCCGTGCGAGAAGCCGAACGAGCCGACGGGAAAGGCGGGCGACAGCCACGTCAGGAGACGGAGCAGCCGCGCTTCAGTGGGCATGATCGTGGGCCCCGTGGTCATGATAGGCCCCGCCTTCCGGATCGAACGGCGCCATGACTTCGCGCACATGCGCGCCCTGGTGCTGGAGCATGTGGGCGATCACGTGGTCACGGCGGATCAGGATGCGGTCGGCGAAGACCTGGGCGGCGAGGTGCCGATTGCCGATATGCCAGGCGAGGCGGATCAACTCCGCCGGCGTGTGGGCGGTGATCTCCAGAAGCGGTTCGGGCCTCGCCACGACGGCCACCACGCCGCCGCCGGGCAGCTGCAGCCCATCGCCGTCCTTCAGGTGCGTCGCCTCGGCGAGGTCCAGCAGGTACTCGGCGCCGGACGCGCCGGTCAGCACGATCCGCCGGCGGTGGCGGCCGTCGTAGTCCAGCGTCACCCGATCGGCGGGATCGCCCGTCCAGGCGCCGGCGGGCAGGATGTCGGTGATCGTAGTCAAAACAGGAAATACCTCTGCGCCATGGGCAGCACCTCGGCGGGCTCGCAGGTGAGCAGCTCGCCGTCGGCGCGGACCTCGTAGGTCTCGGGGTCGACGTCGATCGCCGGGGTCGCGGAATTGTGGATCATCGAGGCCTTGGAGAGGCCCCCGCGCACGTTTTCCACCGCCACCATCTCCTTCCACAGCCCCAGCTTCGCCGGCAGGCCGCTTTCGACGGCCAACTTGGAGGTGAAGACGACGGACGAGCGGGTCACGCTGCGCCCGTAGGCCGCGAACATCGGCCGGTAGTGGACCGGCTGAGGCGTGGGGATCGAGGCGTTGGGATCGCCCATGGGGGCTGCGGCGATGCTGCCGCCCAGGATGACAAGGTCCGGCTTCACGCCGAAGAAGGCCGGACTCCACAGTACGAGGTCGGCGCGCTTGCCCGGTTCGATCGAGCCGATGTGCGCGCTCATGCCGTGGGCGATGGCCGGGTTGATGGTGATCTTGGCGATGTAGCGCTTCACCCGGTTGTTGTCGGCGGGGCCGTCGCCGGGCAGGGGACCGCGCTGCTTCTTCATCTTGTCGGCGGTCTGCCAGGTGCGGACCGACACCTCGCCGACCCGGCCCATGGCCTGGCTGTCGGAGGAGATGATCGAGAGCGCGCCCAGGTCGTGCAGGATGTCCTCGGCGGCGATCGTCTCCTTGCGGATCCGGCTCTCGGCGAAGGCAACGTCCTCGGGGATCGAGGGGTCCAGGTGGTGGCAGACCATGAGCATGTCGAGGTGCTCGGCCAGGGTGTTGCGGGTGTAGGGCCGGGTCGGGTTGGTGGACGACGGGATCACGTTCGGAAGGCCCGCGACCTTCAGGATGTCCGGCGCATGCCCGCCGCCGGCGCCCTCGGTGTGGAAGGCGTGGATCGTCCGGCCCTTGAAAGCGGCGATGGTGTCCTCGACGAAGCCGCTCTCGTTCAGCGTGTCGGTGTGGATCATGCACTGGACGTCGAGGTCGTCGCAGACGCTCAAGGCGCAGTCGATGACGGCGGGCGTGGTGCCCCAGTCCTCGTGCAGCTTCAGGGCGCAGGCGCCGGCGGCGACCTGTTCCACCAGCGCCTCGGGCAGGCTGGCGTTGCCCTTGCCCGAGAAGCCGAGGTTCATCGGAAACGCCTCGGCGGCCTCGATCATCCGCTGAAGGTGCCAGGCGCCGGGGGTGCAGGTGGTGGCGTTGGTGCCGGTGGCGGGGCCGGTGCCGCCGCCCAGCATGGTGGTGACGCCGCTCATCAGCGCCTCCTCGATCTGCTGGGGGCAGATGAAGTGGATGTGGGCGTCCATGACGCCGGCGGTCAGGATCTTGCCCTCGCCGGCGATCACCTCCGTGCCTGGTCCGATGACGATGGTTACGCCCGGCTGGACGTCGGGGTTGCCCGCCTTGCCGATGGCCAGGATGCGCCCGTCGCGCAGGCCCACGTCGGCCTTCACGATCCCCCAGTGGTCGACGATCAGGGCGTTGGTGATGACGGTGTCGGCGGTCCCGGAAGCGCGGGTCGCCTGGCTCTGGCCCATGCCGTCGCGGATCACCTTGCCGCCGCCGAACTTCACCTCCTCGCCGTAGGTGGTCAGGTCGCGCTCGACCTCGATGAACAGCTCGGTGTCGGCCAGGCGAACCCGGTCGCCTGTGGTGGGGCCGAACATGTCGGCGTAGGCGGCGCGCGGGATCCGGGCCATCAGAGCCCGCCCATGACGTCTTGCCGGAAGCCGTAGACCACGCGCGCGCCGCCGAAGGGCACGAGGGTCACCTCGCGCGACTGGCCGGGCTCGAAGCGGACGGCCGTGCCCGCCGGGATGTCCAGGCGCATGCCGCGGGCGGCGGCCCGGTCGAAACCCAGGGCCGGGTTGGTCTCGAAGAAGTGGTAATGGCTGCCCACCTGGATCGGCCGGTCCCCGGTGTTGGCCACGCGCAGCGTCACGACGGCGGCCCCGGCGTTGAGCTCGATCTCGCCGTCGGCCGGGATGATCTCGCCCGGGATCACTTGCGCGCCTTCGCCCGGCGCCAGCCCCAGCCGGCGGCCGCGGCCAGGACGATGAGCGCGGCGAACGCGATCTGGTGGTCGGGCTGCGAGACCAGATGGCGCAGGGCCTGCACCGCTTCCATGTGCTCGTGATGGCCCTCATGGGCGGAAGCTGGCAGGCCGGCGACCACGGTGGCCGACAGGGCGGCGACTGTGGGAATGATCCTGTTCCAGGTCTTGCGTTGCATCGTCGTTTTCCTCAGCGGATCGGGTGGTGGACGGTCACCAGCTTGGTGCCGTCGGGAAAGGTGGCTTCGACCTGCACGTCGTGGATCATCTCGGCGATGCCTTCCATGACCTGGCCGCGGCCGACGACGTGGGCGCCGGCCTCCATCAGGTCGGCGACGCTGCGGCCGTCGCGGGCGCCCTCGACCACGAAGTCGGTGATCAGGGCGATCGTCTCCGGGTGATTCAGCTTCACGCCGCGGGCCAGACGCTTGCGCGCGACCTCGGCGGCCATGGCGACCAGCAGCTTGTCTTTCTCGCGAGGCGTCAGGTTCATTCAGGTCCTCCAGACCCGGGGCAGGGGCTCGCCGTCGCGCAGAATCTCCAGCGCCGGAAGCAGCGCCTCGCGCAGGGCGAAGCCGTCGGGCGCGACGACGCGGGCGAACAGCTTGCCATCGAAGACGCTGGCGCCGCCATGCTTTCCCAGCGCGGCCCGCAGCGGCGTCAGCAGGCGCCCGGCATCCTCGTCCACCAGCAGCAGCGAGGCGAAGGCGCGGCCGCCGTCCAGCACCGGCGCCTGGGCGGCCAGTTCCGCGATGGCGCCGTCCAGGCGCAGATCGTCGGCGAACACGAGCCGGCCCTCGCGGCGGATCCGCCAGCGATCGCGCAGCAGGCCGTGGCGCACGGTCTCGGCCATGGCGGTGCGGCCGAGGATCACCGCCTCAACCGCCAGCAGGCGCGCGCCCGCAGCCAGGTCGGCTTCCAGCGTGCGCGACAGGGCGCCGCCGTCGAACAGAATGGTCTCCTGCGGAAGCCAGTCGAGTCGGGCCCGTTCGCCCAGGATCAGGCCGACCCGCTGCCGAGCCTCGCCATCGCGGGCGCGGTAGACCTTCTCGCAGGCCTGGGTCGACAGCGTCAGGCGGCCGCCGTCGCCGGCGGTGGCCAGCCACTCCATGTGGTCGCCGCCCGTCAGTCCGCCGGACGAATTGATGAGGACAGCCTCGAGCCCGACGGCGCGAGCGTCGCGCGGCAGCCGGATCTTGCCGCAGCCGTCCTGGAACAGGCGCACCAGCCGCGTGCGCCCGCCATCGGCGGCCACGACGATGCGCCCGGCGCCACGTGCGCGCTGCAGTTTTGGCAGTTCCGGCAGAGAAGCAGGCCCCTGGATCACGGGCTCACCCTGAGGCGCGCGTCGGAGGTGTCCAGACAACGCTGGGGTGCGTGCATGCGTCAACCGCCGGCGCCCGGTTTTTGGGCGCCGCCTTTTGGACCGCCTTCGGGATTTCTTGCCAAGTCGGAGCGCCAGGATCATGCTCGTCTCTCAAAGGCCCTGCGCCGGCGAACCCGGCGACAGGGCCTTTTCGACTCTGGAGGTTCGAGCCCTATGTCCGGCAACAGGACATCGCATATCCGCCTGACGTCGCACCCGGGCACGGGCGCGGCCAGCCGCTTTCCGATCGTCTGGGATGCGTCCACCGCCCGCGAACGCGGCCCCGTCATCGCCACGGCGAACGCCGGGACCGACCGCAACGCCATCGGCGCCCACGGCGGCGCCTATTCCGTCTATCGGGCGCTGGCGGTGGCCTCGGGCGCCATGGATCCGATGATCCGCCCGGAGCTGGTCAACACCCATCCGGTCGTGCCGGTGGGGCCGCACCCGCAGTGGAGCGAGGCGGGCAAGATCGTCTCGCTGGATCCCTGGGGCGCCCGCATCGCCGAGGACTTCGCCGCCGAGATCGCCGAGGGTGTCGACATCCGCCCGACCATCGCGGTCACCAAGGCCCGGCTGACGCTGCCCGAGATCGCCGACGCCATGCGCGCCGGCCGGCTGAGGGCCGACGGCAAGGTGTTGTACGAAACCGGCGACATCGCGGTGACCAAGGCCGCCATCGACCCCGTCTGGCATCTGCCCGGCGTGGCGGCGCGGTTCGGCGTGGACGAACAGACCCTGCGCCGGACGCTCTTCGAACAGACCGGCGGCATGTATCCGGAGCTGGTGACCCGGCCCGACATGCAGGTGTTCCTCCCGCCCATCGGTGGGATCACGCTCTACATCTTCGGTGATGCGACGAAGCTGGGCGATCGCTCGGTCCCGCTTACCTGCCGCGTGCATGACGAATGCAACGGCTCGGACGTCTTCGGCTCGGACATCTGCACCTGCCGTCCCTACCTCACCCACGGGATCGAGGAGGCGACGCGACAGGCTCAGGACGGTGGGACCGGCCTGATCGTCTACAACCGCAAGGAAGGCCGAGCGCTGGGCGAGGTGACCAAGTTCCTCGTCTACAATGCGCGCAAGCGGCAGCCGGGCGGCGACCAGGCGGCGACCTATTTCGAGCGCACCGAATGCGTGGCCGGGGTGCAGGACGCCCGCTTCCAGCAGCTGATGCCCGACATCATCCACTGGCTGGGCATCCGGCGGATCGACCGCTTCGTCTCGATGTCCAACATGAAGTACGACGCCCTGGTCGGCGGCGGGATCGAGATCGGGGAGCGGGTGCCGATCCCGGACGAGCTGGTCCCCCCGGACGCCAGCGTGGAGATGGAGGCCAAGAAGGCTGCCGGCTATTTCACGCCGGAAGGCGCGCCGTCGGCGGAAGACCTCAAGAAGACGGTCGGCCGGGATCTGAAGGAATTCTAGGCGTGAACGAGAGCGAGACCGCCCGCGGGCTTCTGTCCGCGGCGGCGGTGCGGAGCCGCGCCCACGAGATGCTGGCCATCGCCGAAGCGGGCGGCCTGGCGGAATGGCGCGTGGACATGGGGCGGCTGGCGGCGGCGGCCGACCTGACGGCCGAGACGGTGCGGCTGAACTATCCCGACCTCAAGGTCCCGTTCCACGCCCGCTGGCGGCACTTCGTCGTCGAAGGGCGCGACTTGTGGGACGAGCGGGAGAAGCCGTCCGATCCGGCGGCCCTGGGGCGTGCGGCCTTCGACCTGGTGATCCCGTCGGTGCTGCTGGACGCCGGCGCGGGCTCGGCCTGGCGCTACCGCGACGCCGTTACCGGGGCGGTGCTGGGGCGGTCCGAAGGGCTGGGCGTGGCGTCGCTGCGGTTTTTCGAGTCCGGCGCCCTGTCGTCCGACCCGGCCGATCCCCTGCGCGCCGATGCGCTGGACAAGGTGGATGCGGCGATGATCGCGGCGGCGTTCCAGGTTTCCGCCGACAACCCGCTCGTCGGCCTGGAGGGGCGCGCGGCGCTTCTGCGGCGGCTTGGCGAGGCGGTGGGCCGGCCCGGCTCGCTGTTCGACGTCATGGCCGGGCGCGCCGCGGATGGCCGGCTTCCGGCGCCGGTCATCCTCGACGTCCTGTTGCAGGCGTTGGGCCCCATCTGGCCCGGCCGCCTGACCCTGGGCGGCGCGCCGCTGGGCGACTGCTGGACCCACCCCGCGATCGAGGGCTACGTCCCCCTGCACAAGCTCAGCCAGTGGATGAGCTATTCGCTGATCGAACCGCTACAGGCGGCGGGCGTCCAGGTGGTCGATATCGACGGCCTGACCGGCCTGGCCGAGTATCGGAACGGCGGGCTGTTCGTGGACACGGGCGTGCTGGTCCTCAAGGATCCCGAGGATGCATCGCGCGGCCATCCCGTCGACAGCGCCTTGGTCGTGGGATGGCGCTCGCTGACCGTGGCCCTCCTCGACAAGCTGGCGCCGCTGGTGCGCGACCGCCTGGGCGTCAGCGCCGAGGACTTTCCGCTGGCGCGGGTCCTCGAGGGCGGGTCGTGGGCCGCGGGCCGGCGGATCGCGCAGGCGAAGCGGCCCGACCTGTCGCCGCCCATCGCCGTCATCTCCGACGGCACGGTTTTCTGAGGGGACTTGAAGATGGTTCGCGAGACGAAGGGCGTCACTGTCGTCGACCACCCGCTGGTGCAGCACAAGCTGACCCTGATGCGGAAGAAGGACACCTCGACCAAGAGCTTCCGGCAGCTGCTCAAGGAGATCGGCGCGCTGCTCTGCTACGAGGTGACCCGCGACCTGCGGCTGGAAGAGGTCGAGATCGAGACCCCTCTGTCGCGGATGAAGGCGCCGCAGCTCGCCGGCAAGAAGCTGGTGTTCGCGCCGATCCTGCGGTCGGGAATGGGCATGCTGGACGGGATGCTGGAGCTGGTTCCCGCCGCGCGCGTGGCCCACGTCGGCCTCTACCGCGATCCCCAGACGCTGGCCTGCGTGGAGTACTACTTCAAGGCCCCGGCCGACATCGCCGAGCGCGCGGTCGTGGTGATCGACCCGATGCTGGCCACCGGCAATACGGCCATCGCGGCGGTCGACCGCCTGCTCGAAGCGGGGGCCCGGGATATCCGCATGGCCTGCCTGCTGGCCTCGCCGGAGGGCGTGTCGAAATTCCACGGCCACCATCCCGGGGTCCGCCTCTGGACAGCCGCCGTCGACGAGCGGCTGAACGACCATGGCTACATCCTGCCCGGCCTGGGCGACGCCGGGGACCGGATGTACGGCACGCGCTGAGTCTCAGGGGCCGGGCCTTGCCGTGGATTCAGGCGCCCGGGGTCGATCGTGCTTCGATCCTGGGCGTCTTGCGGCAAATCCGACTCGCGACACCGGTGTCCTCTGTCGGCAGGTGAACGTCGGTCACACAGTGGCCTTGCCCTCTCGGGGCGTTCTCCTTCCTCGAACTTCGGGCCGCGCGGCGAACCGCGCGGCCCTTTTTCATTTCTGGATCGGCAGACGCGTCAGGCCGCGGAGACCCGCGCCTGGATCAGCTGGATCGCCTCGTGCGCCGCCAGCGCGGCGCCTTCCTGCCAGGCGTTGATGTAGCTCATGTGCTCGCCGGCGAAGTAGAACGGGCCGTCCGGCTTGCAGAGCTCGGCATAGTCCGTCGAGCGCTGGTTCTCGCTCCACCCGACGGACACCCCTTCGGCAAAGGGCGTCTGCTTCCATGAGACGGTGAAGGGCTTTTCCAGCTCCTTGCCGCGGCCGGGATGGAACTTGTCGATCACCGCGCGTGAGACGGCATAGCGCTCCTCGAACGACATGCCGGCGTATTTCGGCGGGTTGAGGATGCCTGAGAAGCCGATGGAGTAGGCCCCCATGATGACGCCGGTCTTCTCACCGAAGCCGCCGGACGGATACCAGATCAGCTCATTGGGCTGGTCGGTCCAGCCCAGGCCGCCGAACTGGTAGTCGTCCTGCTCCCAGAAGCGCCGGCTCTGCCAGGCCACCTTGGTGCCGTGCGGATAGGTCTTGCCTCCCGAGACGATGGCCGCCTGCACCCGCGGCGAGAAGTCGGACGGGATCTTGGCGAGGACCGGCAGCGGGATGGTCACGACCACATGGTCGGCGTCCAGGGTGCGGGCCGCGCCGCCAGCCGAATAGACAATCCTGGCGCCTCGGCCGGCGCGGCGAATCTCCTTCACCACCGCGCCGAAGGTCACCGACGGCTTCACCTGATCGTAGAGCGCGTAGCTGATGCGATCCATGCCGCCGACCGGCTGCAGCATGGTGGCCTGCATCTCGATCAGTTCTTCGAAGAAGCCCGAGATGCCCCAGAACTGCGCCTGCATCAGGTCGGACAGCCGGAGCGGATCGACGCCGCTGGGCGGGTGGGCATAGCCGCCGGGGTGGTTCTTGAAGCCCGACCGGGCGCCGGCGCCGGAATAGATGTGCTTGGGGTCGAGGTCGCCGTAGGCGCCGAGATAGCCCATCAGCCGCTGCTTATCGACGCCGGTCAGTTCGCGGTCGAGCGCGCCCTTGTCGATGGCCTTGGCCAGCAGTTCGGAGAAGGCGCCGCGGGTGTCATTGATCGCCTGGCCGTTGGTGACCACCTTGCCGGCATAGTCCAGCTTGGCGGTGCGGTTGCCATTGACCATCACCTCCAGCGGCACGTTGAGGTCGCGGCAGTAGCCGAGGATCGCGTGGTGCGTCTGGGGGATCCGGGCGGGGCCGGCGTTCATGTAGTGGTGGCGGCCATCCTCCCAGTCGACGACCTGGTCCGGCCGGTCCATCTGCCGGATCACCGTGCCCCGGCGGACGCTCCAGGCGCGGCCGCCTGGACGGTCCTGAGCCTCCAGCACCGTCACCTCATAGCCGGCCTTGCGCAGTTCGTAGGCGGCGACCAGGCCCGCGATCCCGGCGCCGAGCACGGCCACCTTGACGCCCTTGCCACTGCCGGCCGGAAGCTTGGGCGGCCCGGCATAGGCCCGCGGCGCCGCCAGGAGCCCGAGGCCCTGCATGGTGACGAACAGCGCGCCGTAGCCGCCGGCCTTGCCCACGCGTTCCAGGAACGCCCGCCGCGATATGCCCATGCTCGATCCCCCTGCCACGGGAGGAGGTTCGCGCCGGCGCGGGCCCCGTACAAGCCGCAACGAGATCAACGGTCGATCGACGGCTGCGGGCGCCCGCTAGAGCAGCGCCGCGATCTCGTCGGGTGTCAGGCCCGCGGCCTCCAGCACCTCGCGGGTGTGCTCGCCCAGCTTGGGCGCAGGCCGGCTGACCTTCGGCGCGCCTTCCGGGAAGCGTGCGGGCGAGGCGGGCACGCGAAAGGTCTGGCCCCAGCCGTCGTCCACGAACTCGAAACAGCCTGCGTCCCGGGCGAAGTCCGCCTCGGCGAGCTCGGCCAGCGTCCCCATGGGCGCCCAGGCGAGATCGCCCGCCGTCAACCGCTCGCCGACCTCAGCCAGGGTCATCTGCGCGAAGGCCTCGTCGACGATGGCCCGGATCTCGCGGACCGTCTCCATGTCCGTCACCGGCGGATCGTAGCGCGGCTCGGCGAGGATCTCGGGCCGGTGCAGGGCGATCATCAACTGGGCGAAGCAATCCAGGGTGCGGGGCAGCAGCAGCAGCCAGCGGTCGTCCTTGGTGCGGAAGAAGCCCGAGATCGGCCCCGGCCGCTCGTCGCGCGGCTGGGCGGTGACCACATGGCCGTAGCGGAGCTGGATCGCCAGGTCCCAACTGATCGCATAGGCGCCGGCCCTAAGCAGGCTGGTCTCCACCAAGCGGCCGCGACCCGTCGAATGGCGCTCGTGAACCGCTGCCAGGATCGCTGAGACGGTGGCCAGCGCCGTCACATGATCGCCGAATCCCGGGCGTGAGGCGAAGGGCTCCTGGTCGGGGGGGATGGTGGCGTGGGCGACGCCAGAGCGGGTCCAGAAGGCGGTCATGTCGAAGGCCGGCGTGTCGGCCTCCGGTCCCACCAGGCCGTATCCCGTGACCGCGGCGTAGATCAGGGTCGGCATCTCGGCCTTCAGGGCGTCGTAGTCCAGGCCCAGCCGCTTCATGGATCCGGGCCGGACGTTGGTGACGAAGATGTCGGCCTGTCGCAGCAGGGCCTTCAGCGCCTCGCGCCCCGCGGGCTTGGAGATGTCGAGGACCACGCCCTTCTTGCCGCGGTTCTCGTTGGTGAAGATGGGATTGCCCGGGGCCTCGGCGGTGTCGGGATAGTAGACGCGGGTGGCGTCCCCGATCGGGCTTTCGACCTTGACCACCTCGGCGCCCCAGTCGGCCAGGACCGCCGCGGCGCTGGGCCCGGCGACCCAGGTGGCCATCTCCACGACCTTCAAGCCCTCGAGCAGCATGGGGATCCTCCGGTGCGAAACAGAGCACTGGCCACGGCTTGCCACAACTGACCTTGCGGAAGGGGCCATGGAGACCCGCCGCGAACCACGCTAAGACAGGTGACATGGGGATGACAGCCGACGATGGGGCCTCGTCGAGCGGTGAGACGGGGGCGCGCCGGCCCACGCGACGCTACGAGGCCAAGCGCAACGCGATCGTCCGCTCCGCGGTCGAGGAAATGAACCGCAAGGGCGTGCGCGGCATGACCCTCGGCGACGTTGCAGCTCGCCTCGATCTGGTCCCGACGGGCGTCATCTACTACTTCCGCAACAAGGAGGAACTGGCCGCGGCTGCGTTCCTCAAGGGCGTCGAGACCTACGAGGTCCTGATCGCCGTGGCGGCGGGTGAAGCGACGCCGACGGATCGCCTCACGGCCTTCATCCACGCCTGGTTCGACTATGCCGCGCGGGTCGTGCAGGGCGAGGCCGATCCGCTGCCGGCGTTCAACGATGTCCGCGCTCTCAATTCCGAGCGGGTGAACACGGCCTATGTGGACATGTTCCGAAGCTTCCGGAACCTGCTGGCCGGGCCGGACGTCCTGCCGCGACTGCACCGGAATGCACGCGCGCACATCCTGCTGTCCGAGATGTTCTGGACGGCGGCCTGGCAGCATCAGGTCGAGGTCTCTGACTATCCCCGCACCGCGGACCGGATGGCGGCGATCCTGACCCGTGGCCTCGTGCCGGAGGGCGGCGCATGGCCGGCGCGCAAGCCTCTCAGCCTCGTCCGTGACGACGGGCCCGCCGCCAGCGCCTCGTCCGAGCTCTTCCTCAAGGCGGCCACCTGCCTGATCAACGAGGAAGGCTATCACGGCGCCTCGGTGGAGCGGATCTCGGCGCGGCTGAACGTCAGCAAGGGCGCCTTCTATCACCACAACGAAACCAAGGACGACCTTGTGGTGGCGTGCTTCCAGCGCACCTTCGACATCATGTGGCGGGCGATCCATGCGGCCGAGGGGGCCGGGGGCTCCGGACTCGAGGTGCTAGCGTCGGCCGTGGCGGCGCTGATCGAACATCAGGTCAGCGGCGAGGCGCCGCTCCTGCGCACCTCCGCCCTCAGCGCCGTGCCGGAGCCGCTGCGGCCCGATCTGATGCAGCGGTTCAACCGCCTGTCCTACCGTTTCGCCTCGATCCTCTGCGACGGCGTCGCCGATGGCTCCATCGCGCCGGTGGACGTCAACATCGCCTCGCAGATCATCAGCACGGCGATCAATGCGGCCGCCGAGCTGCACTACTGGACCCCTGGCATGGCGCCGGAGACGGTGGTGCAGCACTATGTGCGGCCGTTGTTCGAGGGCCTGACGTCCCCCGCCGCCTGATGGCGTTGCGAACGTCACTTCGTACCAGACGCTCAACTTGACCGCGTATCGGTTTGTGGGACGATCCGTACCGCACGCTCAAACGGATTGACGTGGCTGGCCGGCTACCCCAGGTTCCGCCTCGATCGGCAGATGGCGAACGCCGCGCACCCTGGAGGATATCCTTTGGCCACCGACGCTCCGGCGCAGGCAGGCGCGCGCCGCCTGAGCTTCTCGACCCGGTTCTTCTACGGGTTCGGGTCCGTCGCCTTCGGGGTGAAGGACAACGGCTTCTCGTACTTCCTGGCCTTCTTCTACGCCCAGGTGGTGGGGCTGCCGGCCCAGACCGTGGGCCTGGCCATCATGGTCGCTCTGCTGCTCGACGCCTTCATCGATCCGATCGTGGGCCAGCTATCGGACAACACCCGCTCGAAATGGGGCCGGCGGCACCCCTGGATGTATGCCGCGGCGATCCCTGTGGGGCTGTCCTACATCCTCATCTGGAATCCGCCCACGGGCTGGAGCCAGCCGGCGCAGGTGGCCTACCTGGTCGCCGTGGCGGTGCTGATCCGCAGCTTCATCAGCTGCTACGAGATCCCGTCCGCGGCGCTCGCGGCAGAGCTGACCACCGAGTACGACGAGCGCACGCGGCTGCTCAGCTATCGCTATCTCTTCGGCTGGGGCGGGGGGCTGGTCGCCTATGCCGTGACCACGGCGGTGTTCCTGAAGCCCACCGCCGAGTATCCGGCCGGCCAACTCAATCCGGAGGGTTATGCGCAGCACGGCCTGTTCGGCGCCGGGCTCATGCTGCTGGCGATTTTGGTGACCTCGTTGGGCACCCACCGGCAGATCCCGCACCTGCGCAGTCCGCCGTCTGAGCGGATCACCTTCGGGCGCCTGGCCCGCGAAATGGTCGGCACACTGAACAACCGCAACTTCCTGATGATCCTGGCGGCCGGCTTCTTCCTCTACGCCGGCATCGGCCTGGGCTTCGCCACCACCCTCTATTTCTCGACCTATTTCTGGGAGTTCAGCACCGGGGAAATCGCCCTGTTCGGCGTGTCCAGCCTGCTGGCCGCGATCATGGCCTTCGTGGTCGCCCCCCGGCTCGCGCGGCGGTTCGAGAAGAAGCCGGTGGCCATGGTGCTGATCCCGACCGGCGTCGCCTTTGGGGTCGGGCCGATCATCCTGCGCCTGCTGGGCGCCTTTCCCTCCAACGACTCGCCGCTGATCTTCGGGACGATCTTCGTGACCAACCTGCTCTACGTGGGCATCGGGGTGACGGCGAACATCCTGTTCTCGTCGATGATCGCCGACGTGGTGGAGGACGCCGAGCTCAAGACCGGCCGCCGCCAGGAAGGCCTGTTCTTCGCCGCCATCGCCTTCGCCAACAAGTCGACCACGGGTCTCGGCATCTTCGCCGCGGGCCTGATCGTGTCGGCCGTCAGGTTCCCGACCGGAGCCAAGCCGGGCAGCGTCCCGGAGGAGATCGTGCGCGGGCTGGGCCTGATCTACGCCCCCACCCAGATCGTCCTCTACGGGACCGCAGCGCTTCTCCTGATGGGCTACGGCATCAGCCGCGCCAGCCATATGGAGACCCTCCGCAAGCTTGCCGCCGCCGCCGACCTGGCGCAGGAGGGCGAGCCCGCGTCCGGCAAGTCCGGACTGGCCTGAACCGCGTAGACTGGAGTTCGCCGCATGACCGCCGAAGAGCTTTTGTCCCAGGATTTCGGGACCCTCGCGGACGTCATCCGCGCCCAGGCCGCCGAGCACGGCGACAAGCCGGCTCTGGTGGATGCCAAACGGACCATCGGCTACCGCGAGCTGGACGCCCTGATGGACCGGGTCGCGGCGGCCCTGCAGAGGGACGGCGTGGGCCGGGCGGATGTGGCCGCCATCTGCGCCACCACCTCGGCGGAATACGGCGCGACGTTCTTCGGCATCCTGCGCGCGGCGGCCACCGTCGCGCCGCTGGCGCCGTCGTCGACGCCTGAGAGCCTGGTCATCCAGCTCAAGGACTCAGGCGCCAAGGTCTTCTTCCTGGACGCCCAGCTCGCTGAGCACATGGCCGGCGTCATGGACCAGGTGACCGCAAGGCGCGTCTCGCTGGACGGCTCGGACGCTGGGACGCCATTCGAGCAGTGGCTGGCGCCGGAGGGGGCAAAGCCCGTGCTGCACGAGGTGGAGCCGGACCAGGGCTTCAACATCATCTATTCCTCCGGCACGACCGGGGCGCCTAAGGGGATCGTCCAGCCGCACCGGATGCGATGGGGGCAGATCCGGCGCGGGGTCTATCCGGCGGACGCGGTCACGATGATCTCAACGCCGCTCTACTCCAACACCACCCTGGTTTCGTACCTGCCGACGATCTCCAACGGCGGCACGGCGGTCCTGATGCCGAAGTTCGACGTGAAGCAGTTCCTGGACCTGTCGGCGAAGCACCGCGCCACCCACGCTATGCTGGTGCCGGTGCAGTACCGCCGGCTGATGGAGCACCCGGACTTCGACCGCTACGACCTGTCATCCTACCAGATGAAGTTCGCTACCTCCGCGCCGTTCTCGGCCGAGCTGAAACGCCAGGTGCTGGACCGCTGGCCGGGCGGCCTCGTGGAATTCTACGGCATGACCGAGGGCGGCGGCTCGTGCGGGCTGCAGTGCCACGAGTTTCCGGACAAGCTGCATACGGTCGGCCGGCCGCTGCCCGGCCACGACATCCGCCTGATCGGCGAGGACGGGAAGGAAGTGGCCCAAGGCGAAGTGGGCGAAGTGGTCGGCCGTTCGGGCGCGATGATGGTCGGCTACCACAACCAACCGGGGAAGACCTCGGAAGCCGAGTGGTACAGCCCCGACGGCCTGCGCTTCATCCGCACCGGGGACGTCGGCCGCTTCGACGAGGACGGCTTCCTCAGCCTCATGGACCGCAAGAAGGACATGATCATCTCGGGCGGGTTCAACATTTACCCGAGCGACCTGGAAGCCGAACTGCACCAGCATCCCGCGGTGCTGGAGGCGGCCGTCGTGGGCGTGCCGTCGGACGCCTGGGGCGAGACGCCGGTGGCGTTCGTGGCGCTGAAGCCGGGCGCATCCGCCACGGCCGAAGAGGTGAAGGGCTTCGTCAACGGCCGGGTCGGCAAGACCCAGCGGCTGGCGGACCTGACCCTGGTGGAGGCCTTGCCGCGCAGCCACATCGGCAAGGTGCTCAAACGCGAGCTGCGCGACGGCTACAAGGCTACAGCTTCGGCCTAACCTTCGTCGGCCACCACCCGCACCAGCTCGACGATCTTGCGGCGGATGGCGGGTTCGGCGATGCGCGGGAAGGCGGCCATGAGCTCCATGCCCTCGGTGGAGAGCATGAATTCCTGCGCCGCGTCGCGCTGGGCCGCGAGGGCGTCCTGGTCGCCGAGGCCGTCATAGAAATAGGCCACCGGCGTCTTGAGCGCCGCGGCGATCTCCCACAGCTTGGAGGCGCTGACGCGGTTGGCGCCCCGCTCGTACTTCTGGACCTGCTGGAATGTGATCCCGAGGGCTTCCGCAAGCCGTTCCTGGCTCACGCCCATCTCCTTGCGTCGCATGCGGATGCGCAGGCCGACATGGCGGTCAACGGGATGAGGCCCTTCGCCTCGCCCGGCCTCGGGCGTTTCCGCCAACGGGGCCCCTTCGATTTCGCGTTCCAATGGCCTTGTCATGTTCCCCGACCCGGTGATGCGGGGGCCGCCTCACCCCCCGATGGAGCAGCCCCCGCGCCCGTACCTCCCCCGAGGTACGTCCATAAGTTGAGGCGCCGTAGCCCAGCTTGAAAACGAACGCCTACCCATTTTGGGGCCATGCCGCGTTCTCGTTTCGGTCAGGCGGCGCCGCGGAGGGCAAGAACCTCGCGTTCCCACTCGGCAAGAACGCCAAAATCGCGCAGCGCCGCATACAACCGATGCAGGTGCGACTGATTGTCCAACATGTACTGGACGAAGGGCGGACGGGCCAATACGCGGGCGGGAACGACGTATCCGTTCTCTCTGCGTTCGCATCTGTCGGATTCGACCAATCGGTGAATGTGCCGGCGCACGGTTTCCTGTGGGATGCCCAGCCGTTCGGCGAGGGTGGTCGTCCGCACCGGCCGGCGCAGGCTGTCCGGCACGAAGCTGCGCTCGGTCCACGCGCCGTCGTCCTCGCCGCCCTGGCTGTCGTCCAAGTGCTCGGTGTTGGCGTGGACGACGTCCATGAGCACCAGGCCCGTCACCAGGTCGCCCATATGGATCGTGATCGGCTCAGCCAGGCGCAGCAGGTAGTCCGACGACAGGCGGATCACGAGGCGAACGGGCGGACGCTCCGCGTCGAAGGCGCCGGCGGCCGGACGGGGCAGATCCTCCAGCAGGCCGATGCCGCGCAGGCGGAAGTAGAGATTGCGCACCAGGGCGTAGTTCGCCCCCGCCCCCATCCGGTAGAAGGGCGAGTTCAGGGGCGCCGTCGGGATGATGACGCCGCGCGCGGCCGTGCGCACGACGCCCAGCTCCACGAGGCTGGAAATCCGGCGGCGCGCCGTCTCGAACGGGATCCGCAGCGAATTGGCGATGGCGCTGACGCTGACCGGGCGGCGCAGCTCGTCCGGCGGCGGCTGGTCGAGGGTCGCATAGGTGCGCTGAAGATCGGCGTTGCGGGTGATCTGGGCGACGTTGGCCTGGCTGATGGCGACCATCAGCAGGCCGTCGATCACGTCGCGCCCGAACCCACCCAGCTTCACCAGATCCAGGGCGAAGCCGTTGGCGAGGCGCGCGGCCACGCGGATGGTGGTGCTGGGCGCATCGCGCGCCATGGCCCCTATGTTCCCCGCCTCGGCATGCGAGCCGAATAAACCATGTTACGCGGGATATTGCATCCGACCCGTAACACCCCGGCGAAACTCACCTCACCTGTATCGCTCGAACCACGCCAGGATGGCGCCCGCCTTGGCGCCGGACTGCGAGGGGCGCGCCGCGATGCCGCCGTGGCTGGCGCCCGGCACACGGACGAGGGCGGTCGGCACGCCGCGCAACTGGAGGGCGGCGAAGTACTGGTCGGCCTCGGATGGCGGCGTTCGGTCGTCCTGTTCGCCCACGACCACCAGGGTCGGAGTCTTCACATTGCCCACCAGCGAGAGCGGCGAGCGGGCCCAGTACCCTTGCGGGTCCTCCCAGGGCATCTTCCCGAACCAGTAGCTGGCCATGAAGGTGTAGCCGTCGGTGGTCAGCACCTGGCTGGACCAGTTGATGACGGGCTTCTGGGTGGCCGCCGCACGGAAGCGGTCGGTCTTGCCCACGATCCAGGCCGTCAGCGCCCCGCCGCCCGATCCGCCGGTCACGTGCAGGCGCTTTTCGTCGACGACACCCTTGGCGATGGCCGCATCCACCACGCTCATCAGATCGTCGTAGTCGTGGCTGGGGTAGTTGCGGTCGATCTCGTTGGCGAAGGCCTCGCCGTAGGAGGTGGAGCCGCGCGGGTTCGAATAGACCACCACATAGCCCGCGGCGGCGTAGAGCTGCACGTCGGTCGAGAAGCTCGGGCCGTAGGCCGCGAAGGGGCCGCCGTGGATCTCGAGGATCAGCGGGTACTTCTTGGACGGATCGAAGTTGGGCGGATAGGCGATCCAGGCCCCGATGGGCTTCTTGTCGTAGCTCGACGTCACCGGCAGCGCCTCGACCCGGGCCATGGACTTGCCGGCGAGGAGGTCGGCGTTGAGGTCGGTGACGCGCCGGGCCTTGCCCGCTCGGTAGAGGACGAGGTCCGAGGGCCGGGTCGTGGCCGCGTCGGTGAAGGCCAGGAGGCCGTTGCGGCCCACCGAGAATTCGCCGCCCGTATAGGGACGGTCCAGGCCGCCGCCGCCAAGGCCGGAGAGCACGGTCTCGATCTTCCCGTCCAGGCCGACACGGGCGACCTTGGTCACACCCTCGTCGTCATAGCTGACATAGAGGCTCTTGCCGTCGGCAGCCCACTGAGGAGCGCCGACGCTGCGGTCGAGGCCGCTGGTCAGGACGCGGCTGTTCCGGCCGTCGCGGTCCATCACGTAGAGGCGCTGGTTCTCGTAGCCGCGCCGGCGCTGGTCGTCGAAGCCCACGTAGGCGATCTTCGAACCGTCGGGAGAGACCGTCGGCGCGAGGTCGGGGCCGACCCGGTTGGTGAGCCGGGTCAGGGCGCCATCCTCCAGGCTGACGGCATGGATCTCGGCTTCCTGGGGGTCGCGCTCCCAGGTCTCGGCCCGGTTGGTCGAGAAGAGCACCGACCGGCCGTCCCTGGTGAAGCTGATCGGCCCGGCGTTGTCGAACTTGCCGAAGGTCAGCTGGCGCGGTTGGCCGCCGTCGGCGCTTACCGCGAACACCTGGCGGTAGCCGGGCTTGAGGAAGCCTTCCCCGTCCGCCCGGTAGGTGATGCGGTCGATCACCTTCAGCGGCTCGGCCCACTTGGCGCCCTCCGGCTTGCGGATCGAAGGCGCGAGGGGGCGGCCCTCATCCACGGTCAGCATGGTGAAGGCCAGCGTCTTGCCGTCGGGCGACCAGGCGATGTCGTTGGGGGCCTGCTCCAGGCTGGCGACCCGGGCCGAGCGGCCGGTGGCCATCCAGCGGACGTAGAGTTGCGCGCCATCGGGCCCCGCGGCCACATAGGCTAGGCGCGAACCGTCGGGCGACCAGCGGGGCGCCAGGTTCGAGGCCTCGTCGACGACCAGCGGCGTCTGGGCGCCGGTGGCGGTGTCCACCAGCCAGATCGACCGCCGGGCGCGGTCGGTCATGATGTCGTTGGAAACGCGCACATAGGCCGCCGCGCCGCCATCGGGCCGCACCTGCGGGTCGCTGGCCATCTGCAAACCGAACAGGTCGCGGGCGCCGAACGTGCGGGAGGGACCGTCGGCGACCTGAGCCGAGACGGCGCCCGCCGTCGCCAGAACCATCGCCGAGACCAGAGCCGCCAGACGCATGTGAGGAATCCCCAAGCCGAACAGGTCGGTCAGGAGAGGGGCGCGGCGGGCCTTTGTCCAGAAACGCTTCGACGAACAGGCGGCGCCGAGCGTGGAGGGCGCCTAGAACAGGCCCGCGCGCTGGGCGATGACCACGGCGGCGACGATCAGGATCAGCGCCTGGATGATCTGGTTGAAGGGCGAGGGGAGCGGCAGCTTCTGGACGGCCCACGCGATGAGGGCGGCCACGACCAGAACGATGATGGCGAAGATGAGCAGGGACATGCGGCGGGACCTGAGGCTTGACTGTGAGGCCCCTAAAGCGCGCGCTGCGCAATAGCGTTCCGTCACCCCGCCGCGGCCCGGCTTGGCGCTCATCGAGAGATCGCCTGACGCTTCTTCCGCGCCCGTACCGGAAAGGATGTCCCGCCACGCAGCCAATCGTCCGGCTGCGCATTAGCGAATTGGCGGCACGGGCCTTGCGGAGGAGCACGCCATGACGCGGATTCTTCTCGCCTTGGGACTGAGCGTGCTGGCCCACGGTGCGGCGCAAGCGCAAGAGGAGCCGTGCCGGGCCCCGCAGGCCGCTGTCGGACAGCAGGTCCGGGGACCCGTACTTCACGTCATCGACGGCCACACCCTTTGCGTCGCCCAGACGCCCGACCCCGCCACATGGGTCAAGCTGGAGCTTCAGGGCGCGCCGGCCGCGGCCGCCTGGGCGGAGCTGATGAGCGTCGGCTTCGGCAAGGACGTGGTCTGCGTCGTCGGCGAGTCCGGCGCGACCTGCCGCGCAGATGGCCATTCGCTCGCCGCGGCAATGGGTGCGCCGGAGGCCAAGGCGGCCAGCGCCGCCTGGCGGGCCGCAACGCCGCCGCTGCGGGCCTCCACCCTGCGCGTCGCTACGGTCGACTGACAGGCCGGGGCTGGTCCCCGCGCTCCCGCCTCGCTACATGCCGCGCATGGCCGAAGCCTTCAACGAAATCGCCCTGCCTGCTGAAAAGGCGGAGCGCTACGCCGCCGTGTCCGCCGAGATCGCCTCGGTGCTGGAGGGCGAGCCCAATCGGGTCGCGCGGATGGCGACGGTGGCCTCGATGCTGGCCAACAGCTTCGAGCACTATTTCTGGACCGGGTTTTACGTGGTCGATGAGACCAAGGGCGACGAGCTGGTGATCGGACCCTATCAGGGCACTCTGGGCTGCATGCGCATCGCGTTCGGACGCGGGGTCTGCGGGACCGCGGCCGCAAGCCGCCAGACCCAGGTGGTGGAGGACGTGCATGCGTTCCCCGGCCACATCGCCTGCGACAGCCGCTCGGCCAGCGAGATCGTCGTGCCGGTGATCGATAGCCGGGGCGAACTGATCGGCGTGTTCGACGTGGATTCCGAGCAGCCGGCCGCCTTCGACGCGGTGGATCAGGAATGGCTGGAGCGGATTCTCGGCGCCACCTTCCGATGACGCCCGCCTGATCAGGGGGGCGGGCCGAGGCCCGGGTCTCGGATCGTCTGCAGCACCTGGGCCTTGTCCACCAGGTCGCGGTCGTCCTTGGCCCGCTGAAGCGCTTCCGAGGGTCGCATGCAGACCTTGGTCTTCATCCGGCTGCCCAGAACAGCCTCCTTCCGACAGACCACGCCGTCCTTGTCCGGCGTCCCGGCATAGGGCTTGGGCATATTCGGCGCCGTGAACGTGGTGACGGGCGCCGTGCCCTGGAGAAGGACGGCGAGCAACAATGCGGTCATACGGGACTCCTCGGCGAACTGCCTCCCTCCGGGCTCACGCTGCCCAAGGGCCGGAGCGACTTCGAGAGCTTTGCGTCGAGCGGCGCGACGGCCGCGTCGAATGACGCCCCGGTCACCTCCGTTGTCTTACGCAAGGGCGCCCCGTTAAGACCCGCAGCGAAGCGCCGGATGCGGCGCGAACGAGCATTGGGAGCTATGCAATGGCCGAGGCCTACATCGTCGCCGCAACCCGCACCGCCGGCGGCCGCAAGGGCGGCCGGGTCCGGGGTTGGCACCCCGCCGACCTGGGCGCGGTGGTGCTGAACGAGCTGATGGACCGCACCGGCGTCGATCCGGCCGCGGTCGAGGACGTGGTCATGGGCTGCGTGATGCAGGTGGGCGAGCAATCGACCAACGTCGCCCGCAACGCCGTACTGGCCTCGAAGCTGCCGGAAAGCGTGCCGGCGACCTCGGTCGACCGTCAGTGCGGCTCCTCGCAGCAGGCGCTGCAGTTCGCCGCCCAGGCCGTGATGAGCGGCACCATGGACGTGGTGATCGCCTCGGGCGTCGAAAGCATGACCCGCGTGCCCATGGGCCTGTCGGTCTCGTTGCCGGCCAAGGAAGGCTTCGGCATTCCCAAGAGCCCGCGGATGGAGGAGCGCTATCCCAACATCCAGTTCAGCCAGTTCATGGGCGCCGAAATGGTGGCCGAGAAGTACGGCCTGACCAAGGACCAGCTGGACGAGTTCGGCTACCACAGCCACCAGCGCGCCATCGCCGCGACCCAGGGCGGGGCCTTCAAGGACGAGATCCTGGCCATCGACGGCCTGGACGCCGAGGGCAATACGGTCCGCCACGATAGCGACGAGGGCATCCGCTACGACGTCAGCCTGGAGGGCATGCGCGGCGTGAAGCTGCTGCGCGAGGGCGGCCGGATCACGGCGGCGACCTCCAGCCAGATCTGCGACGGCGCCTCGGGCGTGATGGTGGTGTCGGAAAAGGCGCTGAAGGAGCACAACCTGACGCCGCTGGCTCGCATCCATCACCTGTCGCTGCTGGGCCACGACCCGGTGATCATGCTCGAAGCCCCGATCCCGGCCACCGAGCGCGCGCTGAAGCGGGCCGGCATGTCGGTGGACGACATCGACCTCTACGAGGTGAACGAGGCCTTCGCCTCGGTGCCGGTGGCGTTCATCCAGAAGCTCGGCGTCGATCCGGAGCGGGTGAACGTGAACGGCGGCGCCATCGCGCTGGGCCATCCCCTGGGCGCCTCGGGCACCAAGCTGATGACCACGCTGCTCTATGCGCTGAAGGCCCGGGGCAAGAAGTACGGCCTGCAGACCATGTGCGAAGGCGGCGGCATGGCCAACGTCACGATCGTCGAGCGCCTCTAGCGCTTCCGCTCGAAATACGGTTCTCAGGAGGCGGCCGGCGGAGACCTCGGCCGCCTTCTCGTTGCTTGGAGACTAGCGGATGGCCGGACGTGTCGTGGTGATCACCGGAGCTTTCGGTGTCCTTGGCCAGGCGGTGGCGAAAGCCGCCGCGGCGCAGGATGCGCGGCTGGGGCTCATCGACTTCGCGAAGGACCCGTCCGCCGGCCTGCCCTCTGGGGCCGACGCGCTGGTGCTGGGCGGGGTGGACCTGTCGGACGCTGGCCAGGCGGGCGCAGCGATGGATGCGGTCGCCGATCGGTTCGGCGGCATCGACGTCCTGTTGAACATCGCAGGCGGGTTCACCTGGGAGACGCTGCAGGGCGGCGCGATCGAAAGCTGGCCGGCCATGTACCGGCTGAACGTACTGACCGCCGCGACCGCCTGCCGCGCCGCTGTTCCGCACCTGAAGCGCAGCGCCGCGGGGCGGATCGTCAACGTCGGCTCGTCGGCGGCCCTGAAAGCCGCGCTGGGCATGGGCGCCTACGCGGCCGCCAAGGCCGGCGTGCACAGCCTGACCCAGGCGCTCGCAGAGGAGCTGAAGGGCGACAACGTCACCGTCAACGCCGTCCTGCCCTCGATCATCGACACGCCGGCCAACCGCGCCGACATGCCCGACGCCGACCCCTCTGCCTGGGTGGCGCCCGCAGACCTCGCGGCCGTGATGCTGTTTCTGGCCAGCGAGGCGGCCACGGCGGTGACCGGGGCGCTGGTCCCGGTGACCGGCCGGGTCTAGGCCTCGAACAGGTCGCCGATGTCGTCGATGGCGGAGGGGTCGATGGTAGCGTGGCGGGGATCCATGACCGCCGCCTGGCCCAGGTAGGCCCAGTAGACGAAGTTGGCGCGGGGCAGGGCCTTGCCGGCGTCCACCCCGGCCTCGGTCAGCAGCTTGGCGATATAGGCGACGCGGCTGGCGTCGACGGAGGTGACGACGGCGGCGGCCTCGGCGTCCTCGGCGGCCCACGAACGCACGGCCCGGTCCAGGGTGCGGTCCTCGCTGAAGGCGCCCTTGAGCAGATAGTTCAGCCGGTCGGGGGTGGTGCGCTCGGAGAGCCTGCGGATCACCCGGTCGGTGGCCTGTTCCCGCCAGGCCTGCAGCAGCTCAGCGCGGAACGCGGCGACGTCTTCGAAGTGCCAGTAAAAGCTGCCGCGCGACACCCCCAGCCCGCTGGCCATCGGCCCGACCTTCAGCGCGCCGGCCCCCTCCGCCGCCAGGGTCCGCAGGCCGTGCTGGATCCAGTCCGACCGGGTCAGGCGCTCGTTCATCGTCTCACCATACACAAGTGTATTGACGTCGAACAAGGGACGGCGCAGAGGTTCCATACAGAGGTGTATGGTCATGGACTGGCAGGACGGAGCCCTGGGCGCGGCGGGCGTGGTCGGCATGGGCGTGGCGGTGTTCCACGGGGTGCTGGTGCAGCGGCTGATGGTGGCGCCGTTCGCCGCGGCCGCGGACCTGCGGATGTCGGCGCCGATCCGGCGGCTGATCCCGCCGCTGCTGCACCTCAGCACCTTCAACTGGTTCGTGGGCGGCCTGGCCCTGATCGCGATTGCGGCCGGGGTCGAGCCGGACGGCAGGCTGATCGCCGGCCTGCTGGTGGGCAGCTCGTACCTGTTCGGGGCCGTGGCGAACCATTGGGGCACGCGGGGCCGCCATCCGGGCTGGATGCTGATCGCGGTTGCGCTCGTCCTTATCGCCGTCGGCGTCCACAAGCCCGCCTGAACCCTGAGGGCCCCAATGCCGACAACCCGCCCGGGCGGCCGGATTCTAGGGCGCGGGCATCAGGGTCATCACCGTTTCCGCGTCCGCTTCCACCGCCGCGCGGGTGAAGCGGAGCGGCACGAAGGATCCGGCGGCCCAGAGAGGGAAGAGGTCGCGGTAGTGGGGACTCGTGGGATCGGCGGACTGGCCCGGCGTGTTGATGGCCATGGAGTTGTCCCAGGCCCCCACATCCAGCACGATCCGGACCGAGGCGCCGGCCGACTGGGCGAAATCCTCGGCCCGCCAGGTGGCGGCGCGCGGCGTCGAGGACGAGCCCGGGACCTGGAGCGGCCCCACCGTCATCTGGGCGGCGAGGTGAGGGTCGGCCAAAGCCGCAATGGCGGGGACGAAGGTCGCGCGGTGCAGCCGGCCCCAGGTCCACGTCGCCATGTCAGGGCCCATGCGGCCCTTCAGCTCGCCCACGGCGTCCGCGAGGCTTGAAAGCAGGATCGGCTCGCGGACCCTGGCCGGCCGCGCTTCCAGCCACGTCAGCATCGGGTCGGGGGCGCCCGCGCCGATCAGCTTCCGTGCGTCGGCCGAGAGGCCCGCGGCCGCGGTGGTGTGGCGGCCCAAGTGCTTCACCGCCCAGGTCTCGTAGATCGCCGCGGCGGCGCTGTCGGTGCTCTCGTGCCCGTCCCAGGCGGAGAGCAGGGCGAGGGCGCGGGCCATGTCCGGATCTGCGCTTTGCAGCCCCTTCACCAACGCCACCCCCCGGCGGGCCTGCGGGCTGACGCTGTCGACCTGCAGCGCCATGGAGTCGGCGAGGGTCGATTTGGGGAGCGCGTCCAACACCTCGTGGACGCGCTGCGTCCGCGACGGGTCCGCCCATTCGAAGCCCAGCTTCCGGCGGTCACGGGGATAGGCCGGCTCAGCGGGGATGTTCATGGCGTTGGCGGTGGCGAAGTAACCGGCGGCGGGGTTCTTCGCCGTGGGCAGACCGCCGTCCTCCACGAAGCCTGCCCACTCGTAGCGGCCATCGCCGGGGACGGGCATCAGGCCGTCCCAGTTGGGTCGCACCGGAGTGCGCCCCGCAGCCGACCAGCCGATGTCGCCGTTGGTATCGGCATAGACAAGGTTCAACGGCGGCGCGCCCCAGCGGTCGCGGGCGTTCTGGAAATCCTCCCAGCCCTTGGCCCGCCACAGCCGGGACGAGCCGAAATAGCCGGCGAGGCCCGGTTCGTTCCAGATCGTGCGGATGGCGAAGGCGCGGCCCTTGGCGTCGTCCTGGAACACCACCGGCCCGTGCCGCGTGAAATGCAGCTCGACCTCGCGCGGCGCCTCGCCCTTCACCTCGATGGTCTCCCGGACCACCGTCATCGGCTCGAAGCCGCCCTTGTAGCGATAGGCGTCGCCGCGGGTCTCGTAGGCGTAGAGGTCTTCCTGATCGATGTAGAATATGGTCAGGCCGAAGGCGGCGGTCCCGTTGTGACCGAGCGAGACTCCGGGCAGGGCAGGTTCCCCGGCGCCGATGATCGACAGGCCCGGCGCGTCCAGGTGCGCGATGTAGCGGAGCGAGGGCGTCCCCACGGCCCGGTGCGGGTCGTTCGCCAGGATCGGCCGTCCGGTGGCGGTGCGGGAGCCGGCGATCGTCCAGTTGTTCGAGCCCTCGGCCGATCGCTCGTCGATCACCTGGGCGAGGGGCCTGGGCGCCAAGGGCTTGAAGCTCACCGGCTCGGTGGCCAGCACATAATCGGCCAGCACATTGGCCGGCACGTCGCAGGGGTCCAGGCCCTTGGGGATCGTCACCTTATGCGCGGGTTCGAGCTTGCGACGCAGGGTGTCGGCCTCCACGCCGCCGGCGCAGATGGTGCGGGCGCGGGCGACTTCCGAGGCGACGTTGGAGACCAGGGCATGGCTGCGGATGCGCAGGATGTCCTCCGGCTTCCAGTCCTCGGGCCGGCTGTCGGTCAGCTTGAATTCCACGGGGAGCGGGCGCTTGCCCGCGCGGACGTCGGCGACATAGGCGTTCACGCCGGCGGCGAACGCCTCGACGGCCTCCTTGCCGGCGGGATCGTAGGCCGCCCACTCGGCGGCCATGTCGCCACGGTAGAGGAACAGGCGCGCAGCCCGATCCTGCGCCACATAGGCCGGCCCGAGGCTCGCGGAGAGACGGCCCCGGCCCCGCTTGCGCCAGAGGTCGATCTGCCAGAGGCGGTCCCGGGCTGCGTTCCAGCCCTGCAGGAAGAAGGCGTCGCGCGAGGACTGGGCGTAGATGTGCGGGATGCCCCAGCGGTCGACGATCAGTTCGGCCGGCGCGGCCAGGCCCGGCACGGCGCTCGTCTCCTGGCGCACGGCGCTGGAGACGTCCGCCTGCGCCGAACCGGCCAACAGCATCGCCGCCAGGCCCCACATCGTGCCGCGCTTCATCCGCCCCTCCGTCGCTTCGTTGCGGCGATAGTGGACCGGCCGGCGGGCTCACGTCACGCGGCGCTTGCGCTTCCGCGCAGGTCATCGGCTAGGGTCGCCGGATTCAAAGGGGGATTCCCAAATGATCGGTTATGCGACCATCGGCACCAACGACCTCGAGAAGGCGACCAAGTTCTACGACGCCGTGCTTGGCCCGCTGGGGGGCAAGCGCACCTTCGCCAACGGCGACCGGATGCAGTTCTACGGCAGCAGCACGACGCCCGGCATGATCGCCGTCAGCAAGCCCTACGACGAAAAGCCCGCCACCGTCGGCAACGGCAGCATGTTCGGCCTGCCCGCAGCGTCCAAGGAGCAGGTGGACGAAGCCTATGCCGCGGCCATGGCGGCCGGCGGCGTCTGCGACGGCCCGCCCGGCCAGCGCCTGCCGACGTTCTACGGCGCCTACTTCCGCGATCCGGACGGCAACAAGGTCTGCGTCTTCAAGATGGGCTGACGCTGGGCGTGGCGCCCGCCGCTGCGGCGG
>NZ_LSJI01000224.1 GCF_001557235.1 Phenylobacterium sp. CCH9-H3 | reverse complement strand
CACCGGAGTCCATCCGCCCCTCCGCCCCCAAAATGAGTAGGCGAAACGGCCTGCCGGCCGCCCCCGCCGCCGCCGAGGCTCGAATCGGCGGAATTTGGTTAGCAGTTGCAAGGCACGAACTCGGTCTCGCGACGAAGCGGGCTCTCCCCGCCGCTTCGCGCCTCGGGATATCAGGACGTGGGCAAGGGCTCAGACAGGACTTATCGCAGTCTCCGCGGTCTGGAGCGGACGGCGTCGACCAGCCGCGTGCTGAATCTCGCGGCGCTCTCGGCTCGCAACGCCAACAATCCCGACCACGAGAAGGCCCCCTTCTTCGTCGCCTCCAGCCTCAACGGCGCAGTGATCGTGCGCCACCGGTTGCGCGACCAGGAACGCGAGGCGTTCGACCGCATCCGCTACACCGCCACCAAGCTGATTATCCCGTTCGAGCGGTCGGACCTGGGCCTCGGCGGACGTTCGGTGTTCGTCTCCGAGACCGGTTGGCTGGACGCCTTCGAGGAACTGCGCGGCGAGGCGCCGGACTTCGGCCGCGACGTGGCCGTGCTCGAGGCCATCGACGAGTTGCCGTCCCTCGACCCGTTCCTGCTGCGCGAGCATATGAAGCGGCGCGGCTTCGACATCAGCCCCAGCCACTTCGAAATCTCCGCCCCCGATCTCGCCCGCATGCAGCGGTTCGTCGGCGCCGAGATCGCCAAGCTGATCGAGCTCGCCTACCGCGACGCCGAGGGGCAGGAAGGCAATATCGCGCGCCTGGTGGAGGCCCTGCTCTCGGCCAAGACCGACGACCGCCTTGAGCCCCTGCGCCTCACGCTCCGGCTGGAGAAGGAGAACTACAAGGAGGGGATTTTCGCCTGGAAGGGCTTCCTCTACTACAAGTGGGTTCTCAACACCCTGTGGGGAAACCTCCGCGACGTGTTCAGCGAACTGGGCCGCGTGCGGGTCATCGGCCCGATCGATTCCGAGACCGCCCACGAGCTCGAGGCCCTCAAGAACCGCCTGCGCCAGAAGATGGAACGGCAGGTGAAGTCCGTCATGGGCCATCTGGGCGTCTACGACGAGGTGTTCTCCCAGCTCACCGTCGACGGCAACGCCCTGGCCTTCCGCGACTTCCTGCTGAAGTCGCCCGAGATGTTCCTGTCGCTGGGCGACGGCTGCGGCCTCGTCAGCCACATCGCCACCTATTGGCGCTATCAGTTCCCGCGCGGCAAGCCGCTGGCGGCCAACGTGATCCAGCTCGTCGATACCCTCCAGGACTTCGAGCTCAGCCTCGGGACGGACATGCACGAGAGCCAGGCGGCCTGACCTAGCCGTCCAGCTTCGCCTCCACCACGCAGGTCACGCCCTGCGGCAGGAACTCCAGCCGGACACGCCCGCCCAACTCCTCCGACAGCCCCTGCTCCAGCAGGCGAGCCCCAAATCCCCTGTGCGGCGGCGCCGACACCGGCGGGCCGCCCGTCTCGCGCCACGTCAGCTCCAGCTTGCGGCCCCGCGCCGTCCAGCGCACCTCCACCCGGCCGGCGTCGGTCGAAAGCGCCCCATACTTCACCGCATTGGTCGCCAGCTCGTGCACGGCCAGGCCCAGCGCCACGGCCGTCTTGGGTTCCAGCTCCAGTACGGGCCCTTCGGCCGTCAGCCGCCCGTCGCCCGGGTGGTGCGGGGCCACGGCGCCGGCGACGATGCTGGCGATGGAGGCCGCTTCCCAGCTCTGTCGCGTCAGGACGTCGTGCGCCGCCGCCAGGGCCGCGAGCCGGCCCTCGAAGGCCTCGACCGCACTGCGCGGCGCACCGCTGTGGCGGAACGACTGCCAGGCGATGCCCTGCACGATGGCCAGGGTGTTCTTCACCCGATGGTTCAGCTCGTTGATCAGCAGCCGCTGGCGCTGCTCGGCCATCTTTCGGTCGGTGACGTCCATGTTGGTGCCGACCATGCGGTAGGGCGTCCCGTCGGGAAGGTAGATGAAGCGCGCGGCGCCCTCCACCCAGCGCACCGCCCCGTCCGGCCGGCGGATGCGGAAGTCGAACGACATCGTCGGCTCGCGCGCCGCCATGGCGGCGGACATCCGCGCCTCCATCGGTCCCACGTCTTCGGCCAGGACCTGCTTGCGCCAGTCGGCGATGTCGCCGCCGAAGCTGCCCGGGAGCAGGCCGAACACCGCCTCTTCCTCCCGGTTCCACACCAGCTTCCCGCTGGGGATGTGCCAGTCGAAGATGCCGATGCCGTGCGCCTCCACCGCCAGGTCCAGGCGATGCTGGCTGCGCCGCATGGCGCGCTCGGCGTCGGCCCGCTCGGTGATGTCGTTGATCGCCACGCCGACGCCGTCCAGGCCCAACGGAGAGACGCGCACCTCCACCGTCCGTCCGGCGCGCAGGGCCGACGGCGCGGTCAGCCGGCCGGGCTTGCGGTCGCTCATCGCGGTTTCCAGCAGCCGCCCAAACTCGGTCCCGCGCCCGGCCGGAAACAGCTCCCAGAAGTCGCGGCCCAGGATGTCGCCCTGGGCCATGCCGAAGAACTCCTCGGCCGCGCGGTTGAAGAGCACCATCCGCCACTCGCGGTCGACGGCGTAATAGACGTCGCTGATGCTCTCCAGCACCGCGGCCAGCCGTGCGTCGGCCTCGGGATCTGGCTTGGCCTTCTTCAACGTTTTCCCACGCCTGTACGATTTCGTCGCTGATCAAGACACAGGCTGCGCCGCACGTCACGAACCGAACCCAGTTGGGGTTGCGGCCACACCCGCGCTACGGTCAACGTCAACCGGCAATTGCGTTTCCCATGGAGGTCGCCATCCCCGGATCGCCGGCGCTTAACCAGGCGGCCCAGGATCGCCACATGGCCGAGTTGCTCGACAGCATCGGCGACGGCTTCATGGCCTTCGACGCCGACTGGCGGGTCACCTACTGCAACAGCAGCGCCCAGGCCCACTACGGCCTGCGCCGGGAAGAGGCCGTCGGGCGGGTGGCCTGGGATCTGCCCGAGCTGGGCGACGACCGCGAAATGCGATCCTTCCTCGAGCGCGCCATGACCTCCCAGGCCGAGGTGGAGGTGGAGGCTCCCTCCGAACTCCATCCGGGCGTCTGGTTCCATCTGCGCGCCTTCCCCCTGGAGGACGGTCTGGGCGTCACCTTCCGGGACGTCACCGAACGGCGCGAACGGGCCCGCCGCGAGCGCGAGCACGCGGCCCGCCTGGCCGAGAGCGAGGCCCGCTTCCGCGACATGGCCGACAGCGCGCCTCTGCCGATCTGGGTCACCGGGGCGGACGGCGGCCTGGAGTTCGCCAACCGGGCCTTCCGCAACTTGGCGGGTCTGCCCTTGGAAGAGCTCACAGGCGACGCCTGGCTGGGCTTGCTGCACACGGAGGACGGCGATCTCATCCATGCGGCCCGCGACAAAGCCCGCGCCACGCGCGAGCCGACGAGTTGGGAAGCCCGCTTCCGCATTCGCGGCGAGTGGCGCTGGCTCCGCACCGTCTCCAGCGCCCGTTTCGACGAAGCCGGCGCGTTCCGCGGCTACGTGGGCCTCGCCCAGGACATCACCGAGGAGCGGCAGGCCGCCGAGCGCCAGCGGCTGCTGGTCAACGAACTGAACCACCGCGTCAAGAACACGCTCGCCACGATCCAGTCGCTCGCACGGCAAACCCTGCGCGAGGGCGTGTCCATGGCCGACGCGCGCGAGCGGTTGACGGAACGGCTCCTGGCCTTGTCCGCGGCGCACAACGTGCTCACCCGCCAGAACTGGGAGAGCGCCGAGATCGCCGACATCGCCCGCGAGGCGGTGCAGCCCTTCGACGGCCCGGAGGGTCCGCGGATCGACATCGAAGGCCCCCGCGCCAGGGTGCCGCCGCAGGTGGCCCTCGCCCTTTCGATGGCGTTGCACGAGCTGGCGACCAACGCGCAGAAGTACGGGGCGCTCTCGGCGCGGCAGGGACGCGTGGGCCTGCGGTGGGCGCTCTGCCCGGCCGGCCAGGCGCTCGACCTGGAATGGCGTGAGACGGGCGGGCCGCCCGTGTCCGCGCCGGCGACGAAGGGGTTCGGCTCGCGCCTCCTCTCGGGGCTCACCGCCGAGCTCGGCGCGCCGGCGGCGATCGACTACGCCCGCTCGGGCCTGGTCTGCCGACTCCGGGCGCCGGTGGCCTGACGCGCGCTCAGCTCGCCGCGCGGGTCCCGGCGTCTTCGTCGCACAGCGCCCCCTGGGCGGCGCGGGCGATGGCGCAGTACATCTCCAGCGGCTGGATCGGCTTGCGCACCAGGCCGTCGAAGCCCGCAAGCTCGCCGTCGCCCTCCAGGTCGGCGTCGGCCGTGAACGCCAGGACCGGCGCGCCCCGGTTCGGCCCCGCTCCGGCGCGAAGCTCCCGCAGGGTGGCGCGGCCGTCCAGCCCGGGCATGCGAAGGTCCATCAGCACCACGTCCACCGGCAGCTGCGCCAGGTGCGCCAGGCCAGCCGCCCCGTCGGCGGCCTCGCTCACGTGGGCGCCGGCGGCCTCCAGGATCCGGCGGCTCAGCTCGCGGTTCACGGGGTTGTCGTCGACCACCATGATGCGCAGACCGTCGATCGAGATCGGCGCGTCCTCGCCGGCCAGGTCCTCGGCGCTCTCGGCGGCGGGCGCCGGCAGCTCGACCCGGAACGTCGCCCCTTCGCCGGGGCGGCTACGGACTGAGATGACGCCGCCCATGGCCTCGGTGATGCCGCGGCTGATGGCCAGGCCCAGGCCGGTGCCGCCATGGGTCCGGGCCACGGAGCCGTCGATCTGGGTGAAGCGTTGGAACAGCTGCGCCTGGGCCTCGTCGTCCAGGCCCGGGCCGGTGTCGGCGACCTCGAGGCCGACCCGACCGCCCCCCGCGGGCGCCGCCCGCAAGGTGACACCGCCCTGCTCGGTGAACTTGATGGCGTTGCCGATGAGGTTGATCAGCAGCTGTCGCAGCCGGTCCGCGTCCAGCATCGCCGCGCGCGGCACGCCCGGACCGGGTTCGAAGACCATCGACAGGCCCTTGGCGTCCGCCTGGCTGGAGAACAGCTGCAGCGTCTCCTCGCAGACCTCGGCCAGGCTGGTCGGCCGCGGCCGGATCTCGAACTTGCCCGCCTCCAGCTTCGAGAAGTCCAGGATGTCGTTGACGATGGCGAGCAGGGCGTTGCCCGCCCCCGCGATCCGCCGCACATAGCCGGCCGCCGCCTCGGGAAGCTCCATTTCCCGCAGCAGGTTGGTGAACCCCAGCACGGCGGTCAGCGGCGTGCGGATCTCGTGGCTCATGTTGGCCAGGAACTGCGACTTGGCCGCCGCCGCCGCTTCGGCCTCGGCGCGCGCCTTGGCCACGGCCTCCTCGTGCTCGACCTGCACGCTGATGCTGCGGATGGTGTCGAGGAATCCGGTCGGCTCGCCCGTTTCGGGATCGCGCACCAGGCTGGGGTTCGATTCCAGCCACCTGTATTCGCCGCTCTCCCGATCCAGGCCGCGCCAGCGCACCCGGGTGGCCTGGCCATCCGCCAGCAGGCGCTTGAACGTCCGGTAGACCTCCGGCGCATCGTCCGGATGCACGCTGTAGGCGAACGAGCGGCCTTCCAGCTCCTCCGGCGTCCAGCCCGTCTGCCGCACGCTCGGGCTGGCGTACAGCGTCTTTCCCGTCAGGTCCGTCATGGTGATCATGTCGGAGGTGTTCTCGGCGATGAGGCGGTAGCGCGCCTCGCTCTCCCGCATGGCCTGTTCCGCCCGGCGCCGTTCCGACTGGTCGGTGACCTGGGCCACGTAGTGCCGGGCCGCGCCGTCGGCGTCGCGGACGATCGATACCGCCAGTCCCACCCACACCGTCTCGCCGCTGGCGTTCAGGTAGCGCTTGTCCATGCGATAGCTGTCGATTTCGCCGCGGGTCAGCTGCCGCAGCAGGTCGAGATCGGTGTCCAGATCCTCGGGATGGGTGATCGTCTGGAAGTCCAGCGTCAGCAGCGTCTCTTCAGGATAGCCGGCGATCCGGCAGAAGGCCTCGTTCAGACGCAGAAACCGCCCATCCAGGCCGACCAGCGCCATGCCGATGGCCGCATGGGTGAAGGCGGCCTCGAACACCTCGGCCTGCTCCCGCGCCTTCACCTCGAGGGCGCGGCGGCTGGATATGTCCCGGAAGATGTTGATGACCTCGATCACCCGGCCGTCCTCGCCGAAGATGATCTTCGGATTGCCCTCGAACCAGATCCACCGGCCGTCGGCCGCCCTGAAACGATGCTCGCGCCTGAGGGTGGGGTCCAGTTCGCCCCGGAACAGCTCTGCGTTCTTCCAGGCCAGGTCCGCGGCGTCGTCGGGATGGACCAGGGCGCCCTGCGACCTGCCGATCAGGTCCTCGGGCTGGTAGCCATAGCGCCGCACGGCGGGCGACACATAGGTCAGGACGCCCTCCGCGCTGGTCCGCACGATCACGTCGCTGGTCTGCTCCGCGATGAAGGCGAACGCGCCCTCGGGCGCAGGCGGCACGCTGCTACTCAAGATCGATCCCTCTCCCGGCGCCGGGGCGCCAGGAAGCAGGGTAAACGCCAACACGCTTTCAGGGCGGTGA
Source organism: Phenylobacterium sp. CCH9-H3 (assembly GCF_001557235.1). Classification (GTDB taxonomy): domain Bacteria; phylum Pseudomonadota; class Alphaproteobacteria; order Caulobacterales; family Caulobacteraceae; genus Phenylobacterium. The sequence goes on along the minus strand of NZ_LSJI01000224.1, from coordinate 10,838 downwards.
ACGCCCCGAGCCGCCACGCCGCCGAGGCTGCGACCGTTCGCCGCAGCTTTCGCGCCTATTTGGGCGCTTCGGTGGCCGGCGCGGTGGCGAGCTGGTCCGCCGGAGTCGTCGCGACCGGCGGCGGCGAGCCGTCGGCGGGCACGGCGCCGGTCGCCCCGGCGTCCGGCGCGGTCATCTGTGCGTTCGGGTCGCGCGGCTGGGTCGTGTCCGGCATGGCGGCGGCCACGTCCGACCCCTGCGGCGCGGTGCCGGTGGACCGTTCGCAGCCTGCCAGGCCGAGGGCCGCGGTCGCTGCGAGGGCGAGAATGATCTTCATGGACGGGTCCCTGTCTGGAAGCGTTCGCCCCTCAACGCATCGGGCCGGGGAGCGATCCCGGGCCCGCCCAGATGTCCCGCCAGCCGGACGTCAGTCGCCCGACTTGGCCTTCTTGCCCGCCCCGGCCTTCGCCGCAGCGGCCCTGTCGGCCTCCGCCTTGTCCGCGGCGGCCTTGGCCTTCTCGGCCTCCTCGGCGCGCGCCCCGGCCAGGATTCCCGGCAGGGCGTAATTGCCCTCGTGGCAGGCGTACTCGTAGATCCGCCCGTCCAGCGGCGAGAATTCGTACTCCCCGCCCCACGGCTTGTCCCAGGTGTCGGGGTCCTCGACCGTGAACTGGTAGTGCAGGCGGTGCTGCCCCACCCGGGTGAACTTCTCGGTGATCTTCAGGTTCTTCCACGACCCCATGAAGTGCTGGGCCTGCGGAATGTGGGTGGTCTCCACCACCAGGGTCTCGCCGTCGTACCAGCCGATGGAATCGCCCATGTAGGGCCGCACGTCGTCGGCCCGGTGCTTCGAGTTCAGCCGGATCTGGCGCACGTCGTGGTTCATCTCGACTTCGATGACCACCGCGTCGGCCGTCTGAAGGATCTGGTAGTTGTTGTTGTAGAAGCCGTTCGGGAACATCGGCGGCCCGGCGTTACGGCCGAACGACATGATGCAGCGCTCGCCCAGCGAGCGCGTCTCGGGATGGTCGAACGATCCCATGCCGCCGCCGAAACGCGGCGCGGGCGGGGCGCCCGCCTTGCGTGGCGGCGGTTGGCCGTTGGCCGTCGTGATCAGCGAGGTCCGCGGCTCGCCGTTCACGCGCATCACATGGCTGCCCGGATCCAGCCAGCCGCGGTTGTAGCCGCCCACGTCCCCGCCGGCGGCGGCGAACTCGGGGCGGATGTTGGCGCCCGGCGGCGTCTTGGGCGCCTCCGCCGGGGCGTTCGGGTCGGTGTCCTGGTTGCCCTCCTCGACCTCGGCGGCCGCGTTGGCTTCCATCTCCTTCACCTGCTCGGGGGTGTAGTTGAGCTGGTCCTTGAACTGCGGCCGGCGCGTCAGCGGCGTCAGGGTCGCATTGCTCCAGAACCCGGAGATGTCCGGCTGGCCGAAGGCGTTCCGGGGCGTCTTCCACGCAGAGCCGGCCTTGGCGGGGGCGGCCTTCGCGCCCTCGGCGGCGGCGGTCAGCGGCGCGGCGGCGACGCCGGCCAGCAGGAGGCTCCCAAGTGCTGCGACGACCACCTTTTGCATGGCCTCATCTCCCCATCTTGTTCGCCGCGATCTCAAGTCGCCGCGTTCATACCGATTTTACGGCCGCCCCGCCGATCCGGCAATGCGCCCACGCCGGCGTTCCACCGGCGCGACTGGCCTATCGCCCACGCATTGCAGCCCTGTTTCAAAAATTGAAGATTTGGTACGGTCGCTCAGCTGCAATCGTCCGCCCGGCGGGCCAGAAACGCCCGCTCCCGCGCGTTCCCGGCCAGCGCCGCGCCGCGCAGGAACTCGGCCCGCGCCTCCCCCTTCCGGCCCAGCCGCAGCAGCAGATCGCCCCGCACGCTCGGCAACAGATGATAACGCTGCAGGGCCGGCGCCTCCGCCACAGCGTCCAGCACCGCAAGGCCCGCAGCCGGTCCCTCGGCGAAGCCCACCGCGATGGCGCGGTTCAGCTCGACCACCGGCGAAGGCCAGCCCCGCGCAAGCACGCCGTACAGCCTTGCGATCCGCCCCCAGTCGGTGTCCTCCGGCCGCCGCGCCCTCGCATGGCACGCCACGATCGCCGCCTGCAGGGCATGAAATCCGCCCTCTCCGCCGAGCGCCTGCGCCCGACCCAGCGCCACTAGCCCGCGGCGGATCTGCGCCCAGTCCCACAGATCGCGGTTCTGGTCCGGCAGCAGGATCGGCGCCCCGTCCGGCCCAGCCCGCGCCGCCGCCCGCGAGGCGTTCAGCTCCATCAACGCCAGCAGGCCGTGGACCTCGGGCTCCCGCGGCGCGATCCCGGCCAGGATCCGGCCCAGCCGCAGGCCCTCGTGCATCAGCTGCGGCCGCATCCAGTCGTCGCCGCGCGTGGCCGCATAGCCCTCGTTGAAGATCAGGTACACGACCTCCAGCACCGATCCCATCCGGCGCGCCAGTTCCTCGCCCCGGGGCGTCTCGTATTCCAGGCCCGACTCCGACAGCGTCCGCTTGGCCCGGGTGATCCTCTGGCCGACCGCCCCCTCGGTCTGCAGGAACGCCCGAGCGATCTCCTCGGTGGTCAGGCCGCAGATCATCCGCAACGTCAGCGCCGCCCTCGCCTCCCGGGGCAGGATCGGGTGGCAGGCGGTGAAGATCAGCCGCAGCCGCTCGTCCCCGATGTCGTCGTCCAGGCGCGCGTCGAGGTCGGGCATCGCCTGCTCCTCGACCTCCAGCGTCCGCGCCAGCGCCGCGTGCTTGCGAGCCAGCATCTTGTCGCGCCGGAGGTGGTCCAGCGCCCGGCGCCTGGCCGTGGTCATCAGCCAGGCGCCGGGATTCTGGGGCGCGCCGGTCGAGGGCCAGGTCTCCAGGGCCGCCACCAGGGCTTCCTGCACCAGCTCCTCGGCCAGCGGGACGTCGCGCAGCATCCGGGCCAGCCCGGCCAGCAGCCGCGGCTGCTCGATCCGCCAGACGGCCAGGACCATCCGGTGGGTCGCCGCGGCTTCTCGCGCCGTCACGTCCGTCCGACGCCGTCGCGGCGAGGTCACGCCGTCGCCATCATCCGAAGGTCGCACGTCCCCTCCCAACCCGGCAGGTGGGCAGCGTGCATCTCCATGAACTCGGTCGCCAGGACCAGGGCTTCATCCTTTCCGGAAAGCTCGAAGATCGCGTACCCGCCGACGACCTCCTTGGACTCCACGTACGGCCCGTCCAATATATGGACTTTGCCATCCTTGACGCTGATCTCGGCGCCCATCGCCGGGGGCATCAAGCCACCGGTGTCGATCAGCCGCCCGGCCTGCATCTCGCGCCCGACCAAGTCCCCCATCGCCTCCAACAGCTCCGGCGTCGGCGGCTCCCGGTGGCCGGACCGAACCATGAACATGAATCGCATCGCTACCCCTCTCTCGTTTGCGCCCGCCGCTACGCGGCGGGAAAATGCTCTCAGGCGGCCGGCATGTTCGCGCAGGCCTCGGTCTCGACACCCTGCGCGGCCATCGGACGCATCTCGCAGACGCCTTCCCAGCCCGGCATGTGCTTGCGATGCAGCTCCATGAACCGCACGGCCGAGGCGATCGCCTCCTCCTTGGCGGGGAAGTCGAAGATGGCGTAGCCGCCGATGATCTCCTTCGATTCCACGAACGGCCCGTCCAGCACCGACACCTTGTCGCCCTTCAGCGAGATCTCGGCGCCCATGGGCATGGGCAGGAGGCCGCCCTGGTCGATCATCCGGCCGGCGCGGATCTCCTCGGCGGCCAGGTCGCCCATCGCCTCCATCAGTTCAGGCGTGGGCGGGCCCTGATGGCCAGAGCGGACGATGAACATGTAACGCATGGGATAATCTCCTAGCTGAGCTTCGGCCGTCTTCGGCCCATCACTCCGTCGACGAACGACCTGCCGCCAGACAGACACGGCCGGGGCGAAAAGTTGAGGGACCTCCAGGGCAACGCGCGCCCCGCGGGAGAGCGGCGCTTGCAGCCGATGGCCGCCAGCGACATTTGACCATCATCGCGGGGGCGCCCGCCACTCCACTTCCCGGGAGACGCCATTGCAGAAGTCCCTGATCGTCGCGTGCGCCGCCCTGGCGCTGCTCACCGGCTGCGAGCGCAGGCCCACCGCGCCCGCCGCTGGGGACAAGGGTCCCATCGACGTCCCCGCCATCGCGACGCCCGCCGGCGGCGCGCCGGACTCCTTCGCCCCCATCGTCAAACGCGTCTCGCCCGCCGTCGTCTCCATCGACACCCTGAGCGTCGCCCAGGCCGACACGCCCTGGCTAGAGCTACTGCCGCCTGGCCTGGCCGGTCCCACGCCCGTACGCCGCGGCGCAGGATCGGGGTTCCTGATCAGCGCCGACGGCTATGTCGTCACCAACAACCACGTGGTGGAGGGCGCGACCGAGATGGTCGTCAGCCTGGCCGACGGGCGCCAGTTCCCCGCCCGCGTCATCGGCCGCGACCCGCCCACCGACCTCGCCGTGGTCAAGATCGACGGGCGCGACCTGCCCTACGTCAGCTTCGCCCGCTCCGCCCTGCCCGAGGTGGGCGACTGGGTGGTGGCGGTGGGCAATCCCTTCGGCCTGGGCGGCACGGCCACTGCCGGCATCGTTTCGGCCCGCGGCCGGGAGATCGGTGAGACCTATGTGGGCTATCTGCAGATCGACGCCCCGATCAACAGCGGCAACTCAGGCGGCCCGTCCTTCGACCTCCAGGGCCGGGTGGTGGGCGTCAATTCGGCGATCTTCTCCCCTAGCGGGGGCTCGGTGGGCATCGGCTTCGCCATCCCGTCCGACCTCGCCGAACGGGTCACCCAGCAGCTGATCGCCGAGGGCCGCGTCACCCGTGGCTACCTGGGCGTCGGCGTCCAGGACCTGACCCCCGCCCTCGCCACCCGGCTCGACGCCCGCGGCCGCCGCGGCGCTGTGATCGTCGGCGTCGCGTCGGGCGGACCCGCCTCGGGCCGGCTGCGCCCGGGCGACGTCGTGGTCGCGGTCGGAGGAACGGCCATCGCCAGCGCCGGCGGCCTGCTCCGCGCCATCGCCGATGCGCCCCCCGGCGCTCAGCTCACCCTCCAGGTCCTGCGCGCCGGCCGCGCCGAGACCGTGACCGTCCGCACCGCGCGGCGGAGCGACCAGGGCTGATCGGCCGCCGTCCGGACGGGGCGATGGATTTCGTCCCCGTCCCGGGCTATCCGGCGCCATGGCCGGCAAAACCCCAGCTCGAGCTCCGCGGGCCGACGACCGTTCCGGGCGCGACCAGTTGCTGGAGGCGGCCAGCGCGGTGATGACCGAGGCGGAGTCCGTCCACGTCTCCCTCAGCGCCATCGCCCGGCGAGCGGGCGTGACCGCGCCACTGGTCACCTACCATTTCGGCGCCAAGCAGCAGCTCCTGCTGGCCCTGGCCCGGCGCGACACCGAGCGCGCGCTGGAGCAGCTCACCCGCCTCACCGAGATGGACATCCCGCCCGAGGAGATGCTGCGCATCCACATCTCCGGCATCATCCGCAACTACGCGCGCCGTCCCTATCTGAACCAGTTGCTGAACCTGCTGCTGCGCGACGAGGACTCGGCCGCCGCCCGCGAGATCAAGGAGACCTTCGTCGCCCCGCTCGCGGCCGCCCAGCGCGCGATCATCGAGCGCGGCGTGGCCGAGGGCCGGTTCCGCGCGGTGGACCCCGCCCTCGCCTACTTCATCATCGTCGGCGCCTGCCGCGACTTCTTCACCAACAAGATCACCATCCGCACCGTGCTGGGCGCCGATCCCGACGAGGACGAGATCAAGCGCTACACGCGCACCGTGGTGGACGTGCTGTTCAACGGCCTTCTCGCGACCTGAGCGGTCTCAGAACCGCTTGCGGGCTCCCACCTTGAACGTCCGGCCCAGCGGGTTGCCGACGAACGGGTCGTAGCTGGGCTCCAGCCGCGCCTTCGACGGATCGCGGTCGAGCAGGTTGAACACCGAGGCGGTCAGGGTCACGTCATTGGCCAGCGAGAGCCGGTAGGTCACGTCGTGCGAGATGAACGGCTTCACGCGCAGGCCGAAGGTCACGAGGCGGCAGTTGGTCGCCGTTCCCGCCGTTGCGTTCGCCACGTTGCAGTTGGTCGACGGGCCGGTCTGCACCGTGGTCGGCCCGCGGTTGTCGTTCACGTCGTCCACATAGGTGGTGGTCCAGCGCAGGTTGTGGGGCCCGCGGCTGTAGTCCGCATAGAACTGGCCGCGCCAGTCGGGAATGGTGCCCGGCAGCCGGTCGTAGTTGGTGAAGCCGACCGCGTCGTAGGCGCCCGACACCCGCACTCCGCCGAAGATGAACTCGGCCTGCTTGTATTCGAAGACGTAGCTGACGTTGGCGCCGACATCGAGCGTGCCGCCCGCGACCTCGTCGAACCGGTAGTTCACGTCCACGTCCAGGCCGGTGGTCGTGATGGTGGGACCGTTGGTGGTGTCCGAGCGGACCCGGGCGATGTCATTGCCTATCGTCACGCCCTGAACGCAGGCGTTGCCGTTGTTGAAGGTGATGAGCGAGCGCAGCGCGTGGCCGCAGTTGACCACCTGGGTCCCGTTGCCCACGCCGCCCACCGCCGTGGCGATGATGTTGGCCGGGACCTGGGTGATCTGGTCCTTCAGGCGATAGTACCAGTAGTCCACCGTGGCGGTGAGGCCCCCAGCCTGAACGATGGCGCCCACGCTGTAGGTCAGGGCCTTTTCGGGCCCGGTGTCCGGGTTGCCGAAGTTGTCGACCGACTTGAAGTTGTTGCCCGCCGCCAGGATGCCCGAGAGGGTGGTCGTGCCCGTGGGCGCCACGTTGTTCGCCGTCGGCCCGCGGAACGAGGTGCCCACCGAGCCGCGGATCGCCGCCCAGTCGGTCACCTGCCACTTGCCGCGGAACTGCGGATTGAGGGTCGAGCCGGTCGCTCCGCCGTAGTCCTCGTAGCGCAGCGCCACCTGGGCGTTGAGCGCGTCGGTCACCGGCAGGTTCAGTTCGCCGAACAGCGCATAGACGCTCTGCTCCAGCTTCAGCGGCGCGGCCTGGCCCAGGAAGATGTAGGGCCCCGTCCGGAAGGCGCAGGTGGTCACTCCCGGCACGGGGCAAGGGGTCACCAGGCTGTTCTGCAGCGGGTTCGGGATGTCCTGGTCGAAGTCCACCTTGCGGTACTGCGCTCCGGCCGCCCAGCCGATCTCGCCCCCCGGCAGGGCGATGGGCAGGCGCCCGTTCAGCACCGCGTCCACCACGAAGGTGTCCTGCTCCACCAGCGTCCTTTGCCGATCGAACAGCCAGCCGATCAGTTCGGGCGAATTGGCGTTCGCCGCCGTGAAGCCCGGGTTGGCGAGCCCCAGCGCCGGGTTGCCCGCGTAGCCGTTGGAGAACGGGTTGTAGTACTGGCAGCCGTTGGCGCCCGGCGTGGTCCCACTGCAGGCCGGGCCGCCCAGGCCGTTCAGCGCCCGCTGCAGCCGGTCGATCAGGATGTCCGACGTCTGGCTGTCGGCCTTCTCGCGGATGTAGGTGACTGCCACCTCGTAGCCGACGCCGCGGAAGCCGGTCTCGCCCTTCACGTCGGCTGAGACGCGGAATTCCTCGTACTTGCGGCTCTGGCTCTGGCCGCCGCGGCCGCCCGTGGTGGGGTTGCCGCCGTTCCCCAGCGGTCGCCAGAACGTGGCCAAGGCGCTCTGAGCCGTCCCGATCAGGCCGGCGTTGCCCGTCTGGGCGAGGAACGTCGCGAAGCCGGGGTTCGAGGCCGGCACGCTGAACACGTTGGCGCTGCCCGGCCCGTTCGGGCCTGAGGTCTGCGGATAGCTGGAAGAGCCGCGGTAGTCCGGCAGGGAGATCTGCGCGTACAGCGCCTCGACGTGGAACTTGGCGGTCTCGCCCACGTCGGCGTTGAACTCGCCGTAGGCCTGGAAGTGGTCCGTCTCCTCGACGATGTTATCGAACGGCAGGTAGCTGTAGTAGCAGACTGGGGAATTGCCGCTGAAGCCCGGCTGGCCGCCCACGGCCGCGCAGTTCGCATCCACCGCCGAGCCCACGGTCGCACCGGTCCCGCCGGGGCCGTTGCGCAGCGTGAACGTGCCCGGATTGCCCAGCACGGACCAGCCTGACGGATTGTCGAAATAGGACGGGATCGCCCAATCCCGCTGCGTCAGCGACAGCTCGCCCCGATGCTGGTAGCCGACGCTGAGCATCAGGTTCGACGTGTCGCCCACCCACCCGTAGAGCGCGCTGGCGGTGTAGTCCCCGCCGTCGGAATCCGGGACCAGCCGATAGTCGGCCGCCACGTCCAGCCCCTCGAAGTTCTTGCGGGTGATGAAGTTGGCGACCCCGCCGATGGCGTCCGAGCCGTAGGTCGCCGCCGCCCCGTCCTTCAGCACCTCGACCCGGCCGATGGCGGCGGCGGGCAGCAGGTTGGTGTCGGCCGTATAGCCCGCGAACCGGCGGCCGTTCAGCAGCACCAGCGTCCGCTGCGGCCCGAGGCCCCGCAGGTTGATCGAGCCGCGCCCCGCGCCGCCCGCCTGTGCCACCGCAGAGAACTGGTTGGAGTCGCCCAGCACCGGCCCCATCACCGGCAGGGTCTTGAGGATCTCGAGCACGGTGGGCGAGCCACGCCGTTCCAGTTCGTCCTGCCCGATCACCGCCACCGGGATCGCGGTGTCCTTCGGCGTGCCGGCGATGAAGGAACCGGTGACCACGACCTCCTCCACCTCCGACGGCGGAGCCTGGGCCTGCGCCGCCCACGGCAGGGCGGAACCGAGGGCGATGACCGACGCGCCGGCCAGGCGGCTTGCAAGAGACATAGGGACCTCCCGAATGCGCCGCCGTCGAGGGCGGTCTGACTTTATGTTCGTAAAGTCTGGCGCCTTTCGGGACCCCCGCCAAGCCGCTTCGGAAGCTTGGCTTTATGAACGTGAAGGGAAAGCCGTGGTCAGGCGGCTGGCGGCGGCGCGGTCAGTCCTGCGCCACCGCCCGCCGGTAGAGGTGCCAGGTCGCGTGGCCCAGGACCGGCACCACCACGATCAGACCGAGCAGCGCGGGCAGGGAGCCGAGGACCAGCGAGCCCGCCACGACCAGGCCCCATAGCGCCATGGTCCCGGGGTTCTCGGCCACGACCTTCAACGAGGTCCGGATGGCCACGTCCAGGTCCACGTTCCGGTCCAGCAGCAGCGGGAACGAGACGACGCTGATCGCCAGCGCCGCCACCGCGAAGAGGAAGCCCACGCCGATGCCGATGGCGATCATCGCCCAGCCCCCGCCGGTGGCGAACACCTGGTCGATGAAGCTTGCCACGGTCACGGGCGGCCCCTCCCCGAACGCCAGCAGGCTGATGGCGTAGGCCGTGATCAGCCACAGGGCGAACAGGCCCACCAGGATCAGGCCCATGGCGACGATGGGGCCGATCGCCGGCGAACGCAGCACGCCCGCCGCATCCATCCAGCTCACCGTCTCGCCCCGCTCGCGGCGGCGGCTGATCTCGTAGAGGCCGATCGCCGCCAGCGGCCCGATCAGCGCGAAGCCCGAGAGCAGCGGAAAGATCATCGGCAGCAGCTCGTAGCGGAACGCGCCGGCCGCCAGCACCAGGCCGGCCAGCGGATAGACGACCGCGATGAAGATCACGTCGTCCCGCGCGGCGGCGAAGTCGTCGACCCCCTTGCCCAGGGACGTCCAGAGGTCGGCCGCCGTGATCCGGCGCACCTGGGGCGCCGTCCGCGCCGCGGCGCGGGACGCGGGATCGCTGCGTCGCCGCCCCGGCGAAAAGGCGCCGGCCAGCCCCTTCAGTACATATTCGAACGGATTTTCGACGTGATTTCCGACAGCCATCGCTCACCTCCGGCCCGATCGGGCGCGTGGCGGCGCAAGGCTCCTGCCGGTTCGGCTGGCGTCTGGCGCAGGCCATCGCCCAGGAAACTCAAGGGGCGAGCCTAGCACGGAAGCGGGCGCACCGGCCATCGCCGATGGTCGATGGGCCGCCGCCCACGGCCAAGCTGCGCCCGAAAACGGCCCAGATCGGGCCTGATGGAATGGTTGTTCAAAGCTTAACGACGGTCGGGGGGACCAACCGGAACGGAGCGAATTGAATGATCCACCCTACGTCGAAGGTGATGATTGCGGGGGCGGCGTTACTGGGTGTGGTGAGCCTGGGAGGGTGCGCCACAAAGAAGTTCGTCAGGGAAGAAGTGGCCGTGGTCGGCGCCAAGACCGACGTGGTCGCTGGACGGGTCGACACCGTCGAGACCCGCGTCGCCAGCGTCGAGGGCACGGCCAAGGACGCGCTCGACCGCGCCACCGCGGCGGGCAAGCTGGCCGAGGGCAAGTTCCTCTATTCCGAGGTGCTGTCCGACGACGGCTTCAAGTTCGGCGTGGCCAAGGCCACCCTGACCCCTGAGATGCAGGCCCGCCTCGATGCGATCGCCGATAAGCTGAAAACCGACAACCGCAACGTCTACATCGAGGTTCAAGGCCATACGGACGCCACCGGCCCAAAGGACCTCAATTACCGGCTGGGCGAGGAACGCGCCGAGGCCGTGCGCCGCTATCTCAACCAGCACGGCGTGCCGCTGAACCGTATCAGCACCATCTCGTACGGTCCGGATTCGCCCGTCGCGCCCAACCGCGACCGCGCGGGCCGCCAGGCGAACCGCCGGGTCGTCCTCGTCGTGCTCTCCTAGAGCGCGACGCGGCCGCCTAAGCCCCCGTGACCGAGGCCGCCCGCATCCACGCGAAGCGCCGCCGCCTGGTCACGGGGATGCTGAGTCTTGGCGGACACGCGGCGTTCCTCGCCGCCCTCCTGATCGCCCAGCCCGACGTCCCGCCGCCTCGCGAGCTGCCGGCGGTGCAGGTGCAGCTCGCGAGGCGGCGGGACGTCGGGCTGGGCGATCAGGAG
>NZ_LSJI01000223.1 GCF_001557235.1 Phenylobacterium sp. CCH9-H3 | reverse complement strand
CGGCCGCGCTCACCGCGGTGACCGGGCTGACGCTCTCCAGGTTCGGCGACGGAATACGCGTGCCGGTGACGACGACTTCGGAGATTTCATCCGAGCCGGTCTGGGCCGCAGCTTGCGACGAAAGACCCAACAGGGCCGCGCCGCAAATCATAGACGACGCCAAAAGGCGTTCCCGCATGGACTTGAATTTCACGGTCTTGATCCTCCAGCGGTCCTGCCCGGCGGGCGGCCGCTCCCCACAAAAAGAGATCGGTCCCGAAAGCGGGATGCGCCCTCGGTTACGGCGGAGTTACGGGGCTGGAAGAGGAGCGCTCAACGCAGATTAGCGTTTGGCAATGTTTCGGGCGCCCACCTGTCGCATTCTGGTCACAGATTGCCGCACCGTTCCTGAAACCGGGTAAGGTTTCGTCGCCGATGGTGACGGTGCGCAGAGGCGCACCCTGCGGAGCGCGGCAGAATCGGGGCGCCCATGTGGCCGCTGAGCAAGCATTGCGCGACCCGCCCGGCCCCGCTTAATGGGCGCAGGAGAGGCAATCCTGAGGTCGACGACATGAAGACGGTGGCGGTGGTGGCGGTCGGCGTCGCGGTGGCGGCGAGCCTCGGCGCGTCGGCCTTGCAGGCCCAACCGAAGGGCGAGTCGCGGTCCGCCATGCTGCAGAAGCTGGTGGATTGCCGGAAGCTGACGGACGAAACTCAGCGTCTCGCCTGCTACGATCAGGCCACCGTCGCGCTGGACCAGGCCGAGGCCAAGGGCGACATCGTGGTGGTCGACCGCGAGCAGGCCCGCAAGGTCCGCCGCCAGGCCTTCGGCTTCTCCATGCCCTCGCTCAGCCTCTTCGAGCGCGGCGAGACCCAGGAGGAGCTGGAGAACGTCACCGGCGTCGTCGCCCTCGCCCGCGTCAACGGCGCCGGCAAATGGGTGATCAAGTTGGAGGACGGCGCGGTCTGGACGCAGGTCGATTCGAAGGAGCTGTTCAAGGATCCCAAGCCAGGAATGCCGGTGAAAATCCGCCAGGCGTCGCTGGGCAGCTTCCTGATGACGATCGACACCATGGGCGCCTTCCGCGCCCGCCGCACCGAGTAGTCAGCCGCTATAGAACGCGTTGCGGGCGGCCATCATCGCGCCGATGCGTTCCCGCTCGCCCGGCTCCAGGAACGGGTTCCAGACGTCGAAGATCAGGATGACGCGCAGTTCGTCGGCGTCGTTCCAGGCCTCGTGCTCGATGGTGTCGTCGAAGACCCACGCCTCCCCCATTCGCCACTCGCGCACCTCGTTGCCCACCCGGAAGCGCGCCCGCCCCGGGAGGATCAGCGGCAGATGGCAGAGCAGCCGCGTGTTCGTCGATCCGGTGTGAGGCGGGATGCAGGTTCGCGCATCCAGCGCTGAGAACATGGCCGTCGGTGCGAAGTCCGCCTGGTGGGCCATGGGCAGCCGGTCCAGCAGGTCGCTGGTCTGCGGGCAGCTTGCGCAGACCTCCGCCTGCCGTTCCCCGTCCTTCCAGAGGAACAGTGAGCTCCAGCGACGGGAGTGGTTGAGCTCCTCCCACTGGTTGACCGGCTTATCGGGCGGGAAGGCGATGTACGGTGCGAAGGACTCCATCCGGCCGGCCATCACGGCCTGGAGTTCCTCGACGATGACGGGCGTCGCGGCTTCGAGCTCGGCCAGCCAGGGGAACAGTTCGCGCGGATAGAACGGGATCGCCGGCAGCCGCGGGTAGTGCAGCAGCAGGGGCTCGTGATTGAACACCTTGCGCCGCCCGGCATAGACCCCAATCGCTTCGTCCAGCCGGCTCCGCACCAGCTCTCCGCCCGCCTCGTCCAGGGGGCCGACACGGTCGCGCAGATAGGCTTCCAGGGCCGCGCGGGTCTTCTCGACCACCTCCCGCGCGCGGGCGACTGGCGCCTTAAGCCCGGGTAGGAGGTTCGCCTCGTCGGGGGCGAGCTTGAGCGCGTTTTCATAGGCCTTTGCGGCGAGCCGCTCGCCCGACAGCTTCTCGATCACGGCGCCCTTCGAGAGGAGCGCCAGGAAATTGTACGGCTCCAGGGCCAGGGCCTCGTCCAGCGCCGCCAGCGCCGCCGGCAGCGCCCCGCTGGCCCGGTGGATCAGCGCCTTCTGCATCTTCACGTGCGGGTCGAACGGCGCGACGGCCTCCGCCCGGGTCACGCAATCCAGCGCGGTCGCGCGATCGCCCCGCCGCATCGCCGAGGCGGCGTCGGCCAGCAGTTGTTCCGGCGATATGGCTTGCCCCCCGGCTACCATCACCCATTCCCCGCGGTCGGCTGGCGCCGCCTGGTCTCTCGCCGCATACCGCTTGCAACGCCTCTCACTCGCGGCCTTTTCCGGGGCCGCCCGTTGCGAAACTTCCACCCACCCCCGATGATGTCAACGACAGGCCCACCAGCGTTTTGCGAGCACCCGATGTCCGACTTCCGACGCGTCACCGACGACTTCACCACCGCCCCGCAGATCAGCGTGGCGGATGTCGCCGAGGCGGCGCGGCAAGGGTTCCGGACCGTGATCAACAACCGGCCCGACGACGAGGAGCCGGGCCAGCCGTCGTCGGCGCAGATCGAGGCGGCGGCGCGGGCGGCCGGCCTGGCCTATTTCCACATCCCGGTGCGGGGCGGCCCGACGCCGGAGCAGGTGGAGCAGACCAAGGCGCTGCTGGCGGACGTCGAGGCGCCGATCCTGGCCTTCTGCCGCTCGGGCACACGCTCGATCGTCACCTGGTCGCTGAGCCAGGCCCAGTCGGGCGCCCTGCCCCGCGGCGAACTGGTCGCCCTGGGCCGCCAGGCCGGCTACGACCTATCGGGCGTGCTGGGCGGATGATCCCCTACGTCCGCGAGATCGACATCGAGTATGGCCGCTGCGACCAGGTCTCGCCGCTGATCCGGCGGGTGACGGCCAACAATCCCGGCCCCTTCACCTTCCTGGGCACCGGCACCTATATCGTCGGCCGCGGCGAAGTGGCGGTCATCGACCCGGGCCCGGACGATCCGGCGCACCTGGATGCGATCCTGCAGGCGGTCAGCGGCGAGAAGATCACCCACATCCTGATCACCCATCACCACTCCGACCATTCTCCCCTGGCCGGGCCGCTGAAGGCGCGGACGGGCGCCACCATCTACGGCTGCGCCGTAGCCGGCCCCGAAGAGGCGGACACCGGCGAGGTCAGGATGGAGGCCGGGCACGACCACGACTTCCGGCCCGACATCAGCCTGTGCGACGGCGGCGTCGTGCTGGGCCGCGGGTGGACGATGGACGCCATCCCCACTCCCGGCCACACCTCCAACCATATCTGCTACGGCCTGCGGGAGGAGAACGCCTGCTTCAGCGGCGACCACATCATGGGCTGGTCCACGACCGTGATCACTCCGCCCGACGGCGACATGACCGCCTATCTGGCGAGCCTGGACGACATCCGCTCACGCAAGTTCGACGTCCTGTGGCCGACCCATGGCCCGCCCATCCGCGACGTGGACGCGTTCATCGGCGCCTACATCGAGCATCGTCAGGAGCGGGTGGATCAAATCCTCGGGGCCCTGAAGGCGGGGCCGGCGCGCATCAACGAACTCGTGCCACGCCTTTACGCGGACGTCGATTCCCGACTGCACCCGGCGGCGGCCCGCTCGATGCTGGCGGCCATGATCCATCTGGTGCGGCGCGGCCAGCTCACGACGGACGGCGCGCCGGGGCCCGACAGCACCTACCGTCTCGCCGGTTAGACGACTGCCTGCGGGGCCGGCGCGTCGTTCAGCAGCCGAGCCGCGCCCTCCAGCGCGCCGCGTAGCACGGCCTGCGTTCCCGGCCCGCCGAGCGAGATCCTCAGGCCATTGGGGTGATCCGGCCCCGCGGCGAAGGCGTCCGCGGTGACCAGGGCCAGACCCTTCTCCTGGGCGAGACGGTGGACCCGGTCCACCCGCCATTCCGGCGGCAGGTCGAGCCAGACGTGGACGCCCTCCGGCGCGCCCCGGGCACCTGGCAGCACCTCGGCGGCGATCGCCCGGCGCTGGCGTGCTTCCTGGCGCACGCCGGCCAGCAGGCGCTCGGCGGTCCCCTCCCGGATCCAGGTGGAGACCACCGCCGACATTAGGGGCGACGGCATCAGGGCCAGGGACCGCAGCGCCTCGGCCGTGCGCTCCGCCAGGGCCTCGGGCGGAACCAGGAAGGCCGTACGCAGGCCGGGCGACAGGCACTTCGAGAGCGTGGCTAGGTGGAACGTCCGCTCCGGCGCCAGGGTGGCGAGAGCCGGCAGAGGCGCATCGAACAGGCGCGCGTAGGGATCGTCCTCCACAATCCAGAGGCCGGCGGCGCGCGCCACCTCGGCCAGGGCCTGGCGCCGGCCAAGGTCCAGGGTGACGGCGGTGGGATTGTTGGTCGTCGGCGTCACGTAGAGGGCCGCCGGGCGCTCGTCCGCGCACAGGCGCGCCAGGGCGTCGGGCTCCAGCCCGCCCGCGTCGGACGGGCAGACGCGCACCTGGAGCCCGAACCGTCGGGCCGCGGTCAGCACGCCGGGATAGACCAGGGGCTCGGTGACCAGGGCGCGGCCGCCTGCCCCGGCGATCGTCGCCAGGATGGCGGCCAGGCCGGTCTGCGCGCCCGGCGTCACGAGCACTCGCGCGGGCGCCAGCTCACCCAGGCTGGGCGCGAGCCAGGCGGCGGCCGAGGTCCGCTGGCCGAGACTTCCGCCGCCGGGGTGGTAGGACATCAGCGTCGCGACATCGGTCCGGTCGACCACCGCCGCCACGGTCTCCTTCAGCAGGGCCCCGAGCGAAAGGCCCTGGGGCGGCGGCGGGAGGTTCATGCCCAGGTCCATCAGCCCGGCCTCGTCCTCTGCCGCCCGGGCGCGGACGAAGGTGCCCCGACCCACGGCGCCCTCGATCAGGCCACGGGCGCGCGCGGCGGCGTAGGCCCGCGTGACGGTCGTGAGGTCGACACCCAGAATCCGGGCCACCGTCCGCTGCGGTGGCAGTTGGTCGCCCCCTTGCAGTTCGCCATCCCGGATCGCCGCCTCGAGGGCGTCGACCACGCGGGCGTACATCGGTTGTCCGGGAGCGGGCAGGCGCGCGAGCCAGCGGGCGGAGGGGTGCGTCAGGGAGTCCATTGCGATCCTCGCATCAAACACATACATTTCACATCAATTGTATGCGTTCAATATCTGCATTGTATGGAGATGACGCCATGGACCTCACCGGCTGCGAACCGTCCACCCTCAGCGCCGGCCTGCGTTGCCGCTGCCCCCGTTGCGGCGAGGGAAAGCTGTTCTCGGGGTTCCTGACGCTGGCCAAGTCCTGCGACCAGTGCGGGTTGGACTATGGCTTCGCCGATCCGGCGGACGGCCCGGCCTTTTTCGTTATGTCCGGCGTCGGCATCGCCGTCGTGGGCCTCTGGGCCTGGTCGGTGGTCGTGTTCCACCCGCCCCTGTGGCTGCAGTTCGCGACGGTCTTCCCGGCCTTGATCGGCGGCTGCCTGGCGTGCCTGCGCCCGATGAAGGCCTGGCTGGTGGCCGAGCAGTATGTGCACAAGGCCGAAGAGGCCCGCTGGGCCAGCGTGGGCGGCCACGGCGAAGGCGGCTTCGTCTACGACCGCCGCAAGGCCTCGGGCGGTTGAAGCGCGGCTACAGCGCCTTTTCCAGCACGTCGAAGTAGAGGTCCGGTTGCCGGGGCCGACCAAACCGCGGATCGTCGTACGGGAACGGTTTGGTCTCCCCGGTCAATTCGTAGCCGCGCCGCACATACCAGGCGATCAGTGTCTCCCGCTGGTGGACCACCGTCATACGCATCCGTCGCGCCCCACGCGCTCGGACCCAGTCCTCGGAAGCGGCCAGGAGCGTTCGGCCCAATCCGGCGTCCTGGCGGTCGGGACGAACGGTCAGAATGCCCAGGAGCCAGACGCCATCGGCTCCCTCGTCGAGCCGCACATGGCCCAGGTGCTCCCCGGCGGGGTCTCGCCAGATCAGGAGGTGAGCGCCGGGCGCCGCCAGATCGTCGCGGAGCAGCGACTCGTTGATCCGCTCCCCCTCGATCATGTCCTCGACGTTCCAGCCCGCCGCGCCCGTGTCGCGGAACGCGCGATTGGTGAGCGCGATGACGTCCGGGTAATCGGCCTCGTCGGCGCTCTGCAGCATGCTAGACGCTCTCCTTCGCCTTCGCCGACGGGAGGACATAGTCCTTCATCCGGTCGCGGATCAGTTTCTTGTCGATCTTGCCCGTGGCGCCCAGCGGGATGTCGTCGACGAAGACAACGTCGTCCGGCGTCCACCACTTGGCGATCTTGCCCTCCAGGAAGGCCAGGAACTCCTCCTTGGTGGCCTCGACGCCTTCGCGGAGTTTCACCAGTAGGACGGGCCGTTCGTCCCACTTGGGGTGAGCGGCGCCGATCACCGCCGCATTCGCCGCCTTCGGATGGCCCATGGCGATGTTCTCGATCTCGATCGAGCTGATCCACTCGCCGCCCGACTTGATCACGTCCTTGGCCCGGTCGGTGATCTGCATGAAGCCCTGATCGTCGATGGTCGCGACGTCGCCGGTGTCGAAGAAGCCTTCGCCGTCCAGGATCTCGCCGCCCTCGCCCTTGAAGTACTCGCCGACGACGAAGGGCCCCTTCACCTTCAGCTTGCCGAAGGTGGACCCGTCGTGGGGCAGGCGCTCCTCGGCGTCGTTCACCAGCTTCATCTCGATGCCCAGGGGCGGACGGCCCTGCTTCAGCTTGAAGGCGAGCTGGGCCTCGGGGTCCATTTCGGAGATGGCGGCGTTGGGCGCGGAGATGGTGCCCAGCGGCGACAGCTCGGTCATGCCCCAGGCGTGGGTCACGTCCACGCCGAACTCGTCGCGGAAGCCGCGCACGATGGCCTCGGGCACGGCCGACCCGCCGATCACCACCCGCTTCAGCGTCGTGAGCTGAGACTTCGTATCGCGCAGGTGCGCCAGCAGCATCTGCCAGACCGTCGGCACGGCGGCCGAGAAGGTCACGCCCTCGCTCTCAATCAGCTCATGGACCGAGGCGCCGTCCAGCTTCTGGCCCGGCATCACCAGCTTGGCGCCCGACGCCGGACAAGACAGCGCCAGGCCCCAGGCGTTGGCGTGGAACATCGGCACCACGGGCAGCACCACCTCGGTGGCGCCCAGGTTCATGACGTCCCGGGTCATTGTGATGATGGTGTGCAGGAAGTTGGAGCGGTGGGAGTAGAGCACGCCCTTGGGATGGCCCGTGGTGCCCGAGGTGTAGCAGAGGCCGGCGGCGGTGTTCTCGTCGAAGCCGCCCCAGACGCAGTCGGCCGAGTGCTGGTCGATCAGGTCCTCGTAGCAGAGGGCGCCCGGCAGGCTGACGCCCTTCATCCCCTCGCGGTCGGTCAGCACCACGATGTGCTTCACGGTGGGCAGCTTGGGCAGGTTCTCGGCCAGCACCGGCACGAAGGTCAGGTCGGTGAAGATGATCCGGTCTTCGGCGTGGTTGATGAT
Organism: Phenylobacterium sp. CCH9-H3; assembly: GCF_001557235.1. Taxonomy (GTDB): domain Bacteria; phylum Pseudomonadota; class Alphaproteobacteria; order Caulobacterales; family Caulobacteraceae; genus Phenylobacterium. Next base: position 24,645 of record NZ_LSJI01000223.1, on the reverse strand, counting down.
GTAGCAGAGCTGCTCAGCGAACAGCCGCGGGTTCAGGGTGTGGCAGACCGCCCCGATCCCCATGATCCCGTACCAGGCCTCGATGTGGCGCGCGGTGTTCCAGGCCAGGGTGGCGACCCGGTCGCCCGGTTGGACGCCCAGGCCCTTCAGCGCGTTGGACAGCCGCTTCGCCCGGGCGTGGACCTCGGCATAGGTCGTCCGCACGATCGGACCCTCGACGGAACGGGTCACGACCTCGCGATCGCCGTGCCAGGCCTTGGCGTGGTCGAGGATCTTGTCGACCGTAAGCGGCCAGTTCTGCATCAGGCCCAGCATCTGCACGCCTTCTCCCCTAGGTTATCGACTGTTAGTTGGCGGTCACGATTAGAGAGACGATGTCGCTTCCGCAACGGGAGCGTCAACTTGCCCTGTCAATCCAGGCCTTCGCAGCCTGCGCCGTCGGCGCCTGGGCGTCGACCGTGGGCCAGGCCGGAGCTTCCGTCAGCCGGCCGACCTGATCGTGCAGCACGGCCACCGTCGCGTCCGAGGCGTCGCCCGTGCGGGCCGCCACCCGCGCCTCCAGAACCTCGACCGGCGCGTCCATCCAGGCGCCGCGGAACGGCACGCCGCATTCGGCCGCCAGCGCCTCCACGCGGGCCCGCAGACCGGGGTCGATGAAGGTGGCGTCCAGCACCACCGCACGACCGGCCTTCAGCAGCGCCCGCGCGTTGTCGATCATGGTGTCGTATGTGCGCACGTAGAACTCGGCCGTGTAGGCCGCCGGGTCCATCGTGGTGGTCGGCGGGATGTTCATGAGCCGCTTGCGGATCTCGTCCGTGCGCAGGATCACGGCGCCGGGCGAGGCTCCGAGCGCCGGCGCCACGGCGCGCGAGAAGTGCGACTTGCCCGAGCCTGACAGCCCGCCCACCGCGGCCAGCACCGGCGGCGGCGGCGACAGGTGGGCGATGGCCGCCTCCACATAGGCCCGCGCCGCCCCCGGGTCCGACGAATGCGCCGACACGTGCGCCCTTACCCCCGCGCGGACCGACAGCATCAGCGGCAGGCTGGCGAGGCCTTGCCAGATCTCGGGCGGGAACGTCCGGGCCGCCTCGTCCATGTAGCCGGACAGGGCCCGCACCGCCGCGTCGCGCCGGTCTCGGAAGTCCAGGTCCATGAGCAGGAAGGCCAGGTCGTACTGCACGTCCAGGTCGGACAGCAGATCGCTGAACTCGATGCAGTCGAACAGCACCGGCCGGCTGTTTTCCAACAGGATATTGCCGAGGTGCAGGTCGCCGTGGCAGCGGCGGGAGAAGCCGCTCGCCGCCCGGTGGGCCAGCAGGGGCGCCTGGCGTTCCAGCTCGGCCTCGGTCAGGGCGATCATGGTCTCGACGCGGTCCTGGTCGAGGCCCTCGCAGGTTTCGCGGAGAAGCTGGGCGTTGGAGCCGACGGTGAAGCTGAGGGCCGTCAGGCCGCCGGCGGGGCGCAGCGGCGCATCGGCATGGAAGCCGGCGATCATCCGGCCCAGGGCTTCGGCGAGGTCGCCGGTGACGGCTTCGGGCCGGGCCGAAAGAACACAGCGTTCGTCGAACCGGCGCATCTCAAGGACGTGATCCACCGCCTCGCCTGGGCCGTCCAGCGCCAACCCGTCCGGCTCGCGCGTGACCCGGCGCACGGCGCGGTAGATGTCCGGGGCGGCCGCCTTGTTGAATTCCAGCTCGCGGTCCAGCGCCCACTTGCGGCGCTCCAGCGTCGAGAAATCCGCATAGCCCAGGTCGGCGTGGCGCTTGAGCTTCCAGGCCGCATCCCTGCCGAGGAAGACGTGGGCGCAGGCGGTCTCGATCGCCTTGTCCGTACGGGCCGCCAGCCAGGCCATGATCTCGGCCTCGACCGGCGTCGTCCGGGGGCCGCTCAAGGAAACAGCCTGCGCGTCGCCCAGCCGCCCGCGGCGCGCTCGAACACCAGCCGTTCGTGCAGGCGGAACGGGCGGTCGCGCCAGAACTCGATCGATTGGGGCGCCACCCGGAAGCCGGACCAGTGCGGCGGCCGCGGCACCTTGCCCAGGCCGAAGCGCAGACCGACCTCGGCGATCTTCTTCTCCAGGGCCAGCCGATCCGGCAGGGTTCGCGACTGGGCGCTGGCCCAGGCGCCCAGCTGGGCCGGCCGGGCGCGGGTGGCGAAATAGGCGTCGGCCTCTTCCGGCGTCGTCGGCGTCACCTCGCCGCGCACTCGCACCTGGCGGCGCAGCGACTTCCAGTGGAACAGCAGCGCGGCCTTGGGATTGGCGGCCAGCTCCTCGCCCTTGGCGCTCTCGAGGTTGGTGTAGAAGACGAAGCCGTCGGGATCGACGTCCTTCAGCAGCACCATCCGCACGTCGGGAAGGCCGTCGGCGTCGACGGTCGCGAGGGCCATGGCGTTGGCGTCGTTCGGCTCCTTCTGCAGGGCCTCTTTGAGCCAGGCGTCGAAAAGCGCGAAGGGGTCGGTCTCGCTGAGGAGCGGCGGCGGCTCGGCGGTCGCCACCTGGCGGACGTAGTCGTCCTCGGTCGGGGACGCCGGGATGAGGGTCTTTTCGGTCACGCTGGGGGTATAGCGCGGCCGCGCGCGACCTTGCGAGCGCTTAACGGTGCGTTGACGGCGTTTACCCTACGGTCCTGGCTCATGAGTCGGACGGCTCCCGACATGACCCTGAAGATGGCGCGCGAGGTGCTGGGCGTGAGCTCCGACTCGACGCCCGCCGAGGTGCGCAAGGCGTTCCGGGAAGCGGCCAAGCGCGCCCACCCGGACCAGGGCGGGGACGAGGGCGCATTCCGCCAGGTGATGGACGCCTACCAGCGCCTGCAGGATCCGCTCAGCGACCGCTTCGTCCAAGCGCCGGCCCGGGCGCGGCCGACGCCGGATCCCGACCTGGAGATTTCGCCCAAGCTCGCCCTGGAAGGCGGCGACGTGGACCATCGGATGCCGGACGGCCAGTTCGTCCGCATCAGCCTGCCGCCCGGCCTGCGCTCGGGGGACAGGGTGCAGGCGGCCGGCCATGAGCTGTCGGTCTATATCCGCGCCCACGACGGGGTGCTGGTCCGCGGCGACGACGTGTGGATGACGGCCAAGGTGGCCCCGGGCCTGCTCAAGAAAGGCGGCCGGATCACCGTCGACACGCCGCTCGGCCGCCGGAGCATCTGGATCGACCGCAAGGCCGCCGAACGGGGCCTGGTCCGCGTGGAGGGCGAAGGCCTGCCCGCCCGCGGCCGGCGCGAGGCCGGCCACCTCTTCGTGCGCCTGGCCGCCAACCCCGGGCTGGCCGACAGCGCCGCCCTCTCCCTGCTCCGCCGCTTCGCCGCCGCCTGGGCCGCCTGACTGGTACAGTTCTTGCTTAACTAGGCCCAACGCAAGGAGGGCCGGATGGCTATGAACGGTATTGGCGCGCTGCTTTCCCTCGGACTGCCGACCGCCGCGGGCGGCGTCGCTCAACCCGGCCAAGCGCCGGAGACCCCCGCCGACGCCGCCAAGGCCCGCGCTGAAGCTGCGGCCGCGCGCCAGAAGGCGACCCTCGACGAGGTGCGGGAGAAGGGCCTGTACGCCTGGGCCCAGGAGAAGAAGTTCGAGGCCCTCAAGGAGAAGATCGAAAAGGAGATGAGGGCCGCCAAGGGCATCGACGACGCCTCGCTGGCCGCCATGACCCCCGAGGAGCGCGCCGCGACCCTGACCTCGCTGGAAGCCGAGATTTCCAAGCGCATTCAGCAGGTCATGCAGGACGCCCTGACCGGCGAGGCGCAGAAGGCCGCCAAGGAAGGCCGGTCCGCCCAACCCATGATCATCGATATCGCGGTCTAGCGGCCGCCTACAGCCGGTGGCGCTGGCGCCACTCGTCGCGGGTCAGCTCCCAGTAGACGGAGCGGCGGGTGGTTCCGTCCGGGCGGACGGCCTCGCGCTCTCCCATCCGCCGGAAGCCCGCGGCGTCGATGCCCTTCTGGGAGCGGACATTGTCGAGGGCGGCGGTGAGGCACATCAGCCGCACGCCCAGGGTCTCGAAGATCCAGCCGAAGGTGTGCGCCATGCCCACGCCGCCCTGGCCCTTTCCCTGCAGGTCGGCACGCATGGCCCCGGCAAGCTCTGCCGACGCGTGCTCGGGCCAGACGGTGATACGCGAATAGCCGGCGACCTCGCCGTCCTCGTCCAGCGTCACCAGCAGCAGCGCCTCGCCCGCCAGCGCCTGGGCCTGGTTCTCGGCCACCCAGCGGGTCACGCTGTCCTCGGTGATCGGCCGCGGCAGGTCGTAGATGGGCCCCGACACCCGCATGTCGCTGAGCAGGGCCGTCAGGCCGGGAACGTGCTTCAACTCGGCCCGGGCGCGGCCCATGCCGAGGGTGGAAATGTCGGCGGCGCGCACCGCCTGGCGGATCGCCTCGGCCTCCTCCGCGGAGGCGTGGATGACGGTTTTCGGCGGCGCGCTCATGACGCCGCGAGGCGTTCCAGCGCCGCGCCATCCAGCCGCCGAACGGTCCATTCGGTCATCGCACCGGCTCCCAGGCTGTCGTAGAAGGCGATCGAGGGCGCGTTCCAGTTGAGCACGGCCCACTCCAGCCGTCCCAGCTCGGCGTCGACACAGCGCTGGGCCAGCTTGCGCAGCAGGGCCTTGCCGGCCCCGACGCCGCGCGCCTCGGGCCGGACGAACAGATCCTCCAGATAGATCCCCGCGCGGCCGCGGAAGGTCGAGTAGTTGTAGAACCACAGCGCGAAGCCCACCGGCTGGCCCTTGTGCTCGGCGATCTCGCAGAAGCTGCGCGGGTTCTCCCCGAACAGGTCGCGGCGGATGTCGGCCTCGGTCGCCTCCACCTCGTGCAGCAGCCGCTCGTACTCCGCCAGCTCCCGGATGAAGGACAGGATCAGCGGCGCGTCGGCGACGGTCGCCACCCGGATATTCACGCTCATGTCACAAACCTAGGCGCGGACCCGACCCAAGGCCAAGCCTTCTCCCTAGACGCGTGCGCCGGTCGTCTCCTCCGAGACCGCCCACAGGCGCTCGGCCGCCTCGGGATCGAGGGCGTGCGGCATCACGCCTTCGAACGGATTGTCCTGCGACCACGGCAGCGCCTGGGCGCAGTTCTCGAGGTACAGCCCGCCCACGCCCTCCAGCTCGTCGCCCAGCGCAGCCCAGACGCTGGTCGAGGCTCCCTGCTCCGTGGACTTGAAGCGGTCGTTGGTCTTGCCGCTCTCGTCCATCCAGCCGAAGGCGATCATCTCCTCGCGGGGAAGGTGCCGCTGCAGCGGCGTCATGATCCCGCCCGGCATGACGGCGTTGGCGTTGATCCCGAGGTCGGCGAAGCGGGCGTTGAATCCCACCGCGAACAGCGAATTGGCGGTCTTGGACTGACCGTAGGCCTCCCACTTGTCGTAGGGCCGCTGGCGATAGTGGATGTCGTCGAAGTGGATGCCGCTGCGGCGATGGCCGATGGACGACAGCGAGACCAGCCGGCTCTGCCGCCCCTCCTCGGCCGCGTTCATCAGGGCCCTGGCCAGCAGCATCGACAGCAGGAAGTGGCCGAAATGGTTCGTGCCGATCTGCATCTCCAGATCCTGCGCCGTGTAGCTTTGCGGGCAGGCCATGACGCCGGCGTTGTTGATCAGGATGTCGAGCGGCTGATCCCCCCACGCCGAGGCGAAGGCCGCCACCGAGGCGAGGTCGGAGAGGTCGAGCCGCCCCACGGACACCTTGCCCGGGGCGGTCCGGCCGATATCGGCCGCCGTCGCTTCCCCGGCTTCCAGGTTGCGGACCGCGAGCATCACCTCAGCCCCCGCCTCGGCCAGGGCGCGGGCGGTTTCCACGCCGATGCCCGAGGCGCCGCCGGTGACGATGGCCCGGACGCCGTTCAGGTCGTGGCCGGCCGCGACTTCCCGGGCCGTGGACTTGGCGCCGAAGTCCGAGGTGATGCGATCGCTCATGGTCCTCAGGCCACCTTGCTGAAGTCGGGGGCGCGCTTTTCGGCGAAGGCGGTCAGCGCTTCCTTGGTCTCCGGCGAGCGGAGCTGGGCGGCGAAGATGCGGCCCTCCTGCTCCATCTGGGCGGTGATCGCCGCGGGATCACGCATCAGGGCCTTGGTGGCCTGGACCGCGGTCGGAGCGCGGCTGGCCACGGCCTCCGCGGCGGCGCGGGCCTTGGCGCGCAGTTCGGCGGCCGGCACGGCGGCGTTGGCGATGCCCCAGGCCGCGGCGGTCTTGCCGTCCACCGCCTCGTTCAGCACGAACATCGAGAAGGCCCGGGCGTGGCCGATCCGCGCCGGCAGCAGCAGCGAGGACGCCGCCTCCGGCACCAGGGCCAAGTTGACGAACGGGGTGGTCAGCAGGGCGTCCTCGGCCACATAGACCAGGTCGCAGTGCAGCAGCATGGTCACGCCCACGCCCACCGCCCGGCCGTGGACGGCCGCCACGATCGGCGTCTTCGCCCGCGCCAGGGCGGCCAGCAGCGGGTTGCCGCCCTCGCGCGCCTGGTTCGCCTGGGGATCGCCGGAATTCACCGCGGCGAAGTCGCCCAGGTCGTTACCGGCGGTGAAGATGTCGCCGTTGGCCTGGATCAGGACGCAGCGGATGGAGGGATCCTCGCTGGCCCGGTCGATGCCGTCGCCCAGGCCCTGGTACATGGCCCGGGTCAGGGCGTTCTTCTTGTCCGGCCGGTTGATGGTCAGGGTCAGGACGCCGCCCGACACCTCGCTCAAAATGTGATCCGTCATTCCGCTTTCGGCCGCAATGAGCCGTCCTCTGGTTCTTCCTACCCTGATCGTGAAGCTTAGGCCGCCGCCCGGTACCAGTCGACGCCGTTCTGATCCCGCTCGCGCACGGCCTGCCCGCGCGCGATCAGACAGTTGAGGTGGGCGAGGCTCTCGCCCGTGGCCAGGCCCAGCAGGTTCTCGTCGATCCGGCGGCGGAACAGCACGTGGAAGACGTCGACCACCCGTTTCGGCTCGGCCAGCAGGTCGTGCAGCCGCACAAGGCCCCGCTCATGGCCGCCGACGAGATGGTCGATCCGGGCGTGCAAGCCGTGGAAGGGATCGTTGTGGGCCGGCAGCACCAGGACGTCGTCCGGCACCTTGGTCTTGATCCGCTGCAGCGAGGTGATCCAGTCGGTCAGCGGGTCGCCGTCGGGCTCGGTGGGGAACACCGAGACGTTGGACGAGATCTTGGGCAGGACCTGGTCGCCCGAGATCATCAGCTTCAGGTCCGCGCAGTGCAGGCTGGCGTGCTCGGGGCTGTGGCCGGAGCCCACCACCACCGTCCAGACGTGATCGCCGATCTTCACCGCATCGCCGTCGTTGAGGCGATGGAAGCTGTCCGGCAGGGCGTAGAGCCCGCGGCCGAACCCGCCGAACTTGGCGCGGTAGCTCTCCAGGGCGTCCTCGTCCCACCCGGCGCCCTTGAAGAAGGCCAGGGCGTCGGCCGGCGCCTCGCGCCCGGTGTCGGCGGCCAGCGAGCGGCAGGTGACGAACTCCAGGCGGGTGATCCACAGCCGGGCGTCGAACTTGCGGGTGAGGTAGCCCGCCATGCCGATGTGGTCGGGGTGCATATGGGTGACGAAGACCCGCGTCACCGGCTTGCCCTCCAGCGGCCCCTTCAGCGCCGCGCGCCAGGCGTTACGGCTCTCCAGCCCGCCGAGGCCCGTGTCGACGATGGCCCAGCCGTCGCGGCCGTCGGCGGTCTTCTCGGCGATGGCCCAGACGTTGATGAAGGCCAGGGCGCCGCCGAGCGGCATCCGCAGCCACTTCACCCCCGGGGCGATGTCGACCGCCTCCTCGCCGACCTTCGGACCGTGCTCGAACGGATAGACCAGCTTCGGCCGGTGGCTTTCCCAGCCGCCCTGTTCGATCCCGTCCCGCAAACGCCCGACTCCCGACAGTTCAGGCGTCCATTATCCCGCGCGGACCTTACGGAGGGCAACGGCTTCGTAAGGCGCGGCCCGTCAGCCGAAGATCCAGTCGCCGGTGAGGCTGGATTGCTGGACGCCCACCAGGACCATCTGCGTGCCGCTCCCGAGGTCGATCACCACGTCGGCGCCGGACTGGCTGACCGTGTATCCGCCCAGCACGAACACCCGGTCGCCGTCGGCGCGGCTGAAGTCCAGCACCCGGTCCACGCCGGCGCCCGAGAAGGTGTGGAAGATGTCGGCGTCCGCGCCGCCGCTGAGCGTGTCGGCGCCGCGGTCGCCGGAGACGAAATCCGAGCCGGCGCCGCCCGAGACCGAGTCGTCGTCCTTGCCGCCGCGCACCACGTCATTGCCGTCGCCGCCCGAGAGGGTGTCGGCGCCAGCGTTCCCATTCATGATGTCGAGGCCGCCGAAGCCGCTGAGGTTGTCCGCCCCGGAGAAGCCCTCGAGCAGATCGTTCAGCACGCCGCCGTTCAACACATCGTTGCCGCCCAGGAAGACCGACAGATTGCTGAAATCCGGCGGGCCCTGGCCGTAGGGCAGCGAGAAATCGGAGATCGAGAGCAGAGTCTGGTTGTTGAGATCGACGCGGAGGCTGGTGAAGGTCCCGCCCGTGGGGAAGCCCGCGAGCAGGGTGAAATTGCCGCCGTAGACCACGTCGAGCGTCCCGGTGATCGTCCCCGAGATCGTGGCGCGCAGGGCCAGGGTCGTCGCGTTGGACGTGACGATCTGGGTCGAGCCGATGGTCAGCGACGCGATGTCGCCGAACGTGACCGTGCGAAAATCCGCGCTGTACGAAAGCACCGCCATGGAACACCCCCCTCGAAGCCATAGATGACTGGGGTCGGTAGTGCCGCGCGGGCGGCGACGGCTCATCCCCCTTTTGGGGGTCTGGCCCCTTTTGGGGGTTGGCCTGGGGGGTCAGGCGCCGGCGGGCGCGAACTGCTGGGCCCAGCGGCGGAAGAGGCCGGGGTCGGACAGCCCCGCCTGCTGGGCCGCGACCTTCCCGCCGACGAAGCAGAACAGGGCCGGAATACCCTGGACCCCGAACCGCGCGGCCAGGGCGGGGTTCGCGTCCACATCGATCTTGATGAAACGGGCCCGTGGCTCCAGCTCCGCCGCCGCCCGCTCGAAGATCGGCGCGATCGCCCGGCAGGGGCCGCACCAGCCGGCCCAGAAGTCGACGATCAGCGGCAGGTCGCTCTTGGCCAGGTGCCGATCGAAGCGGGCGCCGTCCAGCGGCACGGGTGCGCCGGTGAACAGCGGCTTCTGGCATTTCCCGCATTTCGCGCCATCGCCCAGGCGGGTCGGCGGCAGGCGGTTGACGGCGTCGCAGTGCGGGCAGACCACGTGCAGGGCGTCGGCCATGGATCCTCCTCGCCGATGACAACGGCGCAACGCCCATTCGGTTGAATGACGCCGCGTCGGGATGCCTATCTATCGGCGACGATAACGCGGAGACGTCCATGGGCCAGATCAAAGACCAGCCGGATTCCAGCCTGGCCGCCCGGCTGGACCCCATCGTGGACGCGGCCCTGGCCGAGCAGCGGATCGCCGGGGCCGTGGTGCTGGTCGCCCGGCAGGGGCAGCGGGTCTACGCCCGCGCCGCGGGCCAGGCGGACGTGGCCGCGGGCCGGCCCATGACCCTGGACACCATCTTCCGCGCCTCGTCGCTGACCAAGCCCATCGTGACGGCCGCAGTGCTGTCGCTGGTCGAGGACGGCGTCATCGGCCTGGACGACCCGGTGACCCGCTACCTGCCGGACTTCCAGCCCAAGTGGCAGGGGCAGGCGCCGACCATCACCCTGCGCCAGCTGCTGACCCACACCGCCGGCCTCTCCTACGGCTTCATGCAGCCGGCGGACGGCCCGTATCTCAAGCTCGGCGTGTCGGACGGCATGGACCAGCCGGGCCTGGGCTTTCCGGAGGAACTGAAGCGGATCACCGAGGCGGGCCTGTTCTTTCCGCCCGGCGCGGCCTGGCTCTATTCCGTGGGCCTCGACGTGCTGGGGGCGGCGGTGCAGGAGGCCACGGGCCGCAGCCTGCCCGAGGTGGTCCGCGAGCGCGTGACCGGCAAGCTCGGCATGGCCGACACCGGCTTTTCCGTCAGCGACCGGGCCCGCCTGGCCACGGCCTATGCCGACGGGCCGCCGCCCGTCCCCATGGGCGCGACCCACACCGTGCCGTTCGCCGAGCTCTCCGGCATCCGCTTCGCCCCCGACCGGATCTTCGACCCGGGCTCCTTCCCCTCGGGCGGGGCGGGCATGGCCTGCACGGCCACAGACTTCCAGACGTTCCTCGAGACGATCCTGAGCGGCGGCGCGCCGGTCGTCGGCGCCGAGACCGCGCAGGCGATGTGGACCAACCAGACCGGCGGCCACGCCATCGTCACCAGCGGCCCCGGCTGGGGCTTCGGCTTCGGGGGCGCGGTGCTGCTGGACCCGGCCGCCGCGAATTCCCCGCTCCCGGCCGGCGCCTGGTTGTGGGGCGGGGTCTATGGCCACAGCTGGTTCGTCGACCCGGCCGGCAAGACCAGCTTCGTCCTGATGACCAACACCTCCACCGAGGGCATGAGCGGGCGCCTGTCGCAGGAGCTGATGGCCGCGGTCGCCGCCGCCTGACGCGCCGCCTTGCCGCGGGGCGCGGCGCGGGGAATAGTCCGGCCCGCTTCTCGGGGAGGGTTTCCATGCTAAGGTTCGCCGCGGTCCTGACCGCCGCCACGCTCGCCGCCGGCTCGGCCGCGGCCCAGGCGCCGCAGCCCGGCGAGGCCGCCTTCCGCGCGCTCTACAAGGAGCTGGTGGAGACCAACACCACCTTCTCGGCGGGAAGCTGCACCCTGGCGGCCGAACGCATGGCCGCCCGCCTGAAGGCCGCCGGCTTCCCGGACAGCGCCGTCACGGTGTTCACCCCGCCGGGCGCGCCGAAGGACGGCGGCCTGGTGGCCGTCTATCCGGGGTCCGACCCGAAGGCGAAGGCGATCCTGCTGCTGGCCCACATCGACGTAGTGGAGGCCAAGCGCGAGGACTGGACCCGCGATCCCTTCACCCTGGTGGAGGAGGACGGCTATTTCTACGGGCGCGGCGCCTCGGACGACAAATCCCAGGCCGCCATCTGGACCGACCTGCTGATCCGCCTGAAGCAGGAGGGGTTCAAGCCCAGGCGGGGGATCAAGATCGCCCTCACCTGTGGCGAGGAAGGCGGCGGCCAGGTCAATGGCGCGGCGTGGCTGGCGCAGAACCGCCGCGAGCTGATCGACGCGGCCTTCGCCCTGAACGAGGGCGCGGGCGGGGCGCTGGACGCGGCCGGCGGCAAGCCCGTGGTCCACAACGTCCAGGCCGGCGAGAAGACCTCGGTCAGCTTCCGCCTGGAAGCCACGAACCCGGGCGGGCATTCGTCGCGGCCCGTCCCGGACAATGCGATCTACCACCTGGCCAAGGCCATCGACCGCATCGCCGCCTATCGGTTCCCGGTGCAGATGAACGACACCACCCGCGCCTATTTCGGGAAGATGTCGGGCGTCGTGGGCGGGGAGATGGGCGCGGCCATGAGCGCCATCGTCGCCGATCCGAACGACGCCGCCGCCGATGCGGTCCTCAGCCGCGACGCCAACCACAACGCCATCCTGCGCACCACCTGCGTCGCCACCCAGGTCTCGGGCGGCCACGCGCAGAACGCCCTCCCCCAGCGTGCCAACGCCACGATCAACTGTCGGATCTTCCCCGGCGAATCCCCCGCCGCCGTGCGCGAGGCCCTGGTGAAGGCCGTCGGCGACGCCAAGGTCGAGGTCTCCCAGCCGCCCAAGGGCCGCGGCGACACGCCCGCCCCGCCGCTGACGCCCCAGGTCACGGGGCCGATCGAGAAGGTCTCGGCCCAGATGTGGCCCGGCGTGCCCGTGGTTCCGATCCTGCAGGCGGGCGGCACCGACGCCAAGCCGCTGATCGAGGCCGGGATCCCGACCTATGGCGTCACCGGCATCTTCTACGATCCCGACCTTGGCCGGCTGCACGGCCTGAACGAGCGGATCGCCGTGAAGTCGCTGATGGACGCCCGCGAGTTCAGCTACCGGCTCGTGAAACTGTACGCCCAGGACAAGTGAGCGCCGTCCGCCTCTGGATCGCCGCCAGCCATGACGCCGCGCACCGCAACGGCGGCTGGACCTATGTGCGGGCCGGCGCGGGCGAGCCTGTGGCCTGGGCCGGGGGGGACCGGCGCACGACGCGTGCGCGCATGGCCCTGACCGCGTTCCTGGCGGCGCTCAAGGACCTGCCGCCCGACGCGAGCCTGTCGGTGGTGGCGCCGCGGGCCGACGCCCTGGTGCTGCACACCCTGCTGAAGCCGCCCGCGGATCCGCCGGCCGACGACGTGGACCTGCGCGCGGTGCTGCAGGCGGCGCTGGCGGGCAAGACCTGGACCCTGGCGGTGGGCGATCCGGCCGGACCCACCCCCGCCGCCTTCGCCGCCGCCTGGGCGGACACGGCCAGCGAGAAGGCTAAGATGTCCGGCGCCTTCACCCACGCCATCCCCAAGACCAACCTCGCCCGGGCCAAGGGGCTCTAGGCCGGTCGGCGGACGCGGAACCGGTAGACGGCGGTCAGCAGGGCCAGGAACGGGACGCCGTAGGCCAGCGTCAGGCGGAAGGGTTCGGTGAAGGCGGTGGTCGCGAGGATCGCCGCCATCAGCCCGGCGCCCAGCAGGCTGCCGTAGGGGTGGCCCCAGACGCGGAAGGCCAGCGTCTCCGCCGCCACCCGCCGCCTGAACGCCAGGTGCGTCACGAAGATCATCATCCAGGTGAACATCGCCCCGAACATCGAGATGGCGATCATGCTGGTGAAGGCGTCGTCGGGCAGGAGGGCGTTCATCGCCGCGGCGACAGCCACGCCCAGGCTGGAAAGGCCCAGCGCCGCAACGGGGGCGCCCTGGCGGTTCAGGCGGCCGAACAGCGCGGGGGCCTGGCCGGCCCGCGACAGGGAGAACATCATCCGGGTCGAGGCGTAGAGCTGGCTGTTCATGGCCGACAGCGCCGCCGTCAGGATCACGAAGTTCATCACCCCCGCCGCCCCGGGCACGCCGGTGGCGGCCATCACCCGGACGAACGGGCTGCCGCCGGCGCCGGCGGTGGTCCAGGGGATGATGGCCAGCATCAGCGCCAGGCTCGCGAGGTAGAAGACCACCAGGCGGAACAGCGTGGCCCGGAACGCGCGGGACACGGCCACCCGCGGCTCCCGCGCCTCGCCCGCCGCCACGGCGATCACTTCGATGCTGAGGTAGCTGAAGATCGCCAGGATGACCGCGACCCATAGGCCCCAGAGGCCGTTGGGCATGAAGCCGCCGTGGGCGACATAGTTGTGGAAGCCGATGTCCGACCCGGCCGGCGCTCCGAACACGACGACCGCTCCCAGCACGATGAACGCGAGGATCGCTGCGACCTTGATCAGGGAGAAGAGGTACTCGAGCGCGCCGAACACCCTGACGCTCGTGGCGTTGATGGCGACCAGGCCGCCGGAGAAGCCGAGCACCCACCACCAGCCCGGCGCGTCGGGCAGCCAGTACTTCATGTAGAGGGCGACGGCGCTGACTTCGGTCCCCACCGCCAGCACCAGGCACGACCAGTAGGCGTAGCGGACCAGGAAGCCGGCCAGCGGGCCCAGGTATTCCTCGGCATAGACGCCGAAGGAGCCGGCCGTCGGCTGGGCGATGGTCATTTCCGCCAGGGCGCCCATGAGCAGCAGGGCGATGACCCCGCCGATGGCGTAGCTGACCAGCACCGAGGGGCCCGCGAGGCCGATGGCGAAGGTGCTGCCGAGGAACAGGCCGGTGCCGACGGCGCCGCCGATGGCGATCATCGAGAGCTGGCCGCTCGTCAGGCTTCTGTGCAGACCCGCTTCGCGCGCGACCGGATCGTTCGGGTCATCCATCGCAGCAGACGTGGACCGGCGGGGCCGGCGCGGTCAAGCCAGGCTCAGGGCGCCTCGCTCATCCAGACCCGCAGCGCGCGCAGGAAGGGCAGCGCCTCGCGGAATTCCTTCTGGGTGAAGCCCTCGCGCAGCTTCTCCACCTTGGGACGGATCGCGGCCATCGAGCGGCCGTAGGCCTCGCGGCCCTCGGCCGTCATCCGCACCCGCTTGCGGCGGCGGTCGGCCTGGCAGGGTTCCACCGAAACCAGGCCCGCGCCCTCCAGGCGCTGCAGCGTGTTGGTGATCGCCCCCGGCGTCATCCGCAAGGCCTCGGAGATGTGGGCCGGCGTCAGGTCGTCGCCGCGCCGGGCGATGAGGTTCAGCACCTCGTACTGGGGATAGCTGAGCCCCACCGGCAGGGCGCGGGAGATCGCGGTCCGCACGCCGTGCTCGATCAGGCTGATCTCGTCGAAAACCTGGACTTCCGGATGTTCCTCGATCACCGCGCCCATGCGGGCTCCTCCTCGCGTATCGTCGGCGGGCGCAGTATCTCGTTCGATCTTGAACGATTTATTTCGAGATTGAAGGAAATTGATGGCGCGAGGCAGGCCGCGACGCAGCGGTCGCCGCGCTCCCGACCGTCCAAGTCGCTCGTCCCTGCCACCCAAGCCGTCCTGCGTCCCAGATGCCAGGGCAGATGGTGTCCGGCGGCGCAGCTTGCAAGAACAGCGTCCGCCGAACGAGCCCTCACGCCCCGGTCAGCACGAACACCCCGGCGGCCGCCGCCGCAGCCACCGCCGTCCCGACGGCAAACAGTCGCCCGAAGCGCCGGCCGCCGACCACGACCGCGATTCCGGCCTTGGACCCGCTGTCGACGAGCGCGGCGAGCAGGGCGGCCTGGGCCGCGACCGCCGGGGACAGGCCCTCGTTGGTGGTCATCCGCGCCACCGCCAGGGTGACCGCGTCGACGTCCACCAGGCCGGCCAGCGCCGAAAGCGGCAGCAGCCCCTGCGATCCGTAGATGGCCGACAACGCCCGCGCCGCGGCCATGACCACGCCCAGCACGACCGCGAGCTTGATAACCAGGCTGAACTCGAACGGGCTCTTCATCGGCCAGCCCTCGCCCGAAGCCGACGGGCGGGCCCGTCCGATCGCCACCACCCCGACAATCGCCGACACCACGACGAACACGCCCAGCGGCCAGGCCAGCCGCATAAGCAGCGGCGGCGCCATGACCCCCGCGACGACCAGCATCCGCAGCGCCATCACGCCGCCCGCGAACAGGGCGCCGGCGGCAGCGAGGCGCACCTGCCCGGAGTCCTGCCGGGCGACGCGCGCCAGGTTGAGCGTGACCGCCGTCGACGACACCAGCGCGCCGGCCAGGCTGGCGGCGATCAGGCCCCGCGATGGGCCGAACACCTTGACGAGGGCGTAGGCGGCGAACGAGACGCCGGCCAGCACGATGGTCAGCAGCCAGAGTTCGTGCGGATTGACCACGCCATAGGGGCCGAACGCCCGGTCGGGCAGCAGCGGCAGCACCACGAAGCTCATGGCCAGCAGCACCAGGGCGCTGCGCAGCTCGGGCCAGGTCAGCTTGCGAAGCCAGCCGTGCAGCGCGTCCTTGAAGGCCAGGAGGCCGGTGACCACCACCGAGGCGCCCGCCGCCACGCGCCAGTCGCCCACCGTGGCGTAGGCGCCCAGGGCGAAAACCAGCAGGGCGGCCACGATGGCGGTGACGGAGTGGTCGTGCTCGTCGGCCTGCTCGCGCTGTTTGAACCAGATGAAGGCGGCGGCGTAGGGCAGCGCCAGGCCTGCGAACACCCACCCGCCCAGGGCCGAGCTCAAGAGGCCGGTAAGGCCGCCCAGAAGGCCGGTGAGCGCATAGGTGCGAATCCCCGCGGTCCGGCCGCCCTCGGCGACGTCGCGCTCGCGCCATCCCCGCTCGATGCCGACCAAGAGGCCGATGGCGAGGGCGAGCGCGAGGCGTTCAGGCTGACCGGCAGGCACGGCGACTCACCTCGGACTGGCTGCGACCGGACCAAGGATAGGCCGTATCGCCGGCCGGGCTCAGCGCGGATCAGGCCTTGGCGGGCTTCTTGCGCGCCACGCCCAGGAGAGTGATCAGGGCCGCCGCCGCCGACAGCGCCGCCGCGGTGGTGGCGATCGGATGGGCCTTGGCCTCCTGCACCGCCTTCTGGGCGATGTAGCGAGCTTCCGGCGGCGTCTTCTCCGCCAGGGCCTTGGCAGCCTCGCGAAGAGCCTTGGCCGCCTGGGCGACCGCCTTCTCCGCATCGTCGCTCAGGTCATCCGCAGCGTTGTGCAGGGCCTTGGCGATGTCCTCGAGGCCGTCCTCGAGCTCATGCTTGACGGTCCGGGTGAGCGACTTCGACATGGTCTTCTCCTGGGTCTGAAGGTCGAGCCTCAGATTGCAGCCGGCGCGGGATCGCCGCCTTGACCCACGTCAACCGCCCCACCGGCCGCGACCGAATGCGCCAGGGCCGCGAGCATCGCTTCCCGCGCAGCATCGTCGGGCAGCGCCTCCAGGCGCGCGTTCAGGTCGAGCAGCAGGCGGGCCCGGGCGTTGTGCCAGTCGGGGCGCGCCGCGGCGGCGGGGAGGATTCGCGCTTCGCCGGCGACGGCCGTGGCGCCGGCCTTGGTGAGCCTGAACCGCTCGTCGAGCGCCGGGACCGCCAGCTTCTCGGGCGCGAACCCCGCCTCGACCAGCGCGCCGCGCAGTCCTTCCAGCCCGTCCGGTTCCCCGTGAGCCAGGAACACCATCCCGCCCACGGGCTGACGCGCCTTGGCCCAGGCCAAGAGGCCGGCCTGGTCGGCGTGGCCAGAGTAGATGTCGAGCGCGCGAATGCGCGCCCGCACCGAGATGTCCTCGCCCTGGATCCGAACCGAGCTGGCGCCCTCGGCCAGGTAGCGGCCGAGCGTGCCGGAGGCCTGGTAGCCGGGCAGCAACACCGTAGCGTCCCGCCGCCAGAGCAGGCGCTTGAGGTGCTTGCGCACCCGGCCGGCGTCGCACATGCCGCTCGCCGCCAGGATGATGTGCCAGCCGCGCAGCCGCTCCAGCCGGTCGCTTTCCCACGGCTCCTTCAGGAACATCAGCCGGCCGCTGTGGCGCAGGTCCTCGAAGGGATTACGCTCCATCACCGGGCTCCAGCCCCGTTCGCGGAAGACTTCCGTCGCCTCGATGGCCAACGGCGAGTCCAGGAAGATGTCGGCCTCGGGAATCTCGCCGTCGCGGGTGAGGATCTGCAGGTCGGCCAGCAGTTCCTGCGACCGCTCCACGGCGAACGCGGGGATCAGCAGCGGCCCCCCGGCCTTCTGGGCGTCGCGCAGTTCGTTCGCGAGCAGGCGGCGACGCGAAGCCGGATCCAGCGTCGGGCGCACCCGCGAGCCGTAGGTCGACTCGATCACGAGGTAGTCGACCCCGGTCGGCCCTTCGGGATCCGGCAGGAAGTCGCGCCCGCCAGGGCCCAGGTCCCCGGAGAACAGGAGGGTGACCGGCCCCTCCTGCGTCTCGACCCGCACTTCGATGGAGGCCGAGCCGAGGATGTGGCCCGCTTCCCAGTAGGTGGCGGTGATCCCCGGCGCGACGTCGACCTCGCGGCCGAGTTTCACGGTCTTGAACAGCTCGAGGGTCCGCTTGGCGTCGCGCACCGTATAGATCGGCTCGACGAGATCGCGGCCACGCTGCTGGTTGCGCCGGTTGAGCTGGCGCACCTCGCTCTCCTGGATGTCTCCCGCGTCAGGCAGCATCACGGCGCAGAGGTCCCGGGTTCCGGCCGTCGCCAGGATCGGCCCCTTGAACCCGGCGCGAAGCAGCTTCGGCAACAGGCCCGAATGGTCGATGTGCGTATGGGTGAGCAGGACCGCGTCGACCTCCTCGGCGTCGAAGGGGAAGCGCTCGTAGTTCAGGGCCTTCAGGGTCTTCGACCCCTGGAACATGCCGCAGTCGATGAGCACGTTCGCCCTGTCGGTCGTCAGGCGGGCGCAGAAGCCGGTGACGCAGCCGGCGGCGCCGTGGAACGTGAGGTCGAACGGCATCGAGGTGTCCATCTGTGGAAAGGCTCTCCGGCTGGGGCGCTGGATCCCGCCGCCCAGAGGCGCATCAAGCGGCTAGGGCGTGGCGCGGGCGGCGGCTCCCGCGTCGGGAGGCGGCGGCGACAACATGGCCTCGAGGCCAGCGTAGAAGTAGCCGACCTCCACGCCAAGCGCCTGAGCCAGGCGCCCGATCATGCCGGCAGACATCTTGTTGGCCGCGGCCTCGTACTTCTGGATCTGCTGGAAGCGAACGCCGCAGATGGCGGCAAGCTCGCGTTGGGTGAGGCCAAGGAGCCGCCGCCGCCGCCGCACCCGCAGGCCGAGCTGGCGGTCGATGTCGTCGCAGGGAGGCATCGACCGAATCAGCCCTGCGCCTCGCCCGGGGCCCAGGTCCGCGCGCGCGCTTCGCGCAGATGGCGCCGAAGGTCTTCCAGGTCGTCGCGCTTGCGCTCGTGCGGGTCGGTGGCGTCCACGCGGGCGGCGATCGCCGCAGGCAGGGCCTTCTTCAGAGCGCCGAGCGCGTGGGGCGGCCCCATCAGGACCAGGCGGTCGTAGTCGCCGCGGCCCGCGCTCACCATGAGCTGAGTGGCGACGCGCTTCAGGAACCTCTTCTCCGCCTCGTGCTGCGGGTCGGCCTCGCCGGCGCCATGACGGCCCGCGCCGCGGCTCTGATGCACCGTCACGGACTGCCCGCGGCCGGCCTCGCGCTCGGCGTCCGTCGCGCTCATCCGCAGGTCCGGAAGCTCCTTCAGAGCGCCCGAACGCACGCGCTCGGTGAAGAACCGTGCTTCGATCGCATCCGCCGTGACGATCCAGGTGACGCCGCCTTGGTCCATGGTGTCCTCCACTCTTCAACAGCTTGAAGGTGCCCCGCCGGGGCGCGCTGGGCCCTGACACAGATCAAAGCAGGGGCCCTCCGTGCTGCTACTTAGGGGACGCTCCCAAATGTCGCGTTGGAGGGGCGAGGCGTAGCTGTTGGGTCATCGACCTAGGAGCCCGCGATGACCCTGGCCTACCCGCTCTCGGACCCCCGCACCGCCCGCCCCGCCTCGGCGCTCACCAACGCCTTCGAGCGTCACGGCGTGCGGATGACCTACGCCCGGAACGAAGAGATCTACGCCCAGGACGATGAGGTCGAGCACCTCTATCGCGTGGTGAAGGGCGTCGTGCGCACCAGCCGCCTCACCGCCGACGGCCGCCGCCAGGTCGGCGACTTCTACTACGTGGGCGACCTCTTCGGCCTCGAACCGGGCCCCGACCACCGCTTCGCGGCCGAGGCGCTGGACGACTGCGAGATCATGGTCGTCCGCCGCAGCGCCGTCCGCGCCTTCGCCGGCGACGCCGAACTGGACCGCGCGATCCTCGAGGCCCAGCGGGTCGAGATGGAGCGCCTGCAGGAGCATGTGGTCATGCTGGGCCGCAAGAGCGCCCGCGAGCGTGTCGCCAGCTTCCTGATGTCCATCGCCCAGCGGCAGTCCGATGACCATGCGGACCTCGCCATGGGCCGCCAGGACATCGCCGACTACCTCGGCCTCACCATCGAGACCGTCTCGCGCATGCTGACCCAGCTGCAGGGCGAGGCGATCGTGGAATTCCCCTCCTCGCGCCGCTTCCAGATCCGGAAGTGGACCGCTCTGGAGGCGCTCGCCGCGTAGGGCGGGCGGCGCCTGGGCGGCCGCAGGCATAGCGCCGGCCGCGACCTGCAACGGAGCCATCCCATGACCAAGACAATGGAACGGGTCGCCGCCGACGTGGTCGTCCATCCGGACAGCTACAAGACGCTGCTTATCCACGCCGAACCCGGCCTCGCATCGTCGCACAGGGTCGAGGCCGCGGCGCGCCTGGCCCGCGACCTGGATGCGCACCTCATCGGATTGGGCGCCGAGGCGCTGGAGCCGATGCCCGCCTCGGACCCCTTCTTCGGCTACGGGGCCGGGGAATGGGTGGCGGTCATGCAGGAGCAGGTCGGCAAGGACCTGGCCGCCGCCGAGGCCGCCTTCCGCCGCGACGCCACGGGCGTCGATTTCGAGTGGCGGGTCGTGCAGGACTATCCCCACCTCGCCCTGACCCGCCTCGCCCGGGCCGCGGATCTCATCGTCGTGGGACCGCGCAGCCAGGTGAGCAGCACCCGTGCGGCGGACCCGGCCGATGTCGTCATGAGCGCCGGCCGCCCGGTGTTGGTGGTTCCGGAAGGCCGCCATCACCTCCGCGCCCAGGCCGTCGTCGTGGCCTGGAAGGACACCCGCGAGTGCCGGCGGGCCGTCGCCGACGCCATGCCGTTCCTGCGACGGGCCGAGGACGTGATCGTGCACACGGTCAGCAAGCCGGAGCACGCCGACCAGGCCGTGTTCGAGATCGACGACGTGGCCGCGAACCTCAAGCGCCGCGGCGTCGAGGCCCGCTCGCTGGTGACCTCCGTGGCGCCCGAGGGCGTCACCGGCGAGATCGAACGCGTCGCCCAGCTCAACAACGCCGACCTCATCGTCTGCGGCGCCTACGGCCACAGCCGGGTGCGGGAATGGGCGTTCGGCGGCGTCACCGACGACTTCCTGCACCGCCCCGCGTTCTTTGTGCTGATGAGCCACTAGTGAGACCGGCGCGGGGCCGCTGGCGGCCCCGCGCCTTTCCAGGGGAACGACCATGCGGGTGACGCAAGCCCTCATCTGCGCCGCGGCTGTCGCGCTGGCGGCCTGCGCGACGACGACGCCTCCCAGCGGCTCAGCGGTCGTGCCGCCGCTCCCGCGCCTCGACGCCGCCCAGCAGCGAGGCCACGACTTCGCGGTCCGCCGCTGCTCCGGCTGCCATACGGTGGGCCTCGACGATGGCGGCGCCCAGGACGGGCCCGCCTTCTACAAGCTGGCCCGCCTCTACAACCCGATCTCCCTGGAGCGCCGGTTCGCCGAGGTCTCCGCCCACGGCTTCGACCGGATGCCGGCGGTCCCGTTCACGCGCGCCGAGGCGGAGGATCTGGTGGCCTATTTCGACGCGCTGCACGGCAACTGACGCCCCGGAGGGAGCCCGACCATGGCCTACGCCGACCTGCTGCTCACCGCGCTGACCTACCCTGACGCCACGCCCGACCGCGCGGTGCGCAGCGGCGTGGCGCTCGCCAAGCGGATCGGCGGCGGCGCCACCTTCCTCGCGGTTCAGGTGGATCTGCCGAAGCTGCACAATCCCCTCGCCAACGCGCTGATGGGGCTCGACAGGCTCAGCGAGCTGGAGGAGGCGCGCAGCCGCGCCACCGCGCAGTTGGAGACCACCTGCGCCCGCATCGCCGCCGACATCGCCCATGAATCCCTCCGCACGGAGGTCCTGGTCGCCCGGCTCTACGAAGAGGCCGACGAAGTCGCCCGCGTCGCGCGGACCCGCGACCTCACTCTCGTGCCGATCGGCCCCACGGTGCTGGCGGACCGCGACCTGGCCGAGACCGTGCTGTTCGGCTCGGGTCGGCCGGTGATCGTCTATCCCGAGGCCAAGGAGATCGCGCCGGCGGACCGCTTCGACACCATCGCCATCGCCTGGGACGGCGGCGCGGCCGCGGCGCGGGCGGTGTCCGACGCCCTGCCGCTGCTGGCCCGGGCCCGCGAGGTCCGGATCTTCATTGCGCTGGGCGACAAGCCCCAGGCGGTCAAGGGCGCGGGCCGCGAACTGGTTCGCCACCTGGCCGCCCACGGCGTGCAGGCCGGCGTCGACGAGCGCCTGGCCCACGACCAGTCTATCGGCTGTCGCCTCGCCGACTACGTCGACGCCGCCCGACCGGACCTGCTGGTGATGGGCGGCTATGGCCACGCCCGGCTGCGGGAGTTCGTCCTGGGCGGCGCCACCGACGCGATGCTCGAAGCTCCGCCATGTCCCGTACTGATGTCGCACTGAGCCGCCGCCGCATGTCGCCGGCCGCGCGCGCCCTGCGCAGCCGCAACGGCCTGCATCCGCTTCGCGCGCCGGCGCAGATCGCGGCCCTGGTCGTGCTCGGGATTTTGGCCTGGCGGCTGGCCGACGTCCTGCTCATGGCCTTCGGGTCGATCCTGACCGCGATCCTGCTGCACGCCCTGGCCCAGCCGCTGGTCCGGCGCCTCGGCCTTCCCCGGCCGGCGGCCCTGGCCCTGGCGGTCGCCGGCCTGACCGCCGCCATCGCCGGGACGATCTGGCTGTTCGGCCAGCAGATCGCCCTTCAGCTGGTGACGCTGAGCGAGCTTCTGCCGCGCGCCTGGACCGCCCTGCAGGCGCCGCTCTCCGCCTCGCCGCTCGGCGCCTATGTGCTCGACGACCTGCAGCGCCTGCGGCACGCCGACGGGCTGGTGGTGCAGACGGCCTCGCGCCTGGTGCAAGGCTCCGCCAGCGCCGCCGCCGCGTCGGTGATCGTCCTGTTCGCGGGCCTCTATCTGGCCTTCCACCCCGCGACCTACCTGCGCGGCCTCCTTCACCTCGTCCCCCTCCGCAGCCGCGAACGGACGGCGGACGTGCTGGCCGCCTGCGGCGAGGCCCTCAACCGCTGGCTGCTGGGTCAACTCCTGTCGATGCTGCTGGTCGGGTCCACTGTCGGCCTCGGGCTCTGGTGGGTGGGAACGCCCTCGCCGCTGGCCCTGGGGATCCTGGCGGGGCTGGCGCAGTTCGTCCCGGTGGTCGGGCCGATGGCCGCCACCATCCCGGGGCTGATCATCGCCGCCAGCGCCGGCCCGGAGACCTTCGCCTGGACCGCGGCCGTCTACCTTGCGGCTTCCCAGTTCGAGGCCAATGTCGTCACGCCGCTGGTGTTGCGCCAGATGGTGGAGCTGCCGATGGCCGTCACCCTCTTCGCCGTCCTGGCCACCGGCATACTGCTGGGCCCGCTGGGCGTCCTCTTCGCCACGCCGCTGGCGGTGGTCGCCTATGTGGTGATCCGGCTCGTCTATGTGGAAGACCTGCTCGGTGATCGGCTCGCCGCCGCGCCGGCTCCGGGGGCGGAACCATGAGCGTTTCCGATACGGGCGAATTCCGGGCCCTCGCCCACCTGCGCCAGGACCATCGGCGGTCGGCGCTGGCCGTGGGCGTCGGCATGATGGGGCTGGCGGCAGCAGCCGCCGCCTTTCCCGCGGAGACCACCCTCGCGGTCGGCGCCGCCAGCGGCTGGCTGCTCTGGTTGGCCGGAGCCTTGATGTTCGGCGTCGCCCTGGTGCTGTTCAACGGCCGGCTCCGGCTCCTGGGCGTAGCGGCCGCGCTGCCGGCCGTGACCCTCGGCGTCTACCTGACGCTGAACCCGACCCTCGGCGCCCTGGCCGCGGCGCTGATGCTGGCCGCCGCGCTCGCCATGGACGGCGGCTTCCAGCTCGCGGCCGCACTCCATCTCCGCCCGCTCGCGGCCTGGCGCTGGCTGTTCGCCTCGTCCCTCACCAGCCTCACGGCCGCAGCCCTGCTCGGCGCCGGATGGCCGGAGAGGTCGCCGCACGCCGTCGCCTACCTCCTGGGCCTGGCCTTCCTGACCAGCGGCGGGGCGCTGGTGGCCACCAGCCTCGCTCGCCCAGCGCCCCGCCGCTGAACCGCGGCCGCCCAGCCAAGTCGGAAGGTCGCCTTGCCACAACGGAACTTCGGCCCTACCGCTGGGCCCATGCCGCCCGCGCCGGTTCCGGAGGTCGGCGAGCCCGGTCGATTCACGTGGATCAAGGGCTACGCCATCGCAGCGGCCGCGACGGCCGCCTGCGCGGTGCTGCGCCTGCTCGTCCAACCCTATGTGCACAGCGACGCGGCGCTCCTGCTCTTCGTTCCCGCCCTGCTGGCCAGCGGAGCCATGGGCGGCATCGGGCCGACTCTGTTCGCCGGCGGCCTCTCCCTCGTGCTCAGCCTGGCCTTCCTCGGCTTTCCCGGCGCGCCGACTCCGTCCTTCCTCGTACTGGCCGGCGTCTTCGCGGGCCTGACGGTCGCCATCGGCCTGGTGGGATCGCGGATGCGCCGGGACTCCGCAGAGATCCGCCACTTCGTCGGCGACCTGCAGGCCCGGGAAGCCCATCTGAAGTCGATCCTCGACACCGTGCCCGACGCCATGATCGTCATCGACGAGCGCGGGATCATGCAGTCGTTCTCGACCGCGGCGGAACGCCAGTTCGGCTGGACCGCGGCCGAGGTGGTGGGCAAGAACGTCAGCATGCTGATGCCGGCCCCCTACAAGGCGGCCCACGACGGATACCTCGATCGCTACCTCGACACCGGCGAGCGGCGGATCATCGGCATCGGCCGCGTCGTGGTGGGCGAGCGCAAGGACGGCTCGACCTTCCCGATGGAGCTCTCGGTCGGCGAGATGCACTCGGGTAAGCAGCGCTACTTCACCGGCTTCATCCGCGACCTGACCGAGCGCCAGGCGGCCGAGCGCCGGCTGCAGGACCTGCAGGGGGAACTGGTCCACGTCTCGCGCCTGACCGCCCTCGGCGAGATGGCGTCGGCCCTGGCGCACGAGCTGAACCAGCCGCTCACCGCCGCCAGCAACTTCATGAAGGGCTGCCTGGTCCTCCTGAAGCGCAAGCCGATCGACGAGGCGCGGCTCGCCGACATGATCGGCCAGGGCGCCGAGCAGGCCCTGCGGGCCGGCGAGATCATCCGACGCCTGCGCGGCTTCGTGGCCAAGGGCGAGGCGGACCGGCGCATCGAGAGCCTGCCCCAGGTGCTGGAGGAAGCCGGCGCCCTGGCCATGATCGGCGCCCGCGAGCGCAGCGTGCGCCTGCGTTATGAGATCGACCCCCGGGTGAACCTGGTCCTCATCGACAAGGTCCAGGTCCAGCAGGTGGCGCTGAACCTGATCCGCAACGCCGTGGAGGCCATGGAGGACACGCCGAAGAAGGACCTCTT
>NZ_LSJI01000222.1 GCF_001557235.1 Phenylobacterium sp. CCH9-H3 | reverse complement strand
GATCGCTGGCGTTCTGCAGGCTCCCGCCGGTCAGCTGGCTCGCGTCATGGGCGCTTACGCCGCCAAAGACGCCGCCTGATCGTCACTTCCCGACAAACCTCTCTCTTAAGGATTTAAACCAATGGCCAATCTCGAAAAGCTCGTCGACGACCTGTCGGCCCTGACCGTCCTGGAAGCCGCCGAGCTCTCCAAGCTGCTGGAAGAAAAGTGGGGCGTCTCCGCCGCCGCTCCGGTCGCCGTGGCCGCCGCTCCGGCCGCCGGTGGCGGCGCTCCGGCCGAAGCCGCCGAAGAGCAAACCGAGTTCACCGTTGTTCTGACCGCCGGCGGCGACAAGAAGATCAACGTGATCAAGGAAGTCCGCGGCGTCCGTCCGGACCTCGGCCTGAAGGAAGCCAAGGACCTGGTCGAAGGCGCTCCGCAGAACGTGAAGGAAAACGTTTCCAAGCAGGAAGCGGAAGAAATCAAGAAGAAGCTGGAAGAAGCCGGCGCCTCCGTCACCATCAAGTAGGTGGCGGCGCTGTCTCAGCGCTTCTGAAGATCGAGGGCCGGGAGAAATCCCGGCCCTTTTTCTATGCCCCCAAACGGGGGAGGCCGGGGACGGCCCCAGGATCCATCCTCAGGTCCAGAAGACGGAGGGGAGGTCTGTCCGGCCATGACCAGGATCACGCTCTATGTGGCGCTCGGCGCCCTGGCCGCCGCCGGGCTGTCCGCCGAACCGGCGCGCGCGCAGACGGCCTATGAGATCAACCGGTTGAACCAGGCGGTGCAGATCTGCAATTCGCCGATGGGCGCGGGTCTGGCGGAATGCGCTCAGCTGCGCGCGAGGCTGGGCATGGCCGGCGGGGGCGGGGCGCCGGGTGGCGGCGGTCTGGGCCTGGGAGGCGGCAAGGCCGCGGCTGCGGCGGGGATCGCCGGCGTGTTGAGCCTGGCGCTCGGCGCAGGCCGCAGCCAGCCCGCCGCCGCGCCGCCGCCAGCGAGCGCCAGCCCGGTCCACCCCGCGGTCCCGGCGTCGGCCCAGCCGTCGCCGCCCTCCAATCCGTTCGGGACCTTGTTGCCGCGCCGATAAACTGGGTCTTTTCCGGAACCCGGCCGTCGGCCTGCGGGTTTCATGGGGGCGAGAACGGACGTCAGCATGACAACCCGGGACATGCCCGGGACCCCCAACGGACGGCGCGGAGGACACGGCTCCGCGTCGTCCTCTCGCGTTCCGCGCGAATTTTCGGCTTGAGGGGGCTTCACAAGCGGCTCCAAAGGGCCTATTTCCGCCCGTTCGCGAAACATCTTCCGATTCACATCTTTCGATGCGGCCTTCGCGCGTGCAGGCCCCGAGGCATGGTCCCTAGCCCTCCGACCATGCGAAGGGGCGCTCCCGACGATACGGGGAGCATTCCAGCGTCCGGCCCCCGCAAGGGGGTCAGCAGGGCGGACGCAGGATGAAGCACTCGACGCCCGGAGTCCCCTCCTGGCGTCCTCAAGGGATCAAAATGGCGCAATCCTTCACCGGTAAGAAGCGGATCCGGAAGTCTTTCGGCCGCATTCCCGAAGCCGTGCAGATGCCGAACCTGATCGAGGTTCAGCGCTCCTCCTACGAGCAGTTCCTGCAGCGCGAAGTGCGCGCCGGCGAGCGCCGTGACGAGGGCGTGGAGGCGGTCTTCAAGTCCGTCTTCCCGATCAAGGACTTTAACGAGCGCGCCGTGCTCGAGTACGTCTCGTACGAGTTCGAAGAGCCGAAGTACGACGTCGAGGAATGCGTCCAGCGCGACATGACCTATGCCGCGCCGCTGAAGGTGAAGCTGCGCCTCATCGTCTTCGAAACCGACGAAGAGACCGGCGCCCGCTCCGTGAAGGACATCAAGGAGCAGGACGTCTACATGGGCGACATCCCGCTCATGACGGAGAAGGGCACCTTCATCGTCAACGGGACCCAGCGCGTCATCGTCTCGCAGATGCACCGCTCGCCGGGCGTCTTCTTCGACCACGACAAGGGCAAGACCCACGCCTCGGGCAAGCTGCTGTTCGCCGCCCGCGTGATCCCCTACCGCGGCTCGTGGCTCGACTTCGAGTTCGACGCCAAGGACATCCTCTACGTCCGCATCGACCGCCGCCGGAAGCTGCCGGCCACGACCTTCCTCATGGCCCTGGGCATGGACGGCGAGGAGATCCTCTCGACGTTCTACAAGACCGTCGCCTACGAGAAGAACAAGGGCGGCTGGTCCACGGCCTACATCCCCGAGCGCTGGCGCGGGGTGAAGCCGGAGTTCCCGCTGATCGACGCCGACAGCGGCGAAGAGATCGCGCCGGCCGGCACCAAGATCTCGGCGCGCAACGCCAAGAAGTTCGCCGACAATGGCCTCAAGACCCTGCTGCTGCCGCCGGAGGCCCTGAACGGCCGCTACCTGGCGCGCGACCTGGTCAACTTCGAGACCGGCGAGATCTACGCCGAGGCCGGCGATGAGCTGGACGCGGGCCTGATCGCCTCGCTGGAAGAGCAGGGTTTCACCACCCTCGACGTCCTGGACATCGACCACGTCACCATCGGCGCCTACATCCGCAACACCCTGCGGGTGGACAAGAACACCGCCCGCGAGGACGCTCTGTTCGACATCTACCGCGTCATGCGCCCGGGCGAGCCGCCGACGGTGGAAGCCGCCGAGGCGATGTTCAAGTCGCTGTTCTTCGACGGCGAGCGCTACGACCTCTCCTCGGTCGGCCGCGTGAAGATGAACATGCGCCTGGAACTGGACTGCCCGGACGACGTGCGCATCCTGCGCAAGGAAGACGTGCTGGCCGTACTGACCACCCTGGTGGGCCTGCGCGACGGCAAGGGCGAGATCGACGACATCGACAACCTGGGCAACCGCCGGGTGCGTTCGGTGGGCGAACTGCTCGAGAACCAGTACCGCGTCGGCCTGCTCCGCATGGAGCGCGCCATCAAGGAGCGCATGAGCTCGGTCGATATCGACACGGTCATGCCGCACGACCTGATCAATGCGAAGCCGGCGGCCGCGGCCGTGCGGGAGTTCTTCGGCTCCTCGCAGCTCTCGCAGTTCATGGACCAGACCAACCCGCTGTCGGAAATCACCCACAAGCGCCGCCTGTCGGCCCTTGGCCCGGGCGGCCTGACGCGCGAGCGGGCGGGCTTCGAAGTCCGCGACGTGCACCCGACCCACTACGGCCGGATCTGCCCGATCGAGACGCCGGAAGGCCCGAACATCGGCCTGATCAACTCGCTCGCCACCCACGCGGTGGTGAACAAGTACGGCTTCATCGAGAGCCCGTACCGGCGGATCAAGGACGGCAAGACGACGGAAGAGGTCGTCTACATGTCGGCCATGGAAGAGGCGAAGCACGTCATCGCCCAGGCCAACATCAAGCTCGACAACGGCTCCATCGTCGACGACCTGGTCCCCGGCCGGGTGAACGGCGAGCCGTCCCTGCTGCCCAAGGAGCAGGTCGACCTGATGGACGTGTCGCCGAAGCAGGTCGTCTCGGTGGCCGCCTCGCTGATCCCGTTCCTGGAAAACGACGACGCCAACCGCGCCCTCATGGGCTCGAACATGCAGAAGCAGGCCGTGCCGCTCATCCAGTCGGATGCGCCGCTGGTGGGCACCGGCATGGAAAGCGTCGTGGCGGTGGACTCCGGCGCGGTCGTCACGGCCCGCCGCTCGGGCGTGGTCGAGCAGATCGACGGCACCCGCATCGTCGTCCGCGCCACGGAAGAGACCGACCCGACCAAGCCCGGCGTCGACATCTACCGCCTGCAGAAGTTCCAGCGCTCGAACACCTCGACCTGCATCAACCAGCGTCCGCTGGTGCAGGTGGGTGACCGGATCCGCGCCGGCGACGTGATCGCCGACGGCCCGTCGACCGAGCTGGGCGAACTGGCCCTCGGCCGGAACACGCTCGTCGCGTTCATGCCCTGGAACGGCTACAACTTCGAGGACTCGATCCTGATCTCCGAGCGCATCGTGCGCGACGACATCTTCACCTCGATCCACCTCGAGGAATTCGAGGTCATGGCCCGCGACACCAAGCTGGGCCCGGAAGAGATCACCCGCGACATCCCGAACGTCGGCGAGGAAGCCCTGCGCAACCTCGACGAAGCGGGCATCGTGGCGATCGGCGCCGAAGTGATGCCCGGCGACATTCTCGTGGGTAAGGTCACGCCCAAGGGCGAGAGCCCGATGACCCCGGAAGAGAAGCTGCTGCGCGCCATCTTCGGTGAGAAGGCTTCCGACG
This sequence comes from Phenylobacterium sp. CCH9-H3, assembly GCF_001557235.1. Taxonomy (GTDB): domain Bacteria; phylum Pseudomonadota; class Alphaproteobacteria; order Caulobacterales; family Caulobacteraceae; genus Phenylobacterium. The sequence goes on along the minus strand of NZ_LSJI01000222.1, from coordinate 13,426 downwards.
TCCGCGACACGTCCCTGCGCCTGCCCCCGGGCGTCGCCGGCACGATCGTCGAGGTCCGGGTCTTCAATCGTCACGGCGTCGACAAGGACGAGCGCGCGCTGGCCATCGAACGGGCGGAAATCGACCGTCTGGGCAAGGACCGCGACGACGAGTTCGGCATCCTGAACCGCAACATGACCAGCCGCCTGCGCGACCTGCTGGTGGGCAAGACGGCGGTGTCGGGTCCGAAGGGCCTGGCCCGTGGCAAGATCGAAGCCGACAAGCTGGACGAGATCGCGCCGGGTCTGTGGTGGCAGATCGCCCTCGACGACGAAAAGGCGATGGGCGAGCTGGAGGCCATGCGCCGCCAGTTCGACGAGGGGCGCAAGCGCCTCGACCGCCGCTTCGAGGACAAGGTCGACAAGCTGCAGCGCGGCGACGAACTGCCCCCGGGCGTGATGAAGATGGTCAAGGTGTTCGTGGCGGTGAAGCGCAAGCTGCAGCCGGGCGACAAGATGGCCGGCCGTCACGGCAACAAGGGCGTCATCTCCAAGATCCTGCCGATCGAGGACATGCCGTACCTGGAGAACGGCCAGCACGTGGACATCGTGCTGAACCCGCTGGGCGTGCCCTCGCGCATGAACGTCGGCCAGATCTTCGAGACGCACCTGGGCTGGGCCTCCGCGGGCCTGGGCAAGCAGGTCGCCGACCTGCTGGAAGCCTGGCAGAACGGCGGCCAGCGCCAGGCGCTGATCGACTACCTCGCCGGGACCTACGGGCCCGACGAGGAGCTGCCGGACAGCGACGAGGAGCTGATCGAGCTGGCCCGGAACCTCTCGAAGGGCATTCCCTTCGCGACCCCGGTCTTCGACGGCGCGCACATCGACGACATCGAGAACCTGCTGGAGAAGGCGGGTCTCGACCGCTCCGGCCAGTCGTACCTGTACGACGGCCAGACGGGCGAGCGGTTCAAGCGTCCGGTCACGGTCGGCTACATCTACATGCTGAAGCTGCACCACCTGGTCGACGACAAGATCCACGCCCGCTCGATCGGTCCGTACAGCCTCGTCACCCAGCAGCCGCTGGGCGGTAAGGCCCAGTTCGGCGGCCAGCGCTTCGGGGAAATGGAAGTGTGGGCCCTGGAAGCCTACGGCGCCGCCTACACCCTGCAGGAAATGCTGACGGTGAAGTCGGACGACGTGGCGGGCCGGACCAAGGTCTACGAGAGCATCGTCCGCGGCGACGACACCTTCGAGGCCGGCATCCCGGAAAGCTTCAACGTGCTGGTCAAGGAGATGCGCTCCCTGGGCCTGAACGTGGAGCTGGAGAACAGCTGACGGATTGCAGAGCCCTCCCTCGGAAGGGGGAGGGCGCTTCGCCCGCCCAGCTCTGACGAAATTTCGCGGCGCACGCCGCAGAAGGAACCAAGATGAACCAGGAAGTCCTGAACATCTTCAATCCGGTCCAGGCCGCTCCGACCTTCGACCGCATCCGTATCGCCCTGGCCTCGCCGGAAAAGATCCGTTCGTGGTCGTTCGGCGAGATCAAGAAGCCCGAGACCATCAACTACCGCACGTTCAAGCCCGAGCGTGACGGCCTGTTCTGCGCGCGGATCTTCGGTCCGACGAAGGACTACGAGTGCCTGTGCGGCAAGTACAAGCGCATGAAGTACAAGGGCATCATCTGCGAGAAGTGCGGGGTGGAAGTCACCCTGGCGCGCGTCCGCCGCGAGCGGATGGGCCACATCGAGCTGGCCTCGCCGGTCGCCCACATCTGGTTCCTGAAGTCGCTGCCGAGCCGCATCGCCCTGATGCTGGACATGGCGCTGAAGGACATCGAGCGCGTCCTGTACTTCGAGCACTACATCGTCACCGAGCCGGGCCTGACCCCGCTGAAGCAGCACCAGCTGCTGTCGGAAGACGACTACCTGCGCTTCCAGGAAGAGTTCGGCGACGACAGCTTCACCGCCGAGATCGGCGCCGAGGCGGTCCAGGGCCTGCTGAAGGGCATCGACCTCGAGAAGGAGGCCGAGAAGCTCCGCGAGGAACTGCAGACCACCACCTCGGAAATGAAGCTCAAGAAGGCGTCCAAGCGCCTGAAGCTCATCGAGAGCTTCACCGAGAGCAACAACAAGCCCGAGTGGATGGTGCTGACGGTGATCCCCGTGATCCCGCCGGAACTGCGCCCGCTGGTGCCGCTGGACGGCGGCCGCTTCGCGACCTCGGACCTGAACGACCTCTACCGCCGGGTCATCAACCGGAACAACCGCCTGAAGCGCCTCATCGAGCTGCGTGCGCCGGACATCATCATCCGCAACGAAAAGCGGATGCTGCAGGAAGCCGTCGACGCCCTGTTCGACAACGGCCGCCGCGGCCGGGTGATCACGGGCGCCAACAAGCGCCCGCTGAAGTCGCTGGCCGACATGCTGAAGGGCAAGCAGGGCCGGTTCCGCCAGAACCTGCTCGGCAAGCGCGTCGACTACTCCGGCCGTTCGGTCATCGTGGTGGGTCCCGAGCTGAAGCTGCACGAGTGCGGCCTGCCGAAGAAGATGGCGCTGGAGCTGTTCAAGCCGTTCATCTACGCGCGCTTGGACGCCAAGGGCCTGTCCGGCACCGTCAAGCAGTCCAAGCGGATGGTGGAGCGCGAGCAGCCGGCCGTCTGGGACATCCTGGACGAGGTGATCCGCGAGCACCCCGTGCTGCTGAACCGCGCGCCGACGCTGCACCGCCTGGGCATCCAGGCGTTCGAGCCCAAGCTGATCGAGGGTAAGGCCATCCAGCTTCACCCGCTGGTCTGCGCGGCCTTCAACGCCGACTTCGACGGCGACCAGATGGCTGTCCACGTGCCGCTCTCGCTGGAAGCCCAGCTGGAAGCGCGCGTGCTGATGATGAGCACGAACAACATCCTGTCGCCGGCCAACGGCCGTCCGATCATCGTGCCGTCGCAGGACATCGTCCTGGGCCTCTACTACCTGTCGCTGGCCAAGGACAACGAGCCGGGCGAGGGCAAGGTGTTCGCCGACCTGGCCGAGATCGACCAGGCGCTGGACGCCGGCGTGGTCACGCTGCACTCGAAGATCAAGGCGCGTCACACCGAGATGGACGCCGACGGCGCCGTCGTGCGGAAGGTGATCGACACGACGCCGGGGCGGATGAAGATCGCGGCCCTGCTGCCGCATCACCAGGCCATCGGCCACCGCCTGCTCGAGAAGAACCTGACCAAGAAGGAGATCGGCAACCTGATCGACGCTGTCTACCGGCACTGCGGTCAGAAGGCGACGGTCATCTTCGCCGACCAGATGATGGGCCTGGGCTTCCGCGAGGCGGCCAAGGCGGGGATCTCCTTCGGCAAGGACGACATCGTCATCCCGGCCCGCAAGGCCCCGATCGTCGAAGAGACCCGCAAGCTCGTGGAAGAGTACGAGCAGCAGTACGCCGACGGCCTGATCACCAAGGGCGAGAAGTACAACAAGGTCGTCGACGCCTGGGCCAAGGCCACGGACCGGGTCGCCGACGAGATGATGGCCGAGGTCAGCTCGGCGCCTGTGGGAGCCGATGGTCGCCAGCAGGAGATCAACTCGATCTTCATGATGAGCAACTCCGGCGCCCGTGGTTCGCAGGCCCAGATGAAGCAGCTTGGCGGGATGCGCGGCCTGATGGCCAAGCCGTCCGGCGAGATCATCGAGACGCCGATCATCTCGAACTTCAAGGAAGGCCTGACCGTCCAGGAGTACTTCAACTCCACCCACGGCGCCCGTAAGGGCCTGGCCGACACCGCGCTGAAGACGGCGAACTCTGGGTACCTGACCCGCCGTCTCGTCGACGTGGCGCAGGATTGCATCATCACCGAGGAAGACTGCGGCACCACGCGCGGCATCACGCTGCGCGCCGTGGTCGAGGGCGGCGACGTGCTGGTCAGCCTGGGCCAACGCATCCTGGGCCGTTTCGCGGCCGAGGACGTGAAGGACCCGGGCACCAACGACGTGATCGTCCCGGCCGACACCTATCTCGACGAGAACATGTGCGATCTGGTCGAGAGCGCCGGCGTCCAGTCGGTGAAGATCCGCTCGGTCCTGACCTGCGAGACCAAGGTCGGCGTCTGCGGCGCCTGCTACGGCCGCGACCTGGCCCGCGGCACGCCGGTGAACATCGGTGAAGCGGTCGGCGTCATCGCCGCCCAGTCGATCGGCGAGCCCGGCACCCAGCTGACGATGCGGACCTTCCACATCGGCGGCACCGCCCAGGTGGCCGAGCAGTCGTTCTTCGAAAGCGCCAACGAGGGCGTCGCGCGGATCTCCGGCGGCAACACCGTGGTCGCCGCCGACGGCGGGCTGATCTCGATGAGCCGCAACCTGACCCTGACCGTCCAGGTCGATGGCAAGGACCGCGAGTCCTACAAGGTGCCCTATGGCGCCCGCCTGCACGTCAAGGACGGCGGCAAGGTCAAGCGCGGCGAGCGCCTGGCCAGCTGGGACCCCTACACCACGCCGATCATCACGGAAGTGGGCGGCAAGGTGCGGTTCGAGGACCTGGTGGAGAACTTCTCGTTCCGCGAGGAAGCCGACGAAGCCACCGGCATCTCCAACCGCGTGGTCATCGACTGGCGCGCCAGCTCGAAGGGTTCGGACCTGCGTCCGGCCATGTCGGTGCTGGGCGAGGACGGGGCCTACAAGCGCCTGTCGAACGGCGGCGAGGCCCGCTACCTGCTCCCGGTGGGCGCCATTCTCTCCATCGGCGACGGTGACGAGGTGAAGCCCGGCGAGATCATGGCGCGTATCCCGACCGAAAGCGCCAAGACCCGCGACATCACCGGCGGTCTGCCGCGGGTGGCCGAACTGTTCGAAGCCCGGCGTCCGAAGGACTGCGCGGTCATCGCCGAGATGGACGGTCGCGTCGAGTTCGGTCGCGACTACAAGAACAAGCGCCGCATCAAGATCACCCCCGAGGATGGTGGCGAGGCGGTCGAGTTCCTGATCCCCAAGGGCAAGCACATCGCGGTCCACGACGGCGACGTGATCCGGAAGGGCGAGTACATCATCGACGGCAACCCGGACCCGCACGACATCCTGCGGATCCAGGGGATCGAGGCGCTGGCCGACTTCCTGGTGAACGAGATCCAGGAGGTCTACCGACTGCAGGGCGTGCCGATCAACGACAAGCACATCGAGACGATCGTGCGCCAGATGCTGCAGAAGGTGGAAATCCTCGAGCCGGGCGACACCGGCCTGCTCAAGGGCGACCACCTGGACAAGCAGGAAGTGGAGGACGAGAGCGCCAAGGCGGAAGCCCGCGGCGGCCGTCCGGCGCTCACCCAGCCGGTCCTGCTCGGCATCACCAAGGCCAGCCTGCAGACCCGCAGCTTCATCTCGGCCGCCTCCTTCCAGGAGACGACCCGGGTGCTGACCGAGGCCGCGGTCCAGGGCAAGAGCGACACCCTGGAAGGGCTGAAGGAGAACGTGATCGTGGGCCGCCTGATCCCGGCGGGCACGGGCTCGTACCTGCGGAACCTGCAGCGCATCGCCGCCAAGCGCGACGAGGCCCTGACGGCCAGCCGCGAGGAGGCCATGGAGCCGCTGCCGGCCGAGATCGCCGACGCGGCGGTCGCCGAGACGGTCGAGGGCTAAACCTCTCCAGTCCAGTCACGCGTAACGAGCGGCCCGGGGGAAACCCCGGGCCGTTTTGTTTTGGCCGCGCTGCCGATGTGGTCCGGTCTGGGTTGCGTCACAGCCAAGCTGCACGCTACCCTCGTGGCGGGGAATACGGGGGTGTCTTCCAAAATGCGTAGCGTACTCGCGGCGTCGGCCGCGCTCGTCGTGGCCAGCGGAGCGCAGGCCGCGCCGCCGCCGGCGTCTGCGTTCGGCCGTGTGCCGGCGGTGGTGGACGCCGCGATCTCGCCCAGCGGCCAAAGGGTCGCCATCCTGGGCGGCGCGTCAGACCAGCGGGTGATCTCGATCGCTACGATCGATCAGCCGGACCTGCCGATCCTGAAGCTCGGAGACGTTGAGACCACCCGGCTGCGCTGGGCCGGCGACGACCATGTCATCGCGAGCGTCGCGTACTGGCACGACGCCGGTCCCAAGCAGTTCTACCGGATCGAGCGCCACATCGCGGTCACGCCGCAGGCCAAGGCTGTGTCCCGCTTCTTCGACAACTTGACGACCACGCAATATCTGGTCGGCGGCCAGCCCATCGTGGGCATCACCAACTCGTCGCCGGCGCGCGTGCTGGTCAACGACCTGGTCGAGGGCATGGGGGCCGACTCCATGAACACGAAGATCAAGCGGAAGGGCGTTCAGAACGCCAGCGTGCGGGCGATGTGGAGCATTGATCCGGCCACGGGGAAGGGACGGGTCATTGAGCGCGGCGACTACGACACCCGGTCCTGGGACGTCGATCTGAGCGGCGAGGCCCGGGTCCGCATCGACGTCGACGAACTGACCTTCCGGCGTTCGGTGTTCGGCCGCCCCAAGGGCAAGAACCAGTGGACACAGCTGTGGGCGGAAGGTGTTGGGCCCGAGCAGACCTTCCTGGGCTACTCCGAGCCGGAGGACGCCGTGTTCCTGGAGCGTGACGGCAAGTTGATCCGCCTGCGCCTGACGGACCGTGTGGAAGAGGTGGTGAGCGAGGGCGGCGCCGGGCTCGAGTTGATCTGGGACGTCAATCGCAACGGGCTGGCGGGTTTCGCGCTCGGGTCCGATCAACCGAAGGTCCAATGGCTCGACCCCGAGATTGGCGCGGCGCACGCCACGCTTGGTCGTGCGTTCAAGGGGCGCAACGTCGCGTTGGATGGTTGGTCCGCGGACCGGACGCGGTTCATGGCTCGCGTATCGTCGCCGTCCCATCCGGGCGTCTGGTATCTCTACGACAAGACCCGCAAGGAAATTTCGCCGCTGGGTGAGGAGTATCCCGAGCTGAAGGGGGCTGCGCTCGGCGCGACCCGCGCCTTCACCTACAAGGCGCGGGACGGGCTGGAGATCCCGGCGTTCCTGACCCTTCCGCCCGGTGTGACCGACGCGAGGAAGCTGCCCCTGGTGGTGCTGCCCCACGGCGGGCCCGCGGCGCACGACGAGTTCGACTTCGACTACATCGCCCAGTTCCTCGCGACCCGTGGCTATGCGGTGCTGCAGCCGCAGTTTCGGGGATCGACGGGCTTTGGCCGCGCCCACAAAGACGCGGGGCGAGGGGAGTGGGGCGGCAAGGTGCAGACCGATCTTCTCGATGGGATCGCCACATTGGCCGGGTCCGGCGAGATCGATGCGGGCCGCGTGTGCATCGTGGGCGCGAGCTTTGGCGGATATGCCGCGCTGGCCGGCGCGACGCTGAATCCCAGCGCGTATCGCTGCGCGGCGTCCATCGCCGGCATCTCGGACCTGGGACTTCTGCTGACCGAGGAAGCCCGCCTCTACGGCCGCGAGAGCGCGGGCCTCGAGGATCTGCGTGAGGAACTCGGCGTCATGGAGCCCGGCAAGATCGGCGCGATGTCCCCGGCCCGCCACGCCCAGGCGTCCAAGGCTCCGATACTGCTGATCCACGGGGACAAGGACACGGTCGTCCTGCCGTCGCAGTCGTTGCTGATGGCCGAAAAGCTGAAGGCGCTGAACCTGCCCTACGAGCTCGTGATCCTCGAGAACGAGAACCACTACCTCACCCGTAGCGCGACGCGGACCCAGACCCTGGAGGTTCTGGAGCGATTCCTGGCGAAGAACCTGCCGGTGAACTGATCGCCCCTTGGCATACGCGTATGAGTCATTAGATCAGTCCTTCACCGAGGAGGACCGCCCGTGCCGCTGCTGCTCTGCCCGAACTGCAACACGTCCATGCAGAACGTCGCCCGCTCCGGCGTGGAGATCGACATGTGCCCCAGCTGCCGCGGGGTCTGGCTCGACCGCGGCGAGTTGGAAAAGCTGTTGAACGGCCAGCGCGAGGAGCAGGTGGGCCAGCAACAGGACCGCCAGCGCTTCGAGCGCGAGGTGTCCGAGTTCCATCGCAGCCCGGACGAGTGGAAGCGCAAGCACCCCTACGACCGGGAGCACGGCCGCTACCGCTACGACGACGACTATCACTACAAGAAGAAAAAGAAGGGCTTCGACATCTTCGACATCTTCGATTGAGCCGCTCCAGGTTGATCTCGATCAAAGATGACGCGGGCGTCATTTTTATGATCTCCCCAGGCCCGGACCACACCGGGCGACAGGGAGACGCCCATGCTGCAGGTCCAAGAGGTCAAGGGTCCGCCCACCGAGGTGCAGTACTTCGGTGAGGAGGATCTCGCCCACCGGCTGACCGACCACGACGTCGAGGTCATCCGCGAGATATTCCACACGCCGCTGACCGGCTCGTACAACTGGGATTACGAAGCGGCGAACGCCCGCATCCGGCGGCTCTACGAACTGGGCAAGCGGTTCAACTGGAACTCCGAACTGGACGTGGACTGGACCCTGCCGCCGCCGGCGCCGCAGGCTGATGCGCCCGAGCCGCAGGGATTCAGCGACCATCCCAAGTGGAGGGCGCTGACCCCGGCCCAGAAGGCCGACTTCATGCGCCGGACCAGCGCCCAGACGCTGTCGCAGTTCCTGCATGGGGAGCAGGGGGCCCTGATGGTCGCCTCGCAGCTGGTGAGCTGCGCCCCGACCCACGACGCCAAGCTCTACGCCGCCTCCCAGACCTTCGACGAGGCGCGGCACGTGGAGGTGTTCCACCGCTACCTGATGGAGCGGTGCCACATGATCTATCCGATCAATCCGAACCTGAAGTTCCTGCTGGACAAGGTGCTCACCGACGAGCGGTGGGACCTGAAGTTCATCGGCATGCAGATCCTCATCGAGGGCCTGGCGCTCGCCGCGTTCCAGACCATCCACGAGAGCACGCCGGACCCGCTGTTGAAGCAGGTCGTCGGCCTGGTGATGCGCGACGAGGGCCGGCACGTGGCGTTTGGCGTGAACTACCTGGAGGACTGGATCCGCTCGCTGCCGCAGGACCAGATCGAGGAGCGCGCCCAGTTCGCCTACGAGGCCTGCGTGGTGATGAAGAACCGGCTGGTCTCGACCACGGTGGCCGAGGAGTTCGGCTTCACCCATGAGGAGGCGCTGGAGATCAACGCCCGGAGCCACGGCGGCCAGGCGTTCCGCAAGTTCCTGTTCGAGCGGATGATCCCGAACCTGAAACGGGTGGGCCTGCTCACCGACGCCATCCGGCCGAAGTTCGAGGAGCTGGGCGTGCTGGAGTTCGAGAGCCTGCAGCACGACGGGATGATCGACTGGGCGGTGCTGGAGGCGCCGCTGGAGATGAAGGCCCGGGTGGCCGCCTGATCAGAAGGGGACCTTCGCGGCCGGGCGGTCGTTGCCGAGCGAACCGGCCAACGCCTCCGCCTGGCCGGGAGGCCCTCGGTACTTGTCCCAGCCTGCGCCGGGCGTGGGCGGCGAGGGCGGCATGACGCCGCGCTTGTAGCCATAGTCCTGCTCCTTGCGCAGGGCCGCGCGCGCCAGGTCGGACGCCTTGCCCGCCTCGATCCCGAGCCCGAGCGGCGGCGCGTCCCGACCGCCGGCGAAGAACCGTTCCTGGCAGGCCTCCCGCTCGGACCGCGACAGGCTCGGGTCGTCGCAGTTGCGGCGGCTGCGCAGCGCGTTGCGGGCGTTGGAGGCCAGGGCGTCCTCGTAGGGCGGGATCGCCAGGGTCCGCGGTCCGGCGGAGGCCGCGGGCCGCGGCGCGTCCTGGGGGCGCTCGGGAACGACCAGCGGCGCCACGGGCGGGGGCTCGGAGAAGCGGGTCTGGCGGCGGTGCAGGCGGATCGGCGTCGGCTTGCCGTCGGGGGCGCTGGCGGCGGGCGGCGTGCGCGGCATGATCAGGACGGGGATGATCGGCTCGGGCGGGCCGGAGCGCATCTCGGGCATGCGCAGGCGCGGCGCGTGCAGGACCAGGAGGGTCGCGAGCACCGCGTGGGCGGCCAGCGAGGCCGCCACGATCCCATACCTCCGGCTCCGACCCGCCGCCGGCATCAACGCTCCTTGCTTCCCCGCGAAAGCTGCGCCTTAGGGAAGGGGCGTTCGCGAGGCGAATTCATGGCCGCGGCCGATCTTCCGGCCCAGTCCGCACGCAGATTGACGAGACGGCCCTTCCCGACTATGTAGCGCGCTCTTTCGAGGCCGGGGATTCTTCCCAGCTCCGATGAGCCGCTCCCGCCGGAACGCCGCTACGGTGCTCCGGCGAGTTTTTGCGTTTCATGGGTGGGCCTCGAGCAACGACCAAAACGATCCCAACTGAGGCGCCTCGGCCAAACGGCACACGCCTCCACGCAAGCGAGACTAGATGCCGACAGTCAACCAGCTCATCCGTAAGCCCCGGCAAAACAAGCCGGCGCGCAACAAGGTCCCGGCCCTGAAGGGGTGCCCGCAACGCCGCGGCGTCTGCACCCGGGTTTACACCACGACCCCGAAGAAGCCGAACTCGGCTCTGCGTAAGGTCGCCAAGGTCCGTCTGACCACCGGCATCGAAGCTGTGTGCTACATCCCCGGCGAAGGTCACAACCTGCAGGAACACTCGGTGGTCCTGATCCGCGGCGGCCGCGTGAAGGACTTGCCCGGCGTCCGTTATCACATCCTGCGCGGCGTGCTCGACACGCAAGGCGTCAAGGATCGTCGCCAGCGCCGTTCGCTCTACGGCGCCAAGCGTCCGAAGTAAGGAATTCAGAGATGTCCCGTCGCCGTCGCGCAGATAAACGTGAAGTCCTCCCGGATCCGAAGTTCGGGGACCTCGTCGTCACCAAGTTCATGAACTACGTGATGTACGAAGGTAAGAAGGCTGTGGCCGAGACCATCGTCTATGGCGCCTTCGATATCCTCGAGAACCGCCGCAAGGACCTGGGCCCGCTGGAAACCTTCCACACCGCCCTCGACAACGTAGCCCCGGCCATCGAAGTCCGCTCCCGCCGGGTCGGCGGCGCGACCTACCAGGTCCCCGTGGAAGTGCGCCCCGAGCGCCGCCGCGCCCTGGCGATCCGCTGGCTGATCAACGCCGCCCGCAACCGCGGCGAAAACACCATGACCGAGAAGCTGGCCGGCGAGCTGCTGGACGCCTCCTCGAACCGCGGCGCCGCCGTCAAGAAGCGTGAAGACACGCACAAGATGGCCGAAGCCAACCGGGCGTTCTCGCACTACCGCTGGTAAGCCCGACTTCCAAGTGAGCTTTCCGGCGCGGGCGGTTTGAGATAAACCGCCCGCGCCGTTCGTTCAGCCTCCCGCACACATCCTTTTTCGCAGAGCATCCGCTATGCCCCGCACGCATAAGATCGAAGACTACCGCAACTTCGGAATCATGGCGCACATCGACGCCGGGAAGACGACGACGACGGAGCGGATCCTCTACTACACCGGCAAGAGCCATAAGATCGGTGAAGTCCATGATGGCGCGGCCACCATGGACTGGATGGAGCAAGAGCAGGAGCGCGGCATCACCATCACGTCGGCCGCGACGACCGCGTTCTGGAACGGCAAGCGCCTGAACATCATCGACACCCCCGGGCACGTGGACTTCACCATCGAAGTCGAGCGCAGCCTGCGCGTGCTGGACGGCGCCGTGGCGGTGCTGGACGGCAACCAGGGCGTCGAGCCGCAGACCGAGACGGTCTGGCGCCAGGCCGACCGCTACAACGTTCCGCGGATCGTGTTCGTCAACAAGATGGACAAGATCGGCGCCGACTTCCAGATGTGCCTGAAGACCATCCGCGAGCGGCTGGGCGTGAAGGCCGTTCCGATCCAGCTGCCGATCGGCTCGGAGTCGAACCTGAAGGGCATCGTCGACCTGGTCCGCATGAAGGCGGTGGTCTGGGAGTCGGAAGGCCTGGGCGCCAACTACCACGACGAAGACATCCCGGCCGACATGAAGGCGGAGGCCGAAGAGGCCCGCAACTACATGATCGAGAACGCCGTCGAGCTCGATGACGAGGCGATGGAAGCCTATCTGAGCGGCGAAGAGCCCTCGATCGACGTGATCAAGAAGTGCCTCCGCAAGGCGGTGCTGACGGGCGCCTTCTATCCGATCCTCGCGGGCTCGGCCTTCAAGAACAAGGGCGTGCAGCCGCTGCTGGACGCCGTGGTCGACTACCTGCCGTCGCCGGTGGACATCCCCCCGACCAAGGGCATCGACTACAAGACCGAGGCCGAAGTCGAGCGCAAGGCGTCCGACGAGGAGCCGCTGTCGGTCCTGGCGTTCAAGATCATGGACGACCCCTTCGTGGGCTCGCTCACCTTCTGCCGGATCTACTCGGGCAAGCTGGAAGCCGGCATGGGCCTGCTGAACTCGACGCGCGACAAGCGCGAGCGGGTCGGCCGGATGCTGCTCATGCACTCCAACAACCGGGAAGACATCAAGGAAGCCTTCGCCGGCGACATCGTCGCCCTGGCGGGCCTGAAGGACACCCGCACGGGCGACACCCTGTGCGACCCGAACAAGTCGCCGGTCATCCTGGAGAAGATGAACTTCCCCGAGCCGGTGATCGAGATCGCCATCGAGCCGAAGTCGAAGGCCGACCAGGAAAAGCTGGGCGTCGCCCTGGCCAAGATGGTCGCCGAGGACCCGTCCTTCACCGTCCACACCGACCAGGAGTCGGGCCAGACGATCATGAAGGGCATGGGCGAGCTTCACCTCGACATCAAGGTCGACATCCTGAAGCGGACCTACAAGGTCGAAGCCAACATCGGCGCGCCGCAGGTGGCCTACCGCGAGAGCCTCGGCAAGGTCGCGGACATCGACTACACGCACAAGAAGCAGACCGGCGGTACGGGCCAGTTCGCCCGCGTGAAGATCAAGTTCGAGCCGGGCGAGCCGGGTTCGGGCTTCGTCTTCGAAAGCGCCATCGTCGGCGGTGCGGTGCCGAAGGAATACATCCCCGGCGTCCAGAAGGGCCTGGAGTCGGCGAAGGACAACGGCCTGCTGGCCGGGTTCCCGCTGATCGACTTCAAGGCGACGCTGTACGACGGCGGCTACCACGACGTGGACTCCTCGGTCCTGGCCTTCGAAATCGCCAGCCGCGCGGCCTTCAAGGAGCTCCGTGAAAAGGGCGCCCCGAAGCTGCTCGAGCCGATCATGAAGGTCGAGGTCCTGACCCCGGACGAGTACATGGGCGACGTCATCGGCGACCTGAACTCGCGGCGCGGCCAGATCCAGGGCACCGAGACCCGCGGCAACGCCCAGGTGGTCACGGCCTTCGTGCCGCTGGCCAACATGTTCGGCTACATCAACACCCTGCGCTCGTTCTCCCAGGGCCGCGCGCAGTTCACCATGCAGTACGACCACTACGACCCGGTGCCGCAAGTCGTCGCCGACGAAGTGATCAAGAAGTACGCCTGACCTTCCAACCCTAGTAAGAGGACAAGCCCGGACAGGGCTGGAGCTTGAAATGGCCAAAGAGAAGTTCGAACGCAACAAGCCGCACTGCAACATCGGCACGATCG
>NZ_LSJI01000221.1 GCF_001557235.1 Phenylobacterium sp. CCH9-H3 | reverse complement strand
TGATGGTGTTCTTCAGCTCCAGGATCTCGCCGCGCACGTCCACGGTGATCTTCTTCGACAGATCGCCGTTGGCCACGGCGGTGGTCACCTCGGCGATGTTACGAACCTGGCCGGTCAGGTTGGCGGCCATCAGGTTCACGTTGTCGGTCAGGTCCTTCCACGCGCCGCCGACGCCCTTCACCTGCGCCTGGCCGCCCAGCTTGCCTTCCGTACCCACCTCGCGGGCCACGCGGGTCACTTCCGACGAGAAGGCGTTCAGCTGGTCCACCATGG
>NZ_LSJI01000220.1 GCF_001557235.1 Phenylobacterium sp. CCH9-H3 | reverse complement strand
GCAGGTGGCGGGCGGGCAGCAGGATCGGCGCGCCGCTCATGTTGCCGTTCAGCTTCAGCGCCGCGATGACGGAGCCGGTGAGGGTCACCGCGCCGATGGCCAGGCCGAGCGAGAGCTCGATCAGCGAGGTCAGGTGGACCCGGCCGTCGTCGCCGAGGATGCCGTAGGCGGCGGGCGTGTAGATCGCGGCCACGGCCACGAGGCAGGCGGCCGCGCCGACCAGGCTGTGGAAGGTGGCGACCAGCTGCGGCATCGAGGTCATGGCGACCTTGCGGGCGATCAGGGCGCCCACGACGCCGCCGATGGCCACGCCGCCGACGATCAGGCCGAGGGTCAGCGGGTCCAGAGCGCCCTGGCCCCAGAGGGTGGCGAGCGCGGTGGCGACCGCGATGCCCATGCCGATCATGCCGTTGCGGTTGCCCGCCTGGCTGGTGGTCGGAGAGCTCAGGCCCCTGAGCGCCAGGATGAACAGCACCCCGGAGACGAGGTAGAGGATGGCCGCGATATTGGCGTTCATGCGGAGGCCCCCGTCCCCGTATCATCGTTCGATTGCGAGAAGGTCCGCGCGATCCGGCGGACGGTTACGATTGCGATCAGCGCGCTGAGGCCCGCCCAGACCCACAGCGCTGTCGTTTCCGACATGTGGCCTCGTTCGACCATTCCGCGCTCCATAAGCAACGAATGGTAGACCAGGGCGGACAGCAACAGGCCGTAGAGCACTCCGCCGACAGGCGCCATAATGCGGCGGGCGCGAGGCGACAGCCGGCCCATCAGTCCGCCAGCGGACAGTGCGCCGAAGCCCACCACGCTGACGGCTGCAATGGCGAACATCCCCAGAAGGATGTCGAGGCTCACTTCGCCTTGTCCTTCTTCTTGTACATGGCCAGCATCCTCTGGGTGACGAGGAAGCCGCCGAATATGTTCACCGCCGCGAACGCCGCGGCGACCGCGCCGGCGCCTTTCGAGACGAGGATGTTGCCGGTCAGCTCGCCGTCGGTCCCGCTGGCCGCGGCGGCCAGGAGGGCGCCCACGATGATCACCGAGGAGATGGCGTTGGTGACGGCCATCAGCGGGGTGTGCAGGGCCGGCGTCACGCTCCAGACCACGTAGTAGCCCACGAAGATCGCGAGCACGAAGATCGCCAGGCGGAAGACCGTGGGATCGACATCCATCGTTTCAGCTCCGGATCAGGCTTGCAGGTTGGGGTGGACCACGGCGCCGCCGTGGGTGACCAGGGCGGCCTTGAGGATCTCCTCCTCCAGGTCGGGCGCGAAGGCGCCTTCCTTGGTGAGGAACAGGCCGGAGAAGGCCAGCAGGTTGCGGGCGTAGAGGGCCGAGGCGTCGGTGGCGATGCGGCCCGGAAGGTTCGGAATGCCCAGGATCTTCACGCCGTTCGCGGTCAGCGCGACCTCGCCCAGCTTGGCGCCTTCGACGTTGCCGCCCTGCTCGATGGCCAGGTCGACAAGCACCGAGCCCGGCTTCATCGAGGCCACCTGGGCCGCGCTGACCAGCTTGGGCGCCGGGCGGCCCGGGATCAGGGCGGTGGTGATGACGATGTCCTGCTTGGCGATGTGCGAGGAGACCAGCTCGGCCTGCTTGGCCTGGTATTCCTTGCTCATCTCCTTGGCGTAGCCGC
>NZ_LSJI01000022.1 GCF_001557235.1 Phenylobacterium sp. CCH9-H3 | reverse complement strand
CGGCGTCCACCACCGCAGCGGCCCCCGCCCCCGCCCGCCGCGGTGGTGGACGCCGTGCTGCGCTTCCACGACGTGTCGGTGGACCAGGGCGGCCAGCGCACCCTGCTGCGCCTCTCCGAGCGCGCGCTGCGCGAGCCCCAGGTCCTCGCCGCCCTGGGCGCGGACGCCCGCCGCGCCGCCAACGTCGCCATCCTGTGGAACGAACGCGAGAGCGAAATCATCCGCGTCCTGGAAGGCGCCGACATGCGGGTCGCGGCTTAGGGCGCGCCGCCTGCCCTATGGCCGGCGACCGGCGTCATCGCGCCGGGACGACCACGCCGTGGCCGCCGCGCGTCTGTCCTTGATGCTCCCGGCAAGATCGGTACCTTCCGGGCGGGGGTTGGCGCTGCTTCGAAAATAGGCGAGGCCGAATCCCTATCGGACGATCCGGACTGAGGCGGAGCAGATTATCCACGGGCGTCGGGACTTGGGAGCCGCCATCGCGTGCGTCGCGATGGCGTTGGGCGGCGGCGACCCTGCCGCGGCCGCGGCTACGCGCGTGCGCTTCCGCATCCAGCCGCAACCTTATCCCGAGGCGCTGCTCGACCTGGCTCAACAGGCGAATGTCACCCTGATCGGCGCGGCCGCCTGCCCGGGCGTATCGCGCAGCCCCGTGGCAGGCGCCATGACGGTGGAGGAAGCGCTTTCGCGCCTGCTCGCCGGGGCGGCCTGCGACTGGAGAATGGTCGCCGCGGGCGCCGTGGAGATATCGCCGGCGCGCCAGGCCGAGGCGCCGCGCCCCCCGCCGCCAGGGCCGCCAGCCGTCGTGGGCGAGCTGCTGGTGACCGCCACCAAGCGGGTTCGCGATTCGCGGGAACTGGCCGTGGGCATCACGGCGATCCACCGGCAACGGCTGCGTGAGACGGGCGCGAGCGACCCCAGCGACGCGGCCGCGCAGATGGCCGGCGTCCTGACCACCAACCTCGGCCCGGGACGCAACAAGCTGCTGCTGCGCGGCCTCGCGGATGGCGTCTTCACCGGCCGCGCGCGTTCGACGGTGGCGACCTACCTCGACGACCTTCCCGTGAACTACAACGCGCCCGATCCCAACCTCCGCCTGGTCGACGTGGAGCGCGTCGAAGTGGCGCGAGGGCCGCAGGGCGCCCTGTACGGCGCCGGAGCGATGTCCGGCGTCTACCGGATCGTCACCCGCAAGCCGGACCTCGGCCAATGGTCGGCGGAGGCGCGGGTCACCGGCGCGACCACCACGGGCGGCGGGCCCAGCGGGGCCGTCGAGGCCTACGTCAACGTCCCGCTCGCGGGGGACAGGGCGGGCCTGCGCCTGTCGGCCTACAACGAAGTCCAGGGCGGCTATCTCGACGACATCGTCCAGAACCGCAGCAACGTCGACCGGACGGAGCGCCAGGGCGGCCGGCTGACCGTGCTGGCGCAGCCGCGGGACGCCCTGTCGATCACGGTAACGGGCGCGGCCCAACGGCTGCGCTCGGAGGATACGCACTACACGATCCGGGGGATCGGGCGGAAACGGGCGGTGCTGATCCCCGAGCCGCACGAGAACGACATCGAGCTGGTCACGGGGACGGCCCGCTACTCGTGGGGCGGCGCTGAGCTGACCTCGTCCACCGGCTTCGTCCGGCATTCCTACGGCAGCCTGTTCGACGCCACGCCCGTGCTGGAGACCTACACGGACAACGCCGAGACCCTGGCCTATTCCGAGCGGACGCGGACCCGGATGCTGGTGCAGGACATCGTGCTGACGTCCCGCGGCGCCTCGAAGCTGAAGTGGCTGGCGGGACTCTACGCTTCGGAGGCGCGGCTGCGGTCCCCCAGCGAGCTGCTGGCCCAGAACCCTGACCAGCCCAACGTGCCCGTCTATTCCGAACGACGTCGCGAGACGATCCGCGAACTCGCCGGCTACGCCGAGATCTCGTACGAGCCCGCGCCCGGCTGGATGCTGGCGCTCGGCGGGCGCCTGTACGACATCGAGCGGCGGATCCGCTCGGACGTGGTGGCCGAACGCTTCGATCCGCGCAGCCAGGACAGCCGCAACCACTACACGGGCATCTCGCCGAAGATCTCGCTGCAGCGGCGGTTCGACAACGGTGACCTCGTCTACGCCGTGATGTCCGAGGGTTTCCGGCCCGGCGGCGTCAACACCGGCGGGGCGCAACCGCCGCCGGAGGCGCGAGAGACCTTCTCGTCCGACCGGCTGCGCAACTACGAGCTCGGGCTGAAGCTGGAGCGTTTCGATCACCGGCTGTCCCTGAGCTCGGCGCTCTACTACGACGTCTGGAAGGGCATCCAGACCGACCAGTTCCAGGAGTCGGGCATCCCCTACACGACCAACGCCGGCGACGCGCACGTGCTTGGGCTGGAGGCCGAGGTCGCGTTCCGCACGGACAACGGATTCCTCGCCCAGCTGAACGGGCGCGTGTCGCGCACGCGGACAACCAAGGCCAACCTCGAGTTCACGCCCGTCCTGGCCAAGAGCCTCCCCGGCGCGCCGCCGATTTCCGGGGGCGCCCTCATCAGCTACGAGCGGCTGGTATTCGGGGACTGGACGATGCGGCTGGTCGGCCAGGCGATCTATGTGGGTCTGTCACGCGTGTCGTTCGACGCCCGCCTGCCCCGCACGGGCGGCTTCACGCAGACACGGGTGCTGGGCGAGATCAGCCGTGACGGCCGGGGCGCGCAGGTGTTCGTCACCAACCCCCTGGACTCGTTCCGCGACACCTTCTCGTTCGGCAACCCGTTCACCGCGCCGCAGGCGCGCCAGATCACGCCGCAGCGGCCCGCCACGGTGGGCATGACCCTGTTCGCCGCCTTCTAGGAGGCGAGGGCTTTAGGGCGGCGGCGCGCGAAGACCGGGACCGCGATGTGTTGCGGTCGGTAGCTTCGCGATGCGGGGCCGCTCCGCGGACTCGCAAGCTCAACAGATCGGGGTCCCGGTCTTCGGCTGCGCCGAAACCGGGGTGACAACTGTGGAGGGCGGGGACTCAGGGCGCCGGGGCGCCTTCGGGCTTGTACGTGGGCTGGTCGATGGCGACCTGGTTGCGGGCGATGGCGGCCAGGGCGGTGAGGAGGCCCGGAGTTTCGACGGTGAGCTCGCCTGAGCGGATGCGGGCGCAGAGCTCGCTGTTCAGCTCGGCGAAGGTTCCGCCGTGGCCCAGGACGCCCGTCATGCCGGCCACGGCGGCGGCTTCCGCCGCGGGGCCCTGGGTGAGCTCGCGGGCGATGGTCGCCATGGCGTTGGCGGCCACGCGCGCCAGGAAGGCGTTGCGGGGGTCGAGCGTCGGGCGGATCTCGTCGATCCAGAGGCGGACGGACTCGGCGAGCTCGTCGGTGCGGGGGTGGGTGATCACAGGCCTTCCTCCAGCAAGACGACGAGGTCGGCCTCGGTCTCCGAGACGCGCCGGCCGATCATGGGGCGTTCCACCGACCTGGTGATCCCGTCGCGCCAGCTGAGGTACATGGTCAGGCACATGATCCCCCAGCGCAGGGAGCCCAGCATCTGCCAGAACCGGACGCGGCTGAGCTCGATGCGCCGCCCGCCCGCCGAGGCGTAGCCCGCCAGCAGGTCCTCGTACTCGCCGAAACCGCCCACCGGACGGTCCGGGCGGCCGAAGCGCCAGGAGTTGGTGCAGATCCAGCCCATGTCCTCGGCCGGGTCGCCGATGTGGGCCAGCTCCCAGTCGAGGATGGCGGCCACCCCGACCTGCGGGTCGAACATGATGTTCCCGTTGCGGAAGTCGCCGTGCAGCAGCACCGGCTCCACCGGCGCGGGGACGTGCCTGCGCAGGTACTGGAAGGCCAGCTCCAGGATCGGCCGCTCGGCGCCCGTGGCGCGATAGACCTCCTCGTAGCGGTCGAGCTCGGCGGTCCCGTCCACGGTCTTCAGGTTCAGGCCCGGCGGCGGCGGGGTGCGGTGGATGGCCACCAGCGACTCGCCGCACTGACGCGCGAGGCCCGGGCGCACGGCGTCGAACCGCGGGTCGGAGACGATCTTCTTGCCCAGGGTCTCGCCGTCGACGCGGACCATGACATAGGCCTCGCCCAGGCCGTCGGCCTCGTCGCAGACGTGGCGCACCTGGGGCACGCGGGCGCCGTTCGCGCCGGTGGCCTGGATCAGCTTGGCCTCGGTGGCGAGGCTGACTGAGCGGGCGGCCTCCTCGTCGAACGGCGCGCTGCGGCGGCGCAGGATCAGCCGCTCGGCCCCGCCCGGCCCCTCGAAGGCGAAGGCCCAGGTTTCCATGCTGGCGCCGCCCGAGAGGCGCCCGGCCTCCGTAACGGTGGCGCCCTCTCCTCCCAGCCTTGCGGCGAGCTTCTCAAGGCCCGCTCGAACGTCAACTTCCATGACCCGACGGAACCTTCCGGTTGGTCTAATCTGCGCGCGATCTGGCGGGCTATCGGGGCGATTGTAAACGCTCCCGCAACGTCAAGCCCGCCCAAGAAATCGCGTTGGGAGAACGGCCATGGACTTCGACCTGCCCCAGGACCTCGTGGACTATCTGGCGGAACTGGATCGCTTCATCGAGGACGTCATCGCGCCGCTGCAGGCCCAGGACGACAACGAGCGGTTCTTCGACCACCGGCGCGAGCATGCCCGCACCGATTGGGACAACCAGGGCCTGCCCCGCAAGGAGTGGGAGGAGCTGCTGGCCAAGGCGCGCAAGCTGGCCGACGAGGCCGGACACCTGCGCTATGCCTGGCCGCCGGAGATGGGCGGCAAGGGCGGCAGCCAGCTGGCCATGGCGGTGATCCGCGAACACCTGGCGGCCAAGGGCCTGGGCCTGTTCAACGACCTGCAGACCGAACACTCGATCGTCGGCAACAACCCCTTCATCCTGATGTTCAAGGAGTTCGCCACCAACGCCCAGTACGAGCGCGACGCCGACAAGCTCTTGAACGGCGGCATGCGCACGGGCTTCGGCCTGACCGAGCCCAACCACGGCTCGGACGCGACGTTCATGGAAACGCGGGCGGTCCGCCAGGACAAGGACGGCCAGCCCGGCTGGCTGATCAACGGCGAGAAGATGTGGACGACGGGCATGCACGTGGCGACCCACGTGATGGTCTTCGCCAGAACGTCCGGGAAAGATGGAGATGCCACAGGCATCACCTGCTTCATCGTGCCCGCCGACACCCCCGGGGTGAAGGTCGAGGAATATATGTGGACCTTCAACATGCCCACGGACCACCCGCGGGTCAGCTTCACCAACGTCTGGGTGCCGGAGGACAGCTACTGGGGGCAGATCGACCGCGGCCTGGGGCTGGGCCAGAGCTTCGTGCACCAGAATCGGATCCGCCAGGCGGCCTCCAGCCTGGGGGCGGCGCAGTACTGCATCGACGAGAGCGTGAAATACGCCCGCACGCGCAAGCCGTTCGGCAAGGCCCTGGCCGAAAACCAGGCGATCCAGTGGCCGTTGGTGGAGCTGCAGACCCAGTGCGAGATGCTGCGGCTGCTGATCCGCAAGACGGCCTGGCAAATGGACCGGATGGAGCACAAGGAGATCGAGAAGACGATCTCGGACAAGGTCTCCATGTGCAACTACTGGGGCAACCGGCTGGTGTGCGAGGCGGCGGACCGGGCCATGCAGATCCACGGCGGCATGGGCTATTCGCGGCACAAGCCCTTCGAGCACATCTATCGCCACCACCGCCGCTATCGGATCACCGAGGGCTCGGAGGAGATCCAGATGCGCAAGGTGGCCGCCTATCTGTTCGGCTACCTCGGGCCCAAGCGCGAGCAGTTCAAGGAGCTGAACGCCGCCGAGAAGGCCGCCAAGGCCGGCGAGTACGTCCAGCCGATCCCGGCGCACCACAACGCGTCCCGCTGAGGTGAACCGGGACCACCGCCTGGCCGTGTACGGATCGCTGGCGCCGGGCCAGGCGAACCACCACGAGCTGGCGGGCCTGGGCGGCGGCTGGCAGCCGGGCGTGGTGCGGGGATGGCTGGCGGACTCCGGATGGGGCGCGGCGGCGGGCTATCCGGGCCTGCGCCCCGACCCCATGGGCCCGGAGGTGATGGTGCAGCTCTTCACCTCCGAGGACCTGCCCGACCACTGGGACCGGCTGGACGCCTTCGAAGGGGACGAATACGAGCGGGTCCCCATCGACGTGGACCTGGGGACCTACCGCGTGCAGGCGCACATCTACGCCCTGAAGCCGGAACCCTAGGCGGCGGCTTCCCGGGCGCCGTAGCGCTCGTCGAACACGGCCGGCAGGCGGTCGGCGAGGCCCAGCAGCGGGCCGGACGACAGCAGCAGCACGACCTCGTCGCCGGACAGGCGGTCAAGGGCGGCGATGGCGGCCTCGGCGGTCTCGACGCCTTCCACGGGCACGCCGGCGGCCGCGACCCGGGCCAGGATCTCCTCGAAGCCGGACTGGCTGTGGCTGGCCTCGCCGTGGTGCGGGGGTGGGGCGATCAGCGCCCGGGACACGCCCTGGAACACGGTGTCGTACCAGGGCAGCGCGTCGCGGTTGCGCCAGGAGAAGGTGTGCGGCTCGAACACCACCGTCAGCGGCCGGTGGGGATAGTGCAGCAGCATGGCCTCGATGGCCGAGCGGGCCTTTTCGTACGATGAGCCGAAGCCCTCGATGACCGGCACGGCGGAGCGGCGGGTCAGGCGGTCCAGGCGGCGGCGGATGCCCTGGAAGCCGGCGACGGCGCGGGCGAGCTGCGCTTCGTCCACCAGGCCGCGCTCCAGGAGATAGGCGCCGACGCCGACGATGTTCTCGACATTGTGCTCGCCCAGGAGGGTGGTGGTCAGCTTCACGCGCCGGCCGCCCGGTTCGACGAGGTCGAAGGCGCTGGTCTCGCCGAAGGTCACACCTTCCGGATACCAGCCGTCGCAGGGGGCGGTGTCGTACCAGATGGTGCGTGCGGCCGCCTCGCCGGCGATGGCGCGGATGGCCGGGTGCTCGCGGGCGACCAGCAACCCCTCGCCCGGCAGCAGGCGCAGCAGCGCCTCGAACGGCTTCACATAGTCGTCGAAGGTCGGGAAGACGTTGACGTGATCGTGGATCAGCGAGGTCAGGAGGACGTCGCGCGGGTGGTAGAGGACGAACTTGGAGCGCCGGTCGGTGGGGCCGACGATGTACTCGTCCCCCTCCAGAATCACCTCGGGCGCCGCGCCCCAGTGGCCGGTGTCGGGCAGCGAGGGCGAGATGGCGCCGACCATCCAGCCGGCGTCGACGCCGCTCTCGCGCAGGACGTGGGCCAGAAGCGCCGTGCAGGTGGACTTGCCGAAGGAGCCGGCGACCACGGTGTTGCGGCGCAGGGCCGTCGCCTCGCCCACCAGTTCGGGGAAGGTGGTGACGCGCACGCCCCGGCGGCGGGCCGCCTGGACCTCGACGTTCGATTCGCCGCCCAGCTTGGCGCTGGCGCCCAGGACCAGCAGGTCGAGGCCGTCAGGCAGATTCGCCGAATCGAATCGCCAGCTCACCGGGAAGCCCAGACCCTCCACATAGGTGGACATCGGCGGAAAGACGTCCTCGTCGGATCCGGTGATGACGTGCCCCGCCTCGCGCATCATCAGCGCCGCCGCGGCCATGCCCGCGCCCGCGATGCCGGTGAAATGGATGCGCATCCGCCCCTCTTCTCAAAGACTTAAGTCAGGTGATCGACCGATCCGGCGCGTTCGTCCAGCCCCGCGCGACAATCGAACGCTTGGCCGTGGCGCGACCAAGCTTGGCCTTGGACTTAAGGGAAGGTTCCGGCGGCCGGCGGCGATTAACGCGCCCTTAACCACAGCGGCGGAGTTTGACCTCGTCTTCTTCTGAAGACACCCCACCATCACCGAAACTGATTTCAGCCCGGCGTCCGCGCCGGGCTCTTTTTTCGCGCGGGCGGTTCTGCTGCGACAAGCCGTCTGGCGGCTTGCGCAACCCATCGGGTCGCAGTATACGCCCGCCCTCTCGACGTGATCCCCGATAGCTCAGCTGGTAGAGCAGTCGGCTGTTAACCGACTTGTCGCAGGTTCGAGTCCTGCTCGGGGAGCCACTTCGAAGCCTTCCGGACATCGCGAAGATAATCGTGGCGCGTCGCCCTGCCGCATCTGGCGGCGCTTTCGCGCGTTCCCATATCCGACGCGTCCACCCCTCTCCCCCCGGCGGCATGACCGATCTTGCGCAACATCTCGCCGCCCTGGGCCCGTTCGCCATCGCGCTGGGCGCGGCGGTGGAGGGACAGACGGCGGTGATCGCCGGCGGGGTGATGGCGCGCCAGCAGATCCTCTCGCCGGCGGTGGTGGTGCTGGCCGCGGCGCTGGGCTCGGGGATCGTGGACTACCTGCTGTTCGTCCTGGGTCGCAGCTTCCGGCATACGCGCTGGGTGAAGCGGGCGGCGGCCAAGCCCGCGTTCGACAAGGCCCTGGTGCTGATCGAGCGCTATCCGACCGGCTTCATCCTGAGTTTCCGCTTCATCTACGGCCTGCGCGCCGCGGGGCCGGTGGCGGTCGGGGTGTCCAGCGTCTCGACGCGCAAGTTCGCGATCCTGAACGCCATCGCCGCGGGACTCTGGGCCGGCGTCTTCGTGGCCCTGGGCTATGCGTTCGGGCCGGCGGTCATGGCGCTGCTGCACGGGATGTTCGCCCACGCCGCCCCGATCGCCGCCGCGGTCGCCGCGGTCGTGGCCATTGGCGGCCTCGCCTATTGGCGCTGGCGCATCTGGACGGGCCAGGAGCGCCTGCAGCCCTGACGCGCCGCCGCGTCGATGCTAGCCTCGGGGTCATGCCCCGCCGCATCCTTCTGCAAACCACCATCGAGACCCAGCCGGACAACTGGCACATCGGCCGCTTCGCCCGATTGCGCGACCACCTGGCGAGCCTGCCGGACACCGAGGTCGTGGCCCGCGACCGGGCCGCGCCGCCCGGGCAGACCGATCCGGTGCTGGGCGGCCTGGACCGCTCGGACTTCAGCCAGCTGTGGCTGTTCGCCGTGGACGAAGGCGACGGCCTCAACGCCGAGGAATGCGCCGCCATCGGGCGGTTCCGCAAGGCGGGCCGCGGGCTGATGGTGACGCGCGACCACATGGACCTGGGCGTCTCGGTCTGCACCCTGGGCGGGGTGGGCAAGGCCCACTACTTCCACTCGAAGAACCCCGACCCCGACGACACCCGCAACTGCCGCGACGATCCCTACACCACCAACATCGACTGGCCGAACTACCACTCCGGCGCCAACGGCGATTTCCAGGATGTCGAGGTCCTCGCGCCGGCCCATCCGCTGTTCGAGGGCGTTCGCCGCCTGCCGGCGCATCCGCACGAAGGCGCGGTCGGCGCGCCGGCCGACGATCCCGCCGCCCAGGTCGTGGCGCGGGGTCTGAGCCGGGCCACCGGCCGGCCGTTCAATATCGCCGTCGCGTTCGAGGCGGGTCCGGAGGGCGGCCGGGCGCTGGCGCAGAGCACGTTCCACCACTACTGCGATTACAACCTGGATCCGCGCGACGGCTGCCCCAGCTTCGTGGATGAAGCCCCGGGCGACGGCATGATTCGCGACCCCACCGCCCTGCCCGAGACCCTGCGCTACTTCACGAACCTGGCGCGCTGGCTGGGGTAGCTACCAGGCGCCCACGTTCGGCATCGAGGCCCAGGGCTCGGCCGGCGGCAAGGCCGGGCCCGCCTGGAGCAGCTCGATCGAGATGTTGTCGGGCGAGCGGATGAAGGCCATGCGGCCGTCCCGTGGCGGCCGGTTGATCACCACTCCGCCGTCCTTCAGGCGCTGGCAGGCGGCGTAGATGTCGTCGACGGCATAGGCCAGGTGCCCGAAGTTGCGGCCGCCCTGGTAGGCCTCCGGATCCCAGTTGTAGGTGAGCTCCACCGTCGGGGCCTTGTTCTCGCGGGCCGCCGCCTCGTCGCCCGGGGCGCACAGGAAAACCAGGGTGAACCGCCCGGCCTCGTTCTCCACGCGGGAGACTTCCTTAAGCCCGAGCTTGTCACAGTAGAAGTCCAGCGAAGCGTCGAGGTCGGTCACGCGGACCATGGTGTGCAGGTATCTCACAGTCGATCAGTCCTCAGCTCGGGCCACCACTGGCGCCCCATCGTCGTACGTCGTAAAGCTATATGAAGGGACTCGCGCATCGCGCGACTCCAAGGTGCATTGCAATCTAGGCTCGCTGCGTCAGATTACACCCGCCATCGTTCGTGACCGCAATTTCATTTGCGCTGACATAACGGCGGCATCACAAGCACGGCAGGCCGCGCAAAGTCGGCGATCGTGTGTGACTGGGCGTACCGCGCACGCAGCTGAGACCGGGGATACAGCTTTATGCGTTTGAAGCCACAGTATGTCTTCATCATGGTCCTGGTGGCCGTGGTGGTGCTCTTCTTCGTCGTACGCTCCCTGTTCGGGGGCGGCGCGGAGAAGGCCGAGGCCAAGGCGCCCCCGGCCAACGCCATCCCGAGCGTCCAGGCCAAGCTCACCCCCGAGACGGTTCGCGAACTGGAGGTGGTGATGCGCGGGCGCACGGAAGCGGCCCGCAGCGTCGTCGTCCGCTCCGAGACCGCCGGCGTCGTCGCCGCCACACCCGCCGCTGAAGGCGC
Source organism: Phenylobacterium sp. CCH9-H3 (assembly GCF_001557235.1). Classification (GTDB taxonomy): domain Bacteria; phylum Pseudomonadota; class Alphaproteobacteria; order Caulobacterales; family Caulobacteraceae; genus Phenylobacterium. Next base: position 70,885 of record NZ_LSJI01000022.1, on the reverse strand, counting down.
GTTCGTGAAACAGGGCCAGGTGCTGTGCCGCCTGTCCGTCGACGCCCGCCAGGCCAGCCTGGACCAGGCGCGTGCGGCGCTGAAATCGCGCCAGCTCCAGCGAAAGGCCGCGGCCGAGCTGGCCGCCAAGGGCTATCGCTCCGAGACGCAGGTGCTGGAGGCCCAGGCCAACCTGGACGCCGCCATGGCCCAGGTCCGGGCCGCCGAGATCGCGCTGCGCCAGGTGGACATCCGCGCGCCCTTCTCCGGCGTGTTCGACAGGCGCGACGCCGAGATCGGCACCTATCTCTCGCCCGGCCAGGCCTGCGGGACGATGATCGAGCTCAACCCGCTGCTGATCGTGGGCGACGCGCCCGAGACCGAGGCCGCCCGGCTGCGGAGCGGCGCGCCCGCCCGCGCGCGGCTGGTGGACGGAACGACGCTGAACGGCCGGGTCCGCTATGTGGCGCGCGACGCCGACCCGCAGACGCGCACCTACCACCTGGAAGTGATCGTGCCGAACCCCGGCAACGCGGTCCGCTCGGGCCTGTCGGCCGACCTGCGAATCGCCGCGGGCGCCGGGGCGGCGCACCTGGTGCCCGTATCCGCCCTGGTGCTGGATGCGGCTGGCCGCCAGGGCGTGCGCTATGTCCTGGCCGACGGCCGCGTGGCCTTCTCCCCCGTCACCGTCCTGGACGAGACGCCGGACGGCATGTGGATCAGCGGGCTGAAGGGCTCGGTCAATGTCATCACCGTCGGCCAGTCGTTCGTGGCGGACGGCCAGAAGGTTCGGGTCGCCCAGGTCCGCTAGGACCTCGGCCGGCCAAGGGGAAAGCTGATGATCGGTCCGCTGATCGACGGAGCCATCAAGCGGCGCAAGGTCGTGCTGGGGGTGACGCTTATCGCCGCCCTGTTCGGCCTGTTCGCATATCTGTCGATGCCGCGGGAATCCGAACCCGATATCGATCTGCCCTACATCTCGGTGGTGGTGCCCTACCCCGGCGTCTCGCCCGAGGACGCCGAGCGGCTGCTGGTCAAGCCGATCGAGCTGGAGCTGCAGACCATCCAGGGCATCAAGTCGATGAACGGGGTGGCCCGCCAGTCGATGGCGGTGGTGACCCTGGAGTTCGAGGCCGACTTCGACAAAGACAAGGCGCTGGAGGACGTCCGCGCCAAGGTCGACCTGGCGCGCGGCAAGTTCCCGCCCGATGCGGAAGAGCCGATCATCCAGGAGGCCAACTTCTCGGGCGAGCCGATCATCGGCATCGTGATCTCGGGCGCGGCGCCCGAGCGCGAGCTGCACCGGGTGGCCCGCAGCCTGAAGGAGCGCCTGGAGGCGACCGAGGGGGTGCTCGAGGTCTTCATGAGCGGCGGCCGCGAGGAGGTGCTCGAGGTCGAGATCGATCCGCTGCGGATGGAGGCCTACAACGTCACCACGGGCGAACTGGCCCAGGTCATCGGGCGCAACAACCAGCTGGTGCCCGCCGGCAGCCTGCGATCGGGCAGCGGCCAGTTCGCGGTCAAGGTGCCGGGCGTGGTCGAGGACCCGCAGGACATCCTGAGCCTTCCGGTCAAGAAGAACGGCGACCGCCTGGTGACGGTGGGCGACATCGGCGAGGTGCGGCGTACCTTCAAGGAAGCCAGCTCGATCAGCCGCTTCAACGGCCATCCCGCCTTCATCCTGGAAGTGTCCAAGCGCGGCGGCGCCAACATCCTCGACACGGTGGAGACCGTGAAGAAGGTCACCGAGACCGAGGCCAAGCGCTGGCCGGCCACGGTCCAGCTCGACTACATCTACGACGAGAGCGAATTCATCGGCCGGACGCTGGTGGTCCTGGAAAGCGGGCTGATGATGGCCAGCCTGCTGGTCATGATGATCATCGTGGCCAGCCTGGGGATCCGCCAGGGGCTGATGGTGGGCGCCTCGATCCCAATCTGCTTCCTGCTGGCCTTCCTGATGATCAACGGCATGGGCGTGACCCTGAACATGATGGTCATGTTCGGCATGGTGCTGGCCGTGGGCATCCTCGTGGACGGCGGTATCGTGGTGGTGGAGTACGCCGACCGCCGCATGGCCGAGGGCCTGCCCAAGGAGGAGGCCTTCGCCGCGGCCGGCAAGCGGATGTTCTGGCCGGTGGCCAACGGCACCCTGACCACGCTCTGCGCCTTCGTGCCGTTCATGTTCTGGAACTCGATCGCCGGGAAGTTCATGAGCTTCCTGCCGCTGACCCTGTTCTTCGTCCTGGGCGCCTCGATCTTCGTGGCCCTCATCTTCACGCCGGCGCTGGGCTCGATCTTCGCCCGCAAGGCGGCGATCGACGAGGAGCACCTGGCCGAGATCGTGAAGTCCGAGCACGGCGATCCGCGCGAGATGAAGGGCTTCATGGGCTGGTACGCCCGCACCCTCACCACCCTGGCCGCGCACCCCAGCCGCTCGCTGCTGGCCGCCCTGCTGGTCGTGGTCGCCATCGGCTTCTGGTACGCCAAGACGCCGCACCGGACCGAGTTCTTCTTCGAGGACGATCCGGAGTTCACCCAGGTCTTCGTCAAGGCCCGCGGCAACCTCTCGCCCGAGGCCCAGGACGCCCTGGTGGCCCAGGCCGAGAGGCGGCTGATCGGGATGAAGGGCGTGGAGTCGTTCTACGTCCGCTCCGGCGGCTTCTCGACCAGCGGCGGGCCGAACTCGGCGCCCAACGACACCATCGGCCGCGTGCGCGTGGACTTCCTCGACTACGAGGACCGGCTGGCCCTGGGCCTGAGGGGCAAGGACATCGAGAACGCCGTCCGCGACCGGGTGAAGGACATCCCCGGGCTGCAGATCGAGGTGCGGGGCCCGCAGAACGGCCCGCCGGTCGGCAAGGACATCCAGGTCCAGCTGCAGAGCCACGATCCGGCCGCCCTGAACCGGGTGGCCGACATGGTGAAGGCCAAGCTGGCCGAGGACCCGCAGCTCATCGAGCTGGAGGACAACCGCACCTCGCCCGGCATCGAATGGAATCTGGCGGTCGACCGTGAGGCGGCCGGCCGCTACGGCGTCGACGTGCTGTCGGTGGGCCAGACCATCCAGTTCCTGACCGGCGGCGTCCTGATGGGCCGCTATCGTCCGGACGACGCCGAGGACGAGCTGGACATCCGCGTCCGCTTCCCGCCCAGCGCCCGCAACGTGGCGGCCCTGGAACAGCTCAAGATCACCACGCCCACCGGCCCGGTGCCCGCCGGCTACTTCATCAAGCGCGTGCCGGCGCAGCAGGTCACCCAGATCATGCGCCGCGACGGCCAGCGCATCGTCATCGTGCAGGCCAACGCCATCGACGGCGTGGCCGCCAACCAGAAGATCGCCCAGCTCAAGCCCTGGCTCGAGAAGGCGCCGATCGATCCGGCGGTCACCTGGAAGTTCGTGGGCGCGGACGAGGAAGGCGCCGAGGCGGCGCAGTTCTTCATGGTCGCCATGGCCGCCTCGCTGTTCATGATGTTCGTGATCCTGCTCTGGCAGTTCAACAGCTTCTACGGGGTGCTGGTGACCCTGTCGGCGGTGATCCTGTCGACGGTCGGCGTGCTGCTGGGGGTGCAGGTGAACCTGGCCCACACCTTCGACTATGTGTCGGTGATCATGATGGGGACCGGCGTCGTCGCCCTGTTCGGCGTGGTGGTGGGCCACAACATCGTGCTGGTGGATACGTTCTATCACCTGCGGCACGCGGGCTATCTGGCGGACGAGGCGGCGATCCGCGCGGCCGCCCAGCGGTTCCGGCCGGTGCTGCTGACCACCCTGGTCACGGTGGTGGGCCTGCTGCCGCTGATGTTCCAGGTGCACCCGAACTTCCATACCGGGCACATCGAGTACAAGGCGCCCGGCTCGGAATGGTGGGTCCAGCTTTCGGCCGCGGTGGTGTGGGGGCTGTCCTTCGCCACCCTGCTGACGCTGGTGCTGACCCCGGTGATGCTGGCCGCGCCGAAGGTCTATTCGCGCCGGTTCGGCTGGATGCGCGAGCGGGTGTTCGGCAAGCCGGCGCCACGCGCACGGGCTGAGCAGCCGCGCGTCGGCAATGACGACGTGCCCCGCGCCGCCGAGTAAGCCGTGGCCGCAGGACTGACGCACCGCATCGCCGACCCTAAGGACGCCGCGGCGCTGGCCGAGGTGATGGAGGCTGCCATCGCCGAGCTCCAGCGCGGCTTCCTGGACCCGGCCCAGATCGAGTCCAGCCGCATGATCATGGGCCTGGACCGCCAGCTCCTGCTGGACGGCACCTATTTCGTGGTCGAGGCGGATGGGCGGATCGCCGGCTGCGGCGGCTGGAGCCGGCGGGCGACCCTCTACGGCGGCGACCATACGCCGGGCCGCGACGCCGCCCTTCTGGATCCCGCCACCGAGGCGGCCCGGGTGCGGGCCATGTACACCCACCCCGACTTCGCCCGCCGGGGCGTCGGCCGGCTGATCCTCGACCTCTGCGAGGCGGCGGCCCGGGCCGAGGGGTTCAGGCGGGTGGAGCTGATGGCCACGCTCTCCGGCCGCGCGCTCTACAGCCAGTGCGGCTATGAGGACATCGAGACCATCGAGGACGCCCGCGGCGGCTCCCCGGTCCCGCTGGTGCGGATGGGCAAGGCGATCGCCTGAGCCTTGCGGCCAAGTCTCCGTAGCGACACGTAGGGGACGGTCCCGAATGGTTGCGGACGGCGCGGTTGGCTATCTCGATCCCAAGAGCGGTCGCCTCCCCCGGCCGCCAGGTTTTCAAGGGATTTCCGATGCCTGCCCCGATCGTGGACCTCACCGTCACCCATCGGCCGAAGGGCGCTTCCGACCGGATCGCGTTCGGCTTCGTCAAGGCGCTGCGGTTCTGCGCCGACACCTTCTTCGCCAAGCGTTATGGCCACCGGGCGGTGGTGCTGGAGACCGTCGCGGCGGTGCCGGGCATGGTCGGCGCGACGCTCAACCACCTGAAGTGCCTGCGCCGGATGTGCGACGACCGCGGCTGGATCAAGACGCTGATGGACGAGGCCGAGAACGAGCGGATGCACCTGATGACCTTCATCGAGGTGGCCAAGCCGACGGCGTTCGAGCGCTTCGTGGTCGTGGCGGCGCAGTGGGTGTTCTACCTGTTCTTCTTCGGCCTCTACCTGATCTCGCCGAAGACGGCGCACCGGGTGGTCGGCTATTTCGAGGAAGAGGCGGTGGTCAGCTACACCCACTATCTCGCCGAGATCGACGAGGGCCGCTCGCCCAACGTCGCCGCGCCCGAGCTGGCCAAGCGGTATTGGGGCCTGCCGGAGGACGCCACCCTCCGCGACGTGGTTGAGGTGGTGCGGGCGGACGAGGCCCACCACCGCGACGTGAACCACGGCTTCGCCAACGAGCTGGCGGGCATCAGCGAGCCGGTGATCATCCCCGCCGCCTGGCCGCACCAGCAGCTCGAGCCCCACTGGCGCGAGGCCGCCTGATGGACGGCAAGCTCCGCATCGGTCCCGGCGTCGCCGCCGGGATCGACGAGGACCTGATCAAGGCCCAGGTGCACACGTTCTACGGACGCGTGCGCCTGGATCCCGTTCTGGGCCCGATCTTCAACGCCGCCATCGACGACTGGGACGAGCACCTGGCCAAGCTCTGCGACTTCTGGTCCTCGGTGCTGCTGATGACGGGGCGGTTCAAGGGCTCGCCCATGGCGGCCCACGCGCGGCGCCCCGATATCCGGAACGAGCATTTCGCCCTGTGGCTGGACCTCTTCGCCCGCACCGCGCGCGAGGTGTGCCCGCCGGAGCCGGCGGAGCTGTTCATCGAGAAGTCGCGGATGATCGGCCACAGCCTGGCCCTGGGCCTGGCGGTCAGCCGCGGCGAGCTGCCGCCGCTGCACGCGCCCCGGCCGGCTTAAGCCTCGCGGGTCTGGCGCCGCCAGAGGGCGGCATACTCGCCCTGGTTGGCGAGGAGCTCGGCGTGGGTCCCGCGCTCCACGATCCGGCCGCGGCGCAGGACCACGATCTGGTCGGCGTCGACGATGGTGGAGAGGCGGTGGGCGATCACCAGGGTGGTGCGCCCGGCCTTCACCTTGCGCAGGGTCTCCTGGATCGCGGCCTCGGTGGGGCCGTCCAGGGCGCTGGTCGCCTCATCCAGGATCAGCAGCCGCGGATTGGCCAGCAGGGCCCGGGCGATGCCGACGCGCTGGCGCTCGCCGCCCGACAGCTTCAGGCCCCGCTCGCCCACCCGCGTCTGCATCCCGCCGGGCAGGCCGTCGATGAAGGGACCGAGCTCGGCCGCGTCGGCGGCGGCCCGCACCTCCTCGGCGCTGGCGTCCGGCCGGGCGAAGGCGATGTTGGCGAAGAGGGTGTCGTTGAACAGGGCCACGTCCTGCGGCACCAGCGCCACGGCGCGGCGCAGCTCGGCCTGGCGGACTTCCCGCATGTCGACGCCGTCGATGGTCACGCGGCCTTCCTGGGGGTCCAGCAACCGCATGGCCAAGCGGACCGCGGTGGTCTTGCCGGCGCCCGACGGGCCCACCAGGGCGACGGTCTGGCCGGGCTGGGCCGAGAAGCTGACGCCCAGCAGGCCGGAAGAGCGGGCGTCGTGCCGGAAGCTGACGTCCTCGAAGGCGATGGCCGCCCCCTGTCCGCTGGCCGGCGGCAGGGGCCGCGCGGCCTGGGCATCGACGATGTCGGGGCGGATCTGCTGCAGGTCGACCATCTGCTCCATGTCGATCAGGCCCTGGCGGATCTCGCGGTACTGGAAGCCCAGCATCCCCAGAGGCGCATAGAGGCCCGACAGCAGCAGGATCGCCATGGTGATATCGCCCACCTGGAGCCGCCCGCCGGTGACCTCGTAGCCGGCCATCACCGTCATCGCCGCCAGACCCACGTTCAGGATCAGGGACTGGGCGGCGTTGAGCAGGTTCAGCGAGCCGTTGGCCCTGGAACTGGCGTCCACGTAGCGGCTCATGGCCTGGCCGTAGCTGTCCACCAGCCGGGTCTCGGCGCCGAAGGCCTTCAGGGTCTCGTAGTTGATCAGGGCGTCGGCCGAGAGGCCCGCGGCGCGGTTCTCCGCCTCGTTGAGGTCGCGCCGGTGCGACAGGCGCCAGTCGGTGATCTTGAACGTCACCACCGCATAGAAGACCAGGGTGGCGAAGGCGGTGATGGCGAAGCGCCAGTCGAGCCGCACCACCATCACGGCGATGGCCAGGATCAGCTCGACGAACGTGGGGCCGAGGCTGAAGATCAGGCTGCGGATCAGGAAGTCGGTCGAGCGCGCCCCGCGGTCGATGACGCGCGACAGGGTCCCGCTCTGCTTGGTCTGGTGGAAGTCCAGCGACAGGGAGAGCGCGTGGCCGAAACTCTCCACCGCCGCGCGGGCCATGGTGGACTGGGAGACGCGGGTGAAGACGGCGTCGCGGGCGAAGGGGGCGCAGGCCGCCACCAGCCGCAGGGCCGCGAAGGCGATGGCCAGGCCGATGAAGCTGGCGCCCAGCACCACCCCGCCCTGCTGGGCCGGCGTCAGGGTGTTGATGGCGTCGCCCAGCATGACGGGCGCGAGGACGCCGCACAGCTTGCCGACGAAGACCAGCACCAGGGCGGCCGCGATCCGCAGGCGCAGCTGCGGCGCGCCGGAACGCATGACCAGCGCGCCCAGATCGGCCATGGACCGCCAGAAGTCGAAGCGCGCCTTCTCCGGCTCGACGGCGCCCGGTCCGCTGAACCGGGAGTGGGCCATGTGGGCGTGGACCAAGCTTCAGGCCCCGGACGCCGGCGCGTCCACAGGACGGGCAAGGATGTAACGCGGGGCCCTCTTCACGACGTGTCCGAAACTCCTTAACCCTGAGCCTAGCTAATTGGGCTTGCGCGCCGTGACGGCAAGCGGCCCCATGAGATTTCCCTGGAGTACTGCGTATGCGGCGTCGGAGCCAACGCCTGGAATCAGCCTGTGTCTTCTGTGGCTCCTCCGACGAGGCGGACGCGGAATTCCTCAATGCGGCCGGAGCTCTGGGCAAGGCCCTGGCCGACGCGGGCATCAAGCTGGTCTACGGCGGCGGCGGCGTCGGCCTGATGGGCGCCGTGGCGCGGGGCGCGCACCACGCCGGCGGCCAGGTGCTGGGGATCATCCCCACCTTCCTGGTGGGCAAGGAACGCGCGCTCGAGATGGTCGAGCACATCATCGTCGACAACATGCATGAGCGGAAAATGCTCATGTTCCAGCGGTCCGACAGCTTCGTGATCCTGCCGGGCGGCATCGGCACCCTGGAGGAGGTGGTCGAGCTGCTGTCGTGGCGGCGCCTGGACCTGCACGCCAAGCCGGTGGTGTTCTACAATCCGCGCGGCTTCTGGGAGCCGCTGTTCAAGCTGTTCCAGCACACGGTGGACGAGAGGCTGACGCCGCCGGACTTCATGAAGGCCTGGGTCTCGGTCGAGACCGTCGACGAGGTGGTGCCCGCCCTGCTGGGCCAGGGGCGCGAGCCCTTTCCGTCCGAAGCCGCGGTCGGCCGCCGGGGATAGGCGCAAGACCCCCTACAGCCCTCGCCTCCGAAGCTGGCGCTGGGCCGCGGGATCGGCCTGGACCTGGTCGAGAAGCCAGGCGCGCAAGGCTGCGATCTTGCGCGCCCTGCGGCGGTCTTCGGCGTAGGCCAGCCAATAGCCGCCCTCGTCGCCGATATAGATCTCGAAGGGCTGGACCAGGCGCCCGGCGGCGATATCGGCCCCGAACATCACGGGCGAGCCGATGGCCGCCGCGCCGTTCGCCACCGCCGTCGCGACTTCCAGCACCTGGGTGTCGGCGGTGATCCGAGGCCCTCCGCCCAGCTCGGGCGCGCCGCGGACCACCCCGGCATTGGCGTACCAGGCGGCCCACTCCGCCTGGGATCCCACACACTCCACCTTCAGCAGGTCCTCCGGGCGTGGATCGGGCCCGAGGGCCTCCATCACCTTCGGCGTCGCGAGCACGGTCTGGGCGGAGGGGAACAGGAACAGCGACTCCAGACCGGGCCACTGCCCATTCCGGCCGCCGCGGATGCCGACGTCGAACGTCTCCCGCGTCAGGTCGACCAGCCGCTGCGAGGAATCCAGGCGCACGGCGATCTCCGGATGGGCCACCTGGAAGGCGCCCAGCCGCGGGGCCAGCCACTGGGTGGCGAAGGTGTTGAGGACGGTGATCGAGAGCACGCCCGCGCCGCTCTCCGCGATGTCGCCGACGGCGCTGCGCAAGGCGCTCATGGCCTCGGCGGCCCCGCGGGCCAGACGCTCGCCCGCCGGCGTCAGGGCCACCTCGCGCGGCAGGCGGCGGAACAGGGGCTGATCCAGCCGCGTCTCCAGCGCCTTCACCTGCCAGCTCACCGCCGCCTGGGTCATGCCCAGCTCCTCCGCGGCGCGCGTGAAGCTGCCGAGCCGGGCGGCGGCCTCGAACACGCGGATGGCGCTGAGCGGCAGGGTGGCGAGCGGGTCTGGCATAAGTATGCCTTATGGATACAGCAGTAGAACCGCTTTGAACAGAAGCCCGCAGACGATCATCTTCTCCTTCGAAGACAACCCCTCGACGGGAGATGGTCATGGAAGAACTGCACCGCATCCATAAGGACGTTCCGTTCGGCTATTGGGTCGACGGCGTGGTCCCGCTGTACCGCCGGCTGGTTCGCTACTGGTCCGAACGCCGGACCGGCCGCGGCGGCGCCTGGCAGCCGAGCGTCCGCTGACGCCCGCCTTCTACGGAACCCCCGCTTCCAACTCGTCCAGCCAGACGCGGGCGTTGCCGTCGCTGGGGGCGCGCCAGTCGCCGCGGGGGCTGAGCGCGCCGCCCGAGATCACCTTGGGTCCGTTGGGCATGGCCGAGCGCTTGAACTGGCTGATCTCGAAGAAGCGGAACAGGAACACGCCCAGCCACCGCTTGATGGTCGCCAGGTCGTAGGCGTTGCGCGCCTCCTGGGGGAAGTTCTCGGGCCAGTCTCCCCGCGCCACGTCGCGCCAGGCGTGCCAGGCCAGGAAGGCCACCTTCGACGGACGCAGGCCGAAGCGGGTGATGTAGAACAGGTTGAAGTCCTGCAGCTCGTAGGGACCGACCTTGGCCTGGGTGCTCTGGATCGCGCCGCTCGCGTCGGCAGGCACCAGCTCCGGCGAGATCTCAGTCCCCAGGATCGACAGCAGGGTCGCCGACGGCCCCTCGTCGAACTGCCGGGTCTTCACCACCCAACGGATCATGTGCTGGATCAGGGTCTTCGCCAGCGAGCCGTTGACGTTGTAGTGGCTCATCTGGTCGCCGACGCCGTAGGTGCACCACCCCAGCGCCAGCTCCGACAGGTCGCCGGTGCCCAGGACGAAGCCGTTCCGCTGATTGGCCAGGCGGAACAGGTAGTCGGTGCGCAGGCCCGCCTGCACGTTCTCGAAGGTGATGTCGTAGACCGGCTCGCCGCCGGCGAACGGATGGCCCATCTCCTCCAGCATCAGGCGCGCGGTCGGCCGGATGTCGATCTCCTCGCCGGTCACCCCCAGGCCTTTCATCAGCGCCCAGGCGTTCGACTTGGTCCCCTCGCTGGTGGCGAAGCCCGGCAGGGTGAAGCCCAGGATGTTCTCGCGCGGCAGCCCGACCGCATCGAACGCCTTGGCGGCGACGATCAGGGCGTGGGTGGAATCGAGGCCGCCTGAGACGCCGATGACGATGTGCTGGGACTTCGTGGCCTGGATGCGCTTAGCCAGCCCCTGGACCTGGATGTTGAAGGCCTCATAGCAGTCCTTGTCCAGGCGCGCGGGATCGTCGGGCACGAACGGGAAGCGGTCCAGCGGCCGGATCAGGCCCACGTCGTCGAAGTGCGGCTGGTGCGCGAAGCGGATGCGCCGGAAGCGGGTCTCGGGATGGCCGGCGGCGACGGCGCCGTCATTGAAGGTGGGCGTGCGCATCCGCTCCAGGCGCAGGCGCTCCACATCGATGTCGGCCACCGCCATCTGCGAGGCGGCCGGGAAACGATCGGTCTGGGCCAAGCGTCGGCCCAGTTCGTGGATCGAGGCCTGGCCGTCCCAGGCGAGGTCGGTGGTGCTCTCGCCCGGCCCCGCGGCCGAATAGAGATAGGCGGCCTGGCAGCGCATGGACTGGCTGGCGCAGAGGATCTCGCGATCGTCGGCCTTGCCCACCACGATGTTCGAGGCCGACAGGTTGCAGAGGATCAGGGCGCCCGCCATCGCCCCAGCGGTCGAGGGCGGCTGCGGCGCCCAGAAGTCCTCGCAGATCTCCAGGTGGAAGACGAAGTCCGCCAGGTCCTCGGCCTCGAAGATCAGGTCCGTGCCGAAGGGGACGTTCTGGCCCGCCAGGCGGATCTCCAGCCCCGCGAGACCCGCGCCCGGTGCAAACCAGCGTTTCTCGTAATATTCCCGATAGTTGGGCAGGAAACTTTTCGGCGTCACGCCCAGGATCCGGCCGCGTGAGATGGCGATGGCGCAGTTGTAGAGCCGGCCGTTCGCCACCGCCGGCGCACCGACGATCAGCACCGGCTTCAGCGTCTTGCTCGCCTCGCACAGGGCGGCGATCTCCGCCTCAACCCGCTTCAGCAGGGCGTCCTGCAGGAACAGGTCGTCGATCGCGTAGGCCGACAGCCCAAGCTCCGGAAACAGCATCAGGTCGCAGCTCTCGACGTCGCCCTGGCGCGCCATGCGCAGGGTCTCGGCCGCGTTGAAGCCGGGATCCCCCGGCAGCACGGCGGGCGTGCACACGGCCGCGCGGACAAAGCCGTGCGCGTGGATCGAGTGGAACGCCTGCGTCACCGACAGCTCCCGTCCGGACTAATGCTCATTTTGAGCATATATAGGATCGAAGGTCTGAGCAAAACCTCAACCGCCGGCTTTGGCCTGGGCGGTCCGCTCCCCGTACTTCATCCCTTCCAGCTTCAGCCCGTCGGGGTCGAGGAAAAAGACGGCGTAGTAGTCCTCGTAATACTCGCCCGCCGGGTCGACGATGGTGGCGCCCAGGCTCTTCACGAACGCCTCCAGCTCATCCACCTCGGCGCGGCTTTGCAGCTCGAACGCATAGTGGTGGAAGCCCACGTCGCCGGTGTGGTGACGGTGACGACGCCCCTCCTCCGCCTGGCCGATCCAGAAGCGGGTCGAGCCGTTGGTCCAGCCCATGGCGTCCTCGAACGCGTCGAGCACCTCGAACCCCAGGAAGGCGAACAGTTTTTCGTAGAAGGCCTTCGAGGCGGCGAAGTCGCTCACCCGGATGGCCAGATGGTCGATACCCAGAACCTTCACCATTGCGCATCTCCCGCCAGTTCGCGGGGCCATAACGCATGGATCTGCGGCCGGTGGCCGCTGCATCTCGACGGATGCGCCGCGCCGCCGTCAATCCGGCGACCCGCTACGGCTCAGCGGCAGCCGGCGATCAGTCGTCGCGGTGGACGCGCTCGCGGCGCTCATGCCGCTCCTGGGCTTCGAGGCTCAGGGTCGCGATCGGCCGCGCGTCGAGGCGGGCCAGCCCGATGGGCTCCCCGGTCTCTTCGCAATAGCCGTACGAATTGTCCTCGATCCGGCGCAGGGCCTCGTCGATCTTGGAGATGAGCTTACGCTGACGGTCCCGCGTGCGAAGCTCAAGAGCGCGATCGGTCTCCGAGGACGCCCGGTCCGCAAGGTCCGGGTGGTTCTCAGTTTCCTTTTGGAGATGGGACAGCGTCTCGCGAGATTCGCGGAGGATGTCTTCTTTCCACGCCAGAAGCTTCTGCTTGAAATACTCAAGCTGACGCTCGTTCATGAACTCCTCGTCCTCGGAAGGACGGTAGTCAGGACTCTCAGCCAAAACCGTGGCTGTTTTCATGAAAACCTCACGCCCCCTGGTACCCCTGAGACACGCGCCGGCTGTATAGCAAAACGACCGATGGTTTCAACGCCGCCGAAGCGCCGCGGACTCTTATCCACCGCCACGTGCCGCCTCCAGCTTCGCCAACTCTACCGCCGCACGGGTTTCTATCTCGTCAAGAACCGCCTCCAGCTGCGGATCCTCCGTCGCCGAGCGCTGCTCGCGTACGGCGCGGGCCAGGCTGTCGAGCTGGCTCTGCGACAATTCCCCGCCCAGAAGCGCCACCTTGATGCCGTCAAGTTGATCGAGGAGCCGGCTGGCGCGCCGGACGGAGCGGCGCTTGCGCTCGGTCGGCGATTCCACGTCCTGCAGGGCCAGGAGCGCCTCCACGCCCATGACGCTGGAGACCCCGGAGGCGCCGGAGACCTGGGTCGGCGCCGCGGGCGCGGACACGCCCGACAATTGGAAGCCCGCGCCGCCGCCCGCCCGCGCGGCGGGCTTGGCGCCCGACGCCTGCGACAGACCGCCTGTTCCGGTGACTTTCATGGGATGGACGCCAGTCCTCTACTCTCAGTGGGCACCATCGGCGCGCAAGCTTGAAGCATGGTTAACGGGCGGCTTTTTCTGCCTAGTCGAAACTGCCCACCCGCCGCTCGATCTTCTGATTTCATTACGCTTTCCGGTTGGCACGGTTCTGGCGTTGGGGTTCGCGAACATTTGCGCCCGAAGGTCGACATGCGTCCGGTCCGACTCCTCTCCGTCCTCATTCTCGCCGCCGCAGCCTTCGCGGCCCAGCCGGCGCTCGCCAAGTCCCGCATCAAGGACATCGTCGAGTTCGAGGGCGTACGCGAGAACCAGCTCGTCGGCTACGGCATCGTCGTCGGGCTGAACGGGACAGGCGATGCGCTCCGCAACGCGCCGTTCACGCGCCAGAGCCTCGAGGCGATGCTCGAACGCCTGGGGGTCAACGTCCGCGACGCCAACCTGAACACCAAGAACGTGGCCGCGGTCATGGTGACCGCGAAGCTGCCGCCCTTCGCGGCCCCAGGCGCCCAGATCGACGCCGCGGTCTCGGCGCTGGGCGACGCCAAGAGCCTGCTGGGGGGCACGCTGCTGGTGACGCCGCTGATGGGCGCCGATGGCCAGGCCTACGCCGTCGCCCAGGGCACGGTGCAGACCGGTTCGGTCAGCGCGGGCGGCGCCTCGGGCTCGACGGTGCTGAAGGGCGTTCCCACCGCCGGCCGCATCGCCGGGGGCGCGAGCGTCGAGCGCGAGATCGGCTTCCGGCTGGCCAACATGGGCCAGATGCGGATGACGCTCCGCAATCCCGACTTCACCACCGCCCGGCGCATCGCCGACGTGATCAACCTCGCCTACGCAGGCTCCGCGGTGGCCGAGAACCCGACCATCGTCTCGATCCGCCCGCCGGCGGGCCAGGACATGGTGAGCTTCATGGCCCAGGTCGAGAACCTGACCGTCGAGCCGGACAACGGCGCCAAGGTGGTGATCGACGAGGTGGCCGGCGTGATCGTCATGGGCGACGCCGTGCGGGTCTCCACGGTCGCGATCCAGCAGGGCAACCTGACCATCACGGTGCGCGAACAGCCGGCGGTCAGCCAGCCGGGCGCTTTCTCCCGCGGCGGCGAGACCACGGTGGTGCCGCAGTCGGACATCAGCGTCTCGGAGGAGACCGGCCGGCAGTTCCTGACCGTGCGGTCGGGCGCGTCGCTGGCCAACCTGGTGGCCGGCCTGAACGCCCTGGGCGTCACGCCGCGCGACATGATCTCCATCCTGCAGACCATCAAGGCCGCGGGCGCCCTGCAGGCCGAAATCGAGGTGATGTGATGGCCGGTCCGATCTCGCCGCCGACGATCTCGCCCAACCTGCTGACGCCCACCGTCCAGGCCACCACCGCCGATCTCGCCACGTCGAAGGCGCGGGACGCCGGCCAGAAGTTCGAGGCCCAGTTCCTGTCGACCATGTTCCAGCACATGTTCCAGGGCCTGGAGACGGACGGGCCCTTCGGCGGCGGCGCGGGCGAGGAGATGTTCCGCTCGCTGATGACCGAGGCCATGGGCAAGCAGGTCGCCAAGTCCGGCGGCATCGGCCTGGCCGACACCGTCCAGCGTGAAATCCTGAAGTTGCAGGGGCTCCAGTAATGGCCATCGCCGCGACAGACGCCGCCGACCGCGTCGACCAGCTGATCATCCTGACCGAGCGCCTGACCGAGCTGATCGCCCAGCAGGCCCTGGCGTTCGAGCAACGCCGGCCGCAGGACGCCGCGGTGCTGATGGAGGAGACCTCGCGCCTCGCCAACCTCTACCGGCACGAGAGCACCCGCGTCCGCGCCGACCGCCGCCTGGTGGACGCCGCCCCGCTGGAGGCCCGCACGCGCCTGATCCGCGCGACCGAGGCCTTCGACGCCGTGCTGGCGCGCCAGGGTCGCGCCATCGAGGCGGCGCGTACGGTCACCGAGGGCCTGGTCAGGTGCATTGCCGAGGAGGTCGCCAGCCAGCGCAGCCAGGCCAGCGTCTATGGCGCCGGCGGCGTCCAGGCGGGCGGGGCGTCGGCCACGGCGATCACGCTCAACAAGCGCGCCTAGCGCCCCAGGACCGCGGCCGACGCGCCGCGGTCAGTGAATGGCGCCGGCGACGATCTCCAGCTTGTTGCCGTCGGGATCCAGGATCACGCAGCCGTAGTAGCCGGGCGCGACGTCGGGATGCGGGCCGGCGGCGCGGATCGCCGTCGCGCCGTGCGCCAACGCCTGCCGATAGGCCTCGTCGACCGCCACGCGGCTGTCGGCCGTGAAGGCCAGGTGGGCGCCCAGGCCCGCCACCTGCTCGCCGCTGACCGGGTAGAGATAGAACAACCCCGCCTGCCCGCCCGGACCATAGGCCAGCTCCCTGGCGCTCGCGGACGACACCGCAGCCCCCAGCGGCGCGAAGAAGGCGTCGTAGAACTCGCGCGCCGCCGCGAGATCGCGCACGCCGAGGGACAGGTGGTCGAACATGGGAAGCCTCCTCCAGATCGAGGCTTAGCTGTGGACGGGATCGGGACGGCACAACCCCCAAGAGTTCATTTCAAACACTTGTTTCGCGCGGCGGAAGGCGCCTATGCTGGTCGGGCCGTCGGATGTGCCGGCGGTCTACGTTCTCAGGGCGGGGTGAAACTCCCCACCGGCGGTAATGCCCCTTCGGGGGACGAGCCCGCGGGCGCTTTCCGGCTTCGGCTGGAAGGGACGAGCAGACCCGGTGCGATCCCGGGGCCGACGGTCATAGTCCGGTTATGAGAACGGTCGTGTCGCGAGGGGCGGACTCCGTCCCCCGTGTGCGCGGCCTGCCCCCTGAGTCGTGGTCCTTTGAACCCGGTCAGGGAGAAGACCATGACCCAAGCTGCCTCCAAGCCCACGCTGGAGTTCCCCACCGCCAACGGCGCCTTCCGCGCCGGCCGCATCGCCTTCGTCCACGCGCTCTGGCACGCGGACATCGTGCGCCAGGCCCATGTGGGTTTCGTCGAGGAGTTCGAACGCCTGGGCTTCCCGCCCGAGACCGTCGAGCGCTTCGAGACGCCCGGAGCCTTCGAGATCCCGTTGCACGCCCAGACGCTGGCCCGCACCGGCCGCTACGCCGCCATCGTCGGCGCGGCATTCGTGGTGGATGGCGGGATCTACCGCCACGACTTCGTGGCCACGACCGTGGTCCAGGCGCTGATGCGCGTGCAGCTCGACACGGAGACGCCGGTGTTTTCGGTCGTGCTGACGCCCCACCACTACCAGGAGACCGAGGTCCACAACGCCTTCTTCCACGACCACTTCCGTCTCAAGGGCGCCGAGGCCGCCCGGGCCTGCCAAGGCACGCTCGAGAGCCTGGCGCGACTGGCGGCCGCGTGATGGAGGGCTCAATCGACATCCCGGCCGGCTTCGAACGCCACGACCGCAGCGCGCCCGCCACCCGCCCTTGGGAACCGATCTGGCGGCGGCATTCGGGCGATACGGTCATCCTCGGCCTGCGGGTGCGGGACGACCACTGCAACAGCCGCGGCTTCGTCCACGGCGGCCTGATCTCGTCGATCGCCGACGCGGCGATGGGGCTCTCGTGCGCGCGCAGGTTGGGCGACCTGGCCAGCCTGGTGACGGTGAACCTCACCGTCGACTTCCTGGGCTCGGCGCTCGTGGGCCAGTGGCTGGAGTTCGACACGGTGTTCGTGAACCCGGGGCGCACGCTGTGCTTCACCCAGGCCTTCGTCACCGCCGACGGCCAGCCCTGCGCGCGCGCCAACGCGGTCTTCCGCGTGGTTCGAAAGCAGGTGGCGGCATGACGGCGTACGTCGTGGCGCGCGTGGCCATCCATGACCGCGAGCCCTACGACCGCTATGCTGCGGGCTTCATGCCCGTGCTGCGGCGGTACGGCGGGCGGCTGCTGGTCTCGGACGAGCAGCCCGAGGCGATGGAGGGCGACTGGGACGGGCGCAAGCTGGTCGTCCTGGCGTTCGACGACGCCGCCGCCGCCCGCACCTGGGCGGCCTCGCCCGAGTACCAGAGGATCGCCGAAGACCGCATCGCCGGCTCGGACGCGATCGTCGTGCTCAGCGAGGGGATCGGCTAGCCCAGCGCGATCTCCCGCTGCACCCCCACGGCCTCGAGGAACTCGCGGTCGTGGCTGACAAGCAGCAAGGCGCCGTCGTAGCCCGCAAGCGCGGCTTCGACGGCGCCGATGGAGTCCAGGTCCAGGTGGTTGGTGGGCTCGTCCAGGATCAGAAGCTGGGGTGGCCGGTCGCCGAGCAGCACGCAGGCCAGCGCGGCACGCAGGCGCTCGCCGCCGCTCAAGGACGCCACCGGCTTGTCGGCGGCGGTGTTGCGGAACAGGAACCGCGCGAGCGCGGCGCGGGCGGCGTTGTCGCCGGAAGCCGGGTTCAGCCTGCGGAAGGCGGCGACCAGGGTGGCGTCGTCGCCGAGCAGCGCGGCCTGCTGGTCCAGGAAGGCCGCCCCGACGCCTCGGACGACCGTGCCGGCGGCGGGCTGAAGCTCGCCGGCGGCCAGCCGGATGAGCGTGGTCTTGCCCGACCCGTTGGGGCCCGAGACGGCCACGCGTTCGGGACCGGCGATCCGCAGCGACCGCTCGGTCAACAGAGGCGGCTGGCCCGGATAGCCGAAACCGACGCCGTCCAGCGCCAGGACCATCTTGCCCGCGGCGAGGCCCGAGGGCGGAAGCTCGAAGGCCAGGCGGCGCACCCGTTCCACCCTGGCCTCGGCGGCGGCCTGGGCCTCGGCCACGGCTGACGTCAGCCGGTCCGCCACGTGGCGCTCGCGGGCGCCGGTCGCCTCAGCGCGCTGCTGCCGGGCGTCGAGGAGGATCTTGGGCGCATCGCCCTTGGCCCGGGCGCGCTTGCCGGCCGCGTCCTTGCGCTGCCGTCGCTCCGCCGTCAGCTGGACCTCGCGCGCCACGCGGGCGGCCGCCTTCTGGGCGTTGGCGAGCTCCCGGGCGGCGGCGGCTTCCGCCTCGGCCTTGCGCGCGGCATAGAGGTCGTATCCGCCGCCATAGACCTGGGCGCCCAGGGTCGTCAGCTCGACGATCCGGTCCATCCGGCGCAGCAGCGCCCGATCATGGCTGACCACGATGGCGCCGCCGCGCCACCGCCCGAGGACATCCGCCACGAGGGTGCGGGCCTCGGCATCGAGGTTGTTGGTCGGCTCGTCCAGGATCAGCAGATCGGGCTCGGCGGCGATCAGGCCGGCAAGCATGGCGCGGGTCACCTGGCCGCCGCTCAGCGACGCCGCCGGGCGCGCCGAATCGAGGCCGCTGAGGCCCACGTCAGCCAGAGCCGCATCAAGCCGGGTCTCCAGCGTCCAGTCCGCCTCGGCGAGATCGTCGGCGGAGCCCTCCCCCGCCGCGATGCGGCGCAGGCGCGCCAGGGCCGGGCTGAAGCCCATGATGTCCGCGACGCTGGCGTCGGGCGGCGGCTTGAGCATCTGGCGCAGGCAGCCCAGGCGTCCGCGCACGGCGACGGCGCCGGACCTGGCCGACAGTTCGCCGGAGATGATCCGCAGCAGCGTCGACTTGCCCACGCCATTGCGGCCGACGAGGCCTGAGCGTTCGGCTCCGAAGCTGAGGGTCAGGTTGTCGAAGAGAGGGCGGCCGTCAGGCGTGGCGGCGCTGAGGGCGTCCAGCGTGACGAAGGGCGAAGACATGGGCGATCTCGGCGGCGTGGACACAACGGGCGGTCGGGTTGTCCAGCGTCAGCCGCATCGGCCTGCTCCTTCATTGGCGGAGCGCGTTATCTAGGCGGGCCTTGCCGGTGGCGCAATCCGGACGCGCCATCCGCGCGTAGGGTTGGCTCCGGGCGGAGGGGCGGCCATGTCCGGCGCATGAGGATCGACGACATCGACTGGGGCGCCGCGGAACGGGACCTCAACGCCCACGGCTGCGCCCTTGTGCCCGGCCTGCTGTCCCCGGCCGCGTCCGACGCCATGGCCGCACGCTATGACGGAGAAGGCTTCCGCTCCACCGTGACCATGGCCCGGCACGGGTTCGGCAAGGGGGAGTACCGATATTTCGCCTATCCCCTCCCCGAGCCCATCGCCGAGCTCCGGGCCGGCCTGTACCCGCCGCTGGCGCAGATCGCCAACCGGTGGAACGCCGCCCTGGGCGAGCGGGCGCGGTATCCGGCCGCCCATGACGAGTACCTCGCGCGCTGCCATGCCGCAGGACAGGTGCGGCCCACGCCCCTCCTCCTCCGCTATGGCCCCGGCGACTACAACTGCCTGCACCAGGACCTCTACGGCGAGCACGTCTTTCCGCTGCAGGTCGCCGTTCTGTTGTCCGAACCGGGCCGCGATTTCGAGGGCGGCGAGTTCGTCCTGACCGAACAGCGGCCGCGGATGCAGTCGCGCGCCGAGGTCGTGCCGCTGCGCCAGGGCGACGCGGTGGTCTTTCCGGTCCACCACCGGCCAGTCACCGGCGCGCGCGGCGTCTATCGCGTGAACCTGCGGCACGGCGTGAGCCGCCTGAGGGCCGGCCGGCGCCACACGCTGGGCGTCATCTTCCACGACGCGGCCTGACGCGTTCGGCGGCTTTCGGACATGTGTTGACGCCGCCACATTGGCTTAGGTGGGCGACGGTCCGATGTTCCGGGCGAACAAGGAGACCCCAAGAGATGTCGTTCGTCGTCAGGGCCCTGCCCGTCGCGCAATTCCGCCCCCTCTTCGCGCTCTCGAGCGGCGAGCTCGCAGCGCGTGGGATCCTCCGGCAGACCGTCGAGGGGCCCGGAGCGCCCTGTCGCGTGACGTTGGCCGACGCCGAGGTCGGCGAGAGCGTCCTGCTGCTCAATTACGAACACCAGCCCGCCGACACGCCCTTCCGCTCGCGCCACGCGATCTTCGTTCGCGAGATGGCGACGGACACCACGTTTGCGCCGGGCGAGATCCCGCCGGCGTTCCGGGCCCGCAAGTTCCTGTCGCTGCGGGCGTTCGACGCGGCGGGCATGATGGTCGACGCCGACCTCGTGCCCACGGCCGAGCTGGCGGACGCGGTTCCGCGCCTGCTGGCCGATCCCAAAACAGCCTATCTGCACGCCCACTATGCGGGCGCCGGCTGCTATGCGGCGCGCATCGACCGAGCCTGACGCTAAGATGATCGTAACAAACTGAAACCAAAGTGATCTGAAAGGGTTCTGCCGGGCGGTAACACGCTGGAGCACATGAATTGGACCGCCGCCTGAAGCTGCTGATGGTCGTCGCCGCAGTCGCCGCCACCCCGGTCTCCGCCCTCGCCCAGGCCTGGCCCGCCACCGTGGTCGCCTCCGCCCCGCAGATGCGCAGCCAGCCTCGCGTTCCGGCCCTCAACCTGGATCGTAGCGCCACCTCCCTGCGGTCGACACCGTCTGTCGTATCGCGAGCCGCGCGCAAGCCGCTGAAGCTCGACGCCACCATCGACCCGGGCGATGCTCCCGAGATCGACGTGCAGGCGAAGGACGCCTGGACCGACGACCAGGGTTTCCGCCTCGGGCCCACGAAGCTAGCCTTCAAGCGCAGGTTCTGACCGCCTGCGCCGCGGCGCTTCGCCCATGATCCGTTTCCTGGTTCCCGCCCTCTGCGCGCTCGCGACCACGGCCGCGGCGCAGGAGATGACCTGTGTCGCCACGCGCGACGACCACGAGCGCCTTTCGCGGCTCGACATGGCGTGGAAGGCCGGCCGCGACGAGGCGATCAAAGGGGGCGCGGCAGAGGAGCTTCGCCGCCTGGGTCCGGTGGCCGACCCCAGGGTGGACCTGAACCGTCCGCAGCCGACGCCGGGCCGGTACCAGTGCCGCACCATCAAGCTGGGCGCCGCCAGCGAGGGCATGCTGCCCTACATCGCCTACGGCTGGTTCAGGTGCCAGGTGACCCTGACGCCCGGGGGCGACCTGATCCTGCGCAAGACCACCGGCTCGCAGCGGCAGAGCGGCCTGATCTGTCCGGACGGCAAGCGCAAGGCGCGGTTCGTGGGGGTCCTGGCGCTCGGCGATGAGGTTCGAACGCCCCGCTATGGGTCCGATCCCGAGCGGGATCTGATCGGCGAGGTGCGCCGGATCGGCGAGGATCGCTGGCGGATCGCGTTCCCGTGGCCCGCCTATGAGTCCAAGCTGGACATCCTGGAACTGCGCCGCACCCGCTGATCGTCCGCCAACCTGCTGACAGCGTACTGTCAGCAGCCTCGCCGGGCGGGATGCCGCAGGCCCTTTGTTCCCCGTCCGTTCCCGTGTTATCCCTGAGTCCCGTCACCTACATTAGGCGGCCTCGCGGAAGGACCCTTCCGCGGGCTCTCCGTGTTTCCGGGACAGTATGGCCGACCAGCACAATCTCATCCGCGTGCGCGGTGCGCGCGAGCACAACCTCAAGGACGTCAGCGTCGATATTCCGCGCGGCGAACTGGTGGTGATCACCGGCCTTTCCGGATCGGGAAAGAGCTCGCTCGCCTTCGATACGATCTATGCCGAGGGACAGCGGCGGTACGTCGAGAGCCTGTCGGCCTATGCGCGCCAGTTCCTGGAGCTGATGAGCAAGCCCGACGTCGACCTGATCGAGGGCCTGTCGCCGGCCATCTCCATCGAGCAGAAGACCACCAGCCGCAACCCGCGCTCCACCGTGGGCACGGTGACCGAGATCCACGACTACATGCGCCTGCTGTGGGCGCGGGTCGGCGTGCCCTATTCGCCGGCCACTGGCCTGCCGATCGAAAGCCAGACCATCTCGATGATGGTCGACAAGCTGAACGCCCTGCCCGACGGGACCCGGCTCAACCTGCTGGCCCCGGTGGTGCGCGGCCGCAAGGGCGAGTACCGCAAGGAGTTCGCCGAGTGGCAGAAGGCCGGCTTCCAGCGGGTGAAGGTCAACGGCGAGCTGATGCTGATCGAGGACGCCCCCGCCCTCGACAAGAAGTTCAAGCACGACATCGACATCGTCGTGGACCGGATCGTCACTAAGCCCGGCCAGGACGCTCGTTACGCCGACAGCCTGGAAACGGCGCTGAAGCTGGCGGACGGGATCGCCGTGGCCGAGTGGGCCGACCTGGCGGAAGGCGAGAAGGAGCCGAAGCGGCTGCTGTTCTCCGAGAAGTTCGCCTGTCCGGTCTCCGGCTTCACGATCAGCGAGGTCGAGCCGCGGCTGTTCTCGTTCAACAATCCCTACGGCGCCTGTCCGGTCTGCGACGGCCTGGGCGCCAAGCTGGCCTTCGACGCCGACATGGTGGTGCCGGACAAGGACAAGAGCCTGCACAAGGGCGCCATCTCGCCCTGGGCCAAGGGCCCCTCGCCGCTCTACACCCAGACGCTGCAGGCGCTGTCACGCCACTACGGCTTCTCCATGGACGAGCCCTGGTGGAAGCTGCCCGAGCCGGCGAAGAACGTCGTCCTCTACGGTTCCGGCTCCGAGAAGATCCGGTTCGTCTATGACGACAACGCCCGCAAGTACGAGGTCAACAAGACCTTCGAAGGCGTGCTGCCGAACCTGGAGCGCCGCTGGCGCGAGACCGACAGCGCCTGGGTGCGCGAGGAGCTGGGCCGCTACCAGTCCGAGACGCCGTGCCTGGCCTGCGAGGGCTATCGCCTGAAGCCCGAGGCCCTGGCCGTGAAGATCGCCGGCCAGCACATCGGCGAGGTCTCGCGCCTGTCGATCCGCCACGCCCAGGAGTGGTTCGAAGGCCTGGAAGGCCAGCTCACCGATAAGCAGATGGAGATCGCCCGGCGGATCCTGAAGGAGATCAACGACCGCCTGCGGTTCCTGGTCAACGTCGGCCTCGACTACCTGAACATGTCCCGCTCGTCCGGCACCCTGTCGGGGGGCGAGAGCCAGCGCATCCGCCTGGCCAGCCAGATCGGCTCGGGCCTCACGGGTGTGCTCTACGTCCTGGACGAGCCCAGCATCGGCCTGCATCAGCGCGACAACACGCGGCTGCTGACCTCGCTCAAGGGCCTGCGCGACCTCGGCAACTCGGTGCTGGTGGTGGAGCACGACGAGGAGGCGATCCTCACCGCCGACCACGTGATCGACATGGGCCCGGCGGCGGGCGTCCACGGCGGCGAGATCATCGCCGAGGGCAAGCCGGCCGACATCATGGCGAACCCGAACAGCATCACCGGCCAGTACCTGGTCGGGACCCGCGAGATCGCCGTGCCCGATGATCGCCGACCGATCTCGAAGAAGAAGGTGATCCGCGTCGTCGGCGCGACCGGCAACAACCTGAAGAACGTGACCGCCGAGATCCCGGTGGGCACGTTCACCTGCATCACGGGCGTCAGCGGCGGCGGCAAGTCCACCTTCACGATCGAGACGCTGTACAAGGCCGCGGCCCGCCGGCTGCACAACGCCTCCGACGCGCCCGCCCCGCACGAGCGGATCGAGGGCCTGGAGAACTTCGACAAGGTCATCGACATCGACCAGTCGCCCATCGGCCGCACGCCGCGATCCAACCCGGCGACCTATACGGGGGCGTTCCAACCCATCCGCGACTGGTTCGCCGGCCTGCCGGAAGCGAAGGCGCGCGGCTACGGGCCGGGCCGGTTCAGCTTCAACGTCAAGGGCGGCCGCTGCGAAGCCTGCCAGGGCGATGGGCTGATCAAGATCGAGATGCACTTCCTGCCGGACGTCTACGTGACCTGCGACGTCTGCCATGGCCGCCGCTACAACCGCGAGACGCTGGAGATCCTGTTCAAGGGCAAGAGCATCGCCGACACCCTGGACATGACCGTCGAGGAGGCCGCCGAGTTCTTCAAGGCGGTGCCGCCGATCCGGGACAAGATGGAGACGCTGAAGCGCGTCGGCCTGGGCTATGTGAAGGTCGGCCAGCAGGCGACGACCCTGTCCGGCGGCGAGGCCCAACGGGTGAAGCTCAGCAAGGAGCTGTCGCGGCGGGCCACCGGCAAGACGCTCTACATCCTGGATGAGCCCACCACCGGCCTGCACTTCGAGGACGTGAAGAAGCTGCTCGAGGTGCTCCACGAACTGGCCGACCAGGGCAACACCGTGGTGGTCATCGAGCACAACCTGGATGTCGTGAAGACCGCCGACTGGCTGGTGGACTTCGGCCCCGAGGGCGGCGACGGCGGCGGCGAGATCGTCGCCCAGGGCACGCCTGAGCAGGTTTCGGCCGAGCCGCGCAGCTGGACCGGCCGCTACCTCGGCGAGCTTCTGGAACGCCACCGCCAGCGCAAGGGCGAGCGGAAGAAGCGGCTGGTTGGCGCCTAAGCCTCACCGGTGGGGTGGCGCCGAACATTCGTTTGAAATAGCTTCACCCGAACAACATCAGGGTGGAACGAGCAGATGATCCTCTATGGCGCGCCGATGCCGGCGCCGAATCCGCGGCGCGTGCGCATCTTCCTGGCCGAGAAGGGGATCGAGCTTCCCGAGACGCCCGTCAGCCTGATGAAGCGGGAGCACAAGAGCCCTGAGTTCCGGGCCAAGAACTCCATGGGCCAGATCCCGACGCTGGAACTGGATGACGGGACCTGCATCTCCGAGACCGTCTCGATCTGCCGCTATTTCGAGGCCACCAACCCCGAGCCGCCGCTGTTCGGGACCACGCCGGTGGAGCAGGCGTTGATCGACATGTGGATCCGCCGGATCGAATTCACGGTGATGAGCCCGGTCGGCAACTACTGGCGCCACGCCCACAAGTTCACGGCGGCCCTGCTGACCCAGTACAAGGACTTCGGCGAGTCCAATGCCGAGACCTACAAGGGCGCCCAGAAATGGCTAGACCGGGAGTTGGATGGAAAGGCCTTCGTCGCCGGCGACACCTACTCCATGGCCGACATCTGTCTGCTGTCCACGGTGGATTTCGCCACCTGGATCGGGCTGCCGCTCGAGGACGAGTTCTCGAACCTGAAGGCCTGGCACGCGCGCGTGAGCGCCCGCCCCAGCGCCCAGGCCTAGCTCAGGCGAAGTCTTCCGCGGGCGCGGTGTCTTCCAGCACCAGCTCGCGGTAGGCGACGGCGAACGGCGCGTAGATCATCACGATCTGCAGCACCTGCAGCAGCAACTGCATCACCAGGGTGATCATCGCCGCGATGGCCGTGAGCGGCGTCAGGCGGCCGATGTCCTGCATGGCCGACTCGCCGCCCGACAGCTCGACGACGGCGAAGCTGATGATGCTGAAGAGGATCCAGACGATCACGTAGAAGATCACCGCCAGGACGATCATGCCGAACAGTGGCCAGAAATGGCCCTTGGTCCGCGCCCACGCCAGCTTCAGCGAAACGCGGCCGGTTTCGAATACGGTGGGCAGCAGCAGCGACAGCCGCACGCCGATCCAGATCCCGAACACCAGCACCAGGGCGACGGCCAGGACGGCGCCCACCGAGCCGAACTGCGAGGCGCCGGCCGTGAACACCAGGCCCACGACCACCGACAGGGCATAGAGGCCGATGCAGATCAGGTTGGCGGCGGTCAGCTTCAGCTCGGTGCGCCCCACCTTCAGGTGCGCGAACCCATGCTCCTCCGGCCGCAGGACCAGGCGCATCACGCCGGCCGCGATGATCGACATCAGGAGCGCCGTCATCAGCAGGACCAGCAGGAACGCGGGCCAGGAGGCCGCCAGCAGGTTCGCCACCTCCTCCAGGTCGTTGGAGCTGAGCTGGCCCTTGCGCGCCAGGGTGATGAACTGCGGTCCCAGGGTGGCCATCATGACCATGGCGATCAGCAGAATGCCGCCGAAATAGACCGCGCTCCACGCGAGCATCACGCCCGGGTGTTCCTTGGTCAGGCGAAAGCCTTCCATGGCCGCGTCGCTGGGAGAAAACCTGGTCATTCGTCCTGTCTGGTCCGCGCCCGACTCGGCGGGCGCCTTTCGGCCGAACCTTGCCGTCGGGTCTGTTAAGCGTGCAAGGCCCCGCTCGCGATCCTTGCCGTTCGTTGCTAGTACGCCACGCATGACAATGACCCCAATCCACGTCGTGGGCGGCGGCCTGGCCGGCTCGGAGGCCGCCTGGCAGATCGCGCAGGCAGACGTGCCCGTGGTGCTGCACGAGATGCGCCCTGTTCGCGGCACCGATGCGCACCAGACCGACAAGCTGGCCGAGCTGGTCTGTTCCAACTCCTTCCGCGCCGACGACTGGACCGGCAACGCCGTGGGCCTGCTGCACGCCGAGATGCGGGCGCTGGGCTCGATCATCATGAGCGCGGGCGACGCCCATCAGGTGCCGGCGGGCGGCGCCCTGGCCGTGGACCGGGAAGGCTTCTCCGAGGCCGTCACCGCGCGCCTGGAGGCCCATCCGCTGGTGACCATCGCGCGCGAAGAGGTCGCGGGCCTGCCGCCCGCGGACTGGGACAGCGTGATCCTGGCCACCGGCCCCCTCACCTCGCCAGCCCTGTCCCAGGCGATCCTCGACCTGACCGGCGAGGGCCAGCTGTCGTTCTTCGACGCCATCGCGCCGATCGTGAACTTCGAGTCCATCGACATGGGCGTGGCGTGGCGCCAGTCGCGCTACGACAAGGAAGGCCCGGGGGGCGATGCGGCCGCCTACATCAACTGCCCGATGGACAAGGACCAGTACGAGGCGTTCATCGACGCCCTGCTGGCCGGCCCAAAGTCCGAGTTCAAGGACTGGGAGCACGTCCCTTATTTCGACGGCTGCCTGCCCATCGAGGTGATGGCCGAACGGGGCCGCGAGACCCTGCGCCACGGGCCGATGAAGCCGGTGGGCCTGACCAACGCCCACAAGCCGGACGAGAAGGCCTATGCCGTGGTGCAGCTGCGCCAGGACAACGCCCTGGGCACCCTGTGGAACATGGTGGGCTTCCAGACCAAGCTGAAGCACGGCGCCCAGACCGAGATCTTCCGGATGATCCCGGGGCTGGAAAAGGCCGTGTTCGCGCGGCTCGGCGGCCTGCACCGCAACACCTTCATCAACTCGCCGCGCCTGCTGGATCGGAACCTGCGGCTGAAGGCTGAGCCCCGGCTGCGGTTCGCGGGCCAGGTGACGGGCGTGGAAGGCTATGTGGAAAGCGCGGCCGTCGGACTGCTGGCGGGCCGCTTCGCCGCGGCCGAGCGCCTGGGGCGGCCGATCGAGGCGCCGCCCGCCACCACCGCCCTAGGCGGTCTGGTCGGCCACATCACCGGCGGCCATCTGGAGGGCGGCAAGGGCAGCTTCCAGCCGATGAACATCAACTACGGCCTGCTGCCGCCGATGGAGGCCCCGAAGCGCGACGCCGAGGGCCGCCGGCTGGGCGCCAAGGAGAAGACCCGGCTGAAGAAGCGGGCGATGGGCGAGCGCGCCCTGGCCGATCTCAAGGCCTGGGCCGCGGGGGCCCCCGCGCTGGAGGCCGCCGAGTAACCGTCAGATCCGTCCGCGGGCGACGGCGAAGACCACCCGCAGCCGGTCGGACACCGGGCCGCGTCGGCGTCCCGCCATGGCCGCGTGGGCGACGGCTGGGAAGGCTTGGGCGGCGAGCGCACGGACGGCCTTGCGGGCGCCGTCCGTCGTCCTCCGTGAAATGTCGGCCAGGTCGGGCGCTTCGGCGGCCCGGCGCGCCAGGGCCCAAGCCGCCCCGCCTGCCCGCGCCGGTCCGGGGTCTTCGCCCGGCGCCAGGATCATGGCGGCGAGTTCCGCCGCTCGTCCGCCCGTGTCGCGCGCCCAGGCCAGGGCCTCCTTCGGCTGCATCGGCGCAGAGTCCAGCTCGCGGTAGCGCGCGTCGATCATCGCCTCGAGCGGCTCGCGGGGAAGCTCCCGGCGGGCGATGGTTGCGGCCAGCGCCTGGGCGGTCGGGTGGCGCCGCACCGGCCGGCCCTCGTAGGCTTCATCCAGCATCTCGCGCCACCAGGTCAGGCGGATTTCGCCGAGGATCGGGTTGGACGCCACCTTGGGCGCGCGGGCGAGTTCGTGGTCGTAGGCGTAGATGGCGAGAACGTCCGCGCGCAGGGCGGCGTCGGCCACGAACCGGCTGGAGAGCCAACGGTCCGGGTCCACGCGCCGGATCAGGTCGTCGAGATCGTCGCTCATGGTCCTCACAACGAAAAAGGCCCGCCGCGAGGGCGGGCCTTCTCGAAAGCTTGCTCGCAGTCTAGCCGAAGACAGTCTGCGACATGGTCATCGAGGCCAGCATCGGGATCGACAGCAACAGGTTCGTGCGCGAGCCCAGCATGGCCATCCGCGCGGCCTTGGCCTTGGTGTCGGCGTCGGCCTCCACGATGCCCAGGGCGCGCTTCTGGTTCGGCCAGATGATGCCCCAGACGTTGAGCATCATGATGATGCCCAGCCACATGCCCAGGCCCAGCAGGGTGTACTGGCGATCGAGCGTCGGGTCGTAGCCGCCGGCGAGACCCAGCGACAGGGTCTCGGCCGAGTAGCCGCGCACGCCGGCGATGGCGAGGCCCATCACGACCGTGGCCACAGCGGCCCAGCGGAACCAGAACAGCGCCTCGGGGGCGATGTACTTGGAGACGGCCGGCTTCAGCTCCGCCGGGATGTCGGGCATCTTCCGGATCTGGACGAAGTTGAAATAGTACAGCAGCCCGATCCACAGGATGCCGAAAAACACGTGCAGCCAGCGGAACACGCCCTGCCAGAAGGCGGCGCCCGTTCCCTGCGGCCCGGCGGCGTAGGCGCCGATCAGGATCAGCGCCAGGATCGTGCTGACGATGATGGTATTTCGGAAGTTGGCGAGTAGTCCGGCCATATAACTAACCCTCTTAAGTCCCTGCCCTGCCCGCAGCTATAGGGCGTTTCGTTTCAGGCTGGAAGCGAGGGCGCCGTCCGGCTCAAACAGCGATCAGGGCGGCGGCGACGCGACGACCCTCGGCGGTCAACAGGTTGTAGAGCTTCGCCGCGGCCGGGGTGTCCATGAACTCCAGGCCGATGCCGGCCGCCCGCAGGCCGTCCCGGATCTCGCGCGGCGGCATGGCGTTGCGCGCGCCGACGCCCAGAAGGACGAACTCGACCTCGGCCGCGCCGGCGTCCAGCACCGGCCGCAGCGCCTCCAGCGAAAGCTGATCCAGGCTGGCGACGCCCCAGCTCCGCGCCTCGTCCGACAGGATCAGGACCGAGCCGTCGTGCCGCGCGCCGGCGAGGCGGAAGCCGCCGTCGCCATAGGCGTCGATGCTGGGGGCGTTGCGCGCCACGTCCGGCCTCAGGGGCGCGGCACGGCGGGTTTCAGCGCCTCGGCCGGCTCGTCGTCGCGCCGAACGCCCCACAGGAGGATCACGGGCGCGGCCACATAGATCGACGAGTAGGTGCCGATAACGATGCCGAACATCAGGACGATCGACATGCCGAACAGCGTCGGGCCGCCGAAGATCGCCAAGCCGCCCAGGGCGAGCAGCGCCGTCAGGCCGGTGATCACCGTCCGCGACAGGGTCTCGTTGATCGACAGATCGATGACCTCGCGCAGCGGCATCCGCTTGTACTTGCGCAGGTTCTCGCGAAGGCGGTCGAACACCACGACGGTGTCGTTCATCGAGTAGCCGATGACCGTCAGGATCGCCGCCACGGTCGTGAGGCTGAACTCCAGCCCGCCGAACGCCAGCACCCCGAAGGTCAGGAACACGTCGTGGAACAGGGCGACCACGGCGCCGATGCCGAACTGCAGCTCGAACCGGAACCAGATGTAGACCAGCATCAGCCCGATCGAGAGCAGAAGGGCCAGCAGGCCGCTCTGGAACAGCTCCCCCGAGACCTTGGGGCCGACGACGTCTGTTCGCTTGAAGGTGACCTCGCCGAGCGCTGTGGCGAGCGCCGCCTTCACGCGATCCACCGTCTGGGCCGGGCTGACGTTGTCGGGCGTCTGAAAGCGGACCACGGCCTCGTTGGGCGCGCCGAAGGTCTGGACCTGGACATCGCCCAGATCCATCCGCTCGAGGGTCGCGCGGGCGACCGGGAGATCGACCGGCTTCGCGCCGGTGGTCAGCTCCAGGATCGTCCCGCCCTTGAAGTCGATGCCGCAGTTCAGGCCGCCGCAGGGCGGCTCGAACGGGATCATCGCCTTCGCCAGCGACGCGATCACGGCGATGATGGAGATCACGGCGGCCAGCCGCGCGAAGCGGACGAACTCGAAGTTCGTCTTGACGGGAAGCGTCTTGATCAGGGGCCACATGGCGCGGGCCTCCCCTTAAGCGATCGGCAGGGTCTTCGGGCGGGTGGCGCGGAACCACCAGGCCAGAAGAACCTGGGTTATGAGGACGGCGGAGAACACCGAGGTGATCACGCCGATCGAGAGGGTCCAGGCAAAGCCCTTCACCGGCCCGGCCCCGAACTGGAACATCATCAGAGCCGCGAGGAGCGTCGTCAGGTTGGCGTCGATGATGGTGCTCATGGCGCGGGAAAAGCCGGCGTCCATGGCGGTCACCACGTTACGGCCGGCCCGAACCTCGTCGCGCATGCGCTCGTAGATCAACACGTTCGCATCCACGGCCACGGCCAGGGTCAGGATCAGGCCCGCGATGCCCGGCAGGGTCAGCGTGGCCTGGGTCACGCTCATGGCGGCGATGATCAGCAGGCCGTTCACCAGCAGCGCCACCACGGAGATCCCGCCGAAGAGCAGGCCGTAGGCGAGCAGCATGAAGACCAGGATCGCCACGAAGCCGACGACCGTGGAGACCTTGCCGGCCTCGATGGCGTCGGCGCCGAGCTCGGCGCCCACGGTACGCTGCTCTTCGACGTTGAGCCGCGTCGGCAGCGCGCCCGCGCGGAGCAGGATAGCGAGGTTGTTGGCGCTCTCGGCGGTGAAGTTGCCGCTGATCTGGCCCGAACCGCCCGTGATCGGCTCGTTGATGCTCGGGGCCGAGATCACCTTGTCGTCGAGGACGATGGCGAACCGCTTGTTCACGTTCTGCGACGTGGCGTCGGCGAAACGCCGGGCGCCCTGGCCATTGAAGCGGAAGTTCACCACAGGACGCCCGGTCTGCGGATCGAAGCCCGCCTGGGCGTCGGTCAGCATCTCGCCGGTCACCAGGGCGCGGCGCTTGACCACATAGGCGGGCTGGATGTCGTCGCCGGGCAGGAGGACGGACCCCGGCGGGACGCGGCCCTGCTGGGCCTGGGCGAGGTCCGCCGTCTCGTCGACCATCTGGAAGGTGAGCTTGGCCGTCTGGCCGAGGATCGCCTTCAACTTCTCGGGGTCGCTTTCGCCCGGGGCGGCCACGACGATGCGGTTCGTGCCCTGGCGCGTGATGCTGGGCTCGCGGGTGCCCAGCTCGTCGATCCGGCGGCGGATGATCTCCTGGGACTGTTCCACCGCGCGCGCCGCCTCGGCCTCGAAGGCCTCCGGCACGAACTCGAGCCGCAGGCGCTGGTCCGCCTCGGCGGTGACGCGGACGTCCCGGCCGCCGACGACGCCCTGCAGCACCGTGCCGATGTTCTCGCGCAGCAGCTTGGTCGCCGCGCCGACCTGGGCGGCGTCCGTGATCCGGACGACGACGACGCCGTTCACCACCGCAAGGTCGGTGAACTGGATCTGCTCCTCGCGAAGCTGAGTCCGGACGTCCTCCATCATGTTGGTGAGGCGTTCGGAACGCAGCGCGTTCGTATCGACCTCAAGCAACAGGTACGACCCGCCCTGCAGGTCGAGCCCGAGGTTCAGGGTCTTCTTCGGCATGAAGGCCGGCAGTCCGTCCCGGACATCCTGGGGCAGCGCGTTGGGCAACGCGAAGAGCGCCCCGAACACCACCGACAGGACGACCAGCAGGACCTTCCAGCGCGAGAGGGTCAGCATCGGAAGGCGTCTACTTTCTTAGGCCTTGGAGTCGTTGGCCGGCGCGGGCTCGCCGCGGGCCCGGACGTCGGAAATCATGCCCTTCACCACCTTCACGGTGACGCCGGTGGCGATCTCGACGCCGACTTCCTTGTCTTCCACCCGCACGATCTTGCCGATCATGCCCGAGGACAGCACCACGGTGTCGCCGCGCTTCAGGGCGCCGAGCATGGCCTGGTGCTGCTTCATCCGACGCTGCTGCGGCCGGATCATCAGGAAGTAGAACAGCACGACCAGGGCGATGAGCGGCAGGAACTGCAGCAGCATGGCCTCGGGGCCGCCCGCAGCGGCGCCGCCGGCGGCTTGGGCGTAGGCAGGGGTGGCGAACATAGCCTCTCCGAAAAATGCGCAGGCGAGCGCTCTCCCATATGGGGGCCCGCCAAAGTCGGCGGAAGCTATGCGGACAGGCCCGCTTTTGCAATGGAACGCCCACGTGTATGGCCTGCGCCCTATGGACCGCGACCTCACGCCCCTGCTCACCCGCATCGCCGAGGCCCTGGAGAGGCTGGCGCCGCCGGCCGCGGATGCGGCCGGATTCGAGGGCGCGCGGCTCTTCCGGCACGATCCGCAGACGGGGGCCTTTCATCCGGCGCCCGACTATCCGCTGGCGCTGGAAAGCCTGGTGGGCGTCGACCGGCAGAAGACCCGCTTCCTGGAGAACCTGGAGCGCTTCGCCGCCGGGCTGCCCTACAACCACGCCCTGCTGTGGGGCGTGCGGGGCACGGGCAAGAGCTCCCTGGCCAAGGCCGCCTTCATGGCCGTCGCGGCGGGGAACGCCGCGTTGAAGCTGGTGGAAGTGGACCGTGACGAGGTCACCGCCCTGCCCGCGCTCTTCGATACCCTGCGGACGCGGCCCGAGCGCTTCGTGGTCCTTTGTGACGACCTCTCGTTCGAGGAAGGCGCTGCGGCGGCCAAGGCGCTGAAGTCGGCGCTGGAGGGCGGCGTCTCGGGACCGCCGGCCAATGTGCTGTTCGTGGCCACGTCCAACCGCCGCCACCTGATGCCGCGCGGCCACCAGGAGGACCGAGGCCTCGTGTCAGCCGCCGAGGACGCCGAGGAGGAAGTCAGCGTCTCCGACCGCTTCGGCCTCTGGGTGGGCTTCCCGCCGATGGACCAGCCGACCTACCTGGCGGCCGTGACCGCCTACGCCCGGCAGTTCGACCTGACGGTCCCCGACCTGGAGCGCCGCGCCCTGCAGTGGGCGCAGCTCCGCGGCTCGCGCTCCGGCCGGGTCGCGTGGCAGTTCATCCGCGACCTGGCCGGCGAGCTGGGCAAGCCGCTCCCGCTCTGAGGCGGGTCAGCGCGGCGGCAGGACCAGCGTCGGGTCGACCGGGCGCGCCCGCTCCTGCGGGGTCGGCGCATAGCGGATCTCGAAGTGGAGCTGCGGCTCGGAGACGCCGCCGGACGAACCCGCCAGGCCGATCTGCTGCCCCTGCTCCACCTTCTGCTGCATCCGCACCTCGACCCGGCTGAGGTGGCCGTAGGCGGTGACCCAGCCGTCGGCGTGCTTGATCAGCACCAGGTTGCCGAAGCCCGGCACCTGGTCGCCGGCATAGACCACGTCGCCGGCCGCCGCGGCGCGAACGGGGTCGCCGGTGCTGGCGCGGATGTTCAGGCCGTCGTTGCGCACGCCGCCGCCGCGGCTGCCGAAGCCGGACAGAACCTGCCCCTGCAGTGGCCAGGCGAACAGGCCGCGGCCCATCTGGCTGATCTGGGCGTCGGAGACCGGCGGGCTGGCCACGGGCGCGCCCGGCACGCCGCCGGGCGGCGGGCGATAGGGCTGCGGCTGGTCGGGCATGACCACGGTCGGCGGCCGCGGCGCCGAGCGCGGCGGCGGCAAGGTCTGGCCGACGGGCGGCGGCGTGTCGAACGACGAGGGCGGCCGCGCGGCGCCCTCATAGGGGCGCGGGCTGGACGGCAGGGCGGGCGTCGGCTCCGGCGTGGGCTCGGTGCGCTCCGGCGGCCGCGTCGTCGTGGTCACCAGCGGTCCGCGGTCCCGGTAGCCCGCCGGAAGGCGGATGCGGCGGCCGGGCGCGACGCTGGCGCCGCGGCGAAGCCCGTTGGCGCTGCGAAGCTCCGCCTCGGTCACGCTGAAGCGGCGCGCGATCTCCGATAGGGTGTCGCCACGGCCAACGACATAGGCCTTGGCTGTGCTGCCTGGGCCGCGGATCGTTTGCCCCGGCTGGATCCGGTAGGGCTTCTTCAGCTTGTTGATCTTGGCCAGCTCGGCGACGTCGCTGTCCAGGCGCGCGGCGATCCGCTCCAGGTTGTCGCCCGACTTCACCTTGTAGGACTTGCCCGGGATCGAGATCTCGACCACTCGGCCGGTGACCTCGCGGCTGGTGACCGTCCGTCCCTCCAGCTCGACGACCTCGGCGGGCGGCGGCTCGGCCTGGGCGCGGCGCGGGCGCGGCTGCGGGCGCTCGGGCGGCGGTTCATCCTCCGCAGCTTCAGCCTCGCCACCGGGGAGCTTCAGCTTGCGGCCGGGGATGATCGCCGAGCTGGCGCCGAGGCCGTTGGCCTCGCGCAGGGCCGCCACCGTGGTTCCGTGGCGTTGAGCGATGCCATAGAGTGTGTCGCCCGAGCGGATGGTGTAGGTCCCGGCGCCGGAGGACGAAGCCTTCGAGCTCTTCGCGGCGGCCGCCTTCGGGGCCTTCGGATTCTTGAGCACCTGCCCCGGGCGCAGGCGGTAGGGCGACTTCAGGCCATTGGCCTCGGCAAGATCCGCCACGGTGGTGTCGAGGCGGTCGGCGATAGCCGCAAGGGTATCCCCGGACTTCACCGTGTAGGTCGCCTGGGCGGACGAGCGGACGCGGGCCGCGGCGTCCTCGGCCGGCGGGGCCACAGCCAGCACGCGCGGCGCCGGGGCCGCCTCAGCCAACGCCGGCCTCGGCGCGGCCGGCAACGGCGCGAGTTCGCGCGATTCCACCTTGGGGGTCGGGCGCGCGACCTCCACCGGCGCATCCTCCGCCGCGGCCAGCTGTGGCGGCGGCGCGGCGACCGGGGCAGCCGGCGGCGGAACCTGGATCACGGGCGCGTTCACGGCGTAGCGCGGCGTGCCGCAGGCAGTGAGCGCGGTTCCCGCGAGCAGGATCAGGGCCGTTCGTTGGATGAGATGCGTCATCGCCGCTCCGGAGGTAGCTCGAATAAGAATCATTCGGGGCGTGAGGTGGGATGATGGCGACGAGCCGGCGCCCCCGCCAACCCGCAAAAGCCTCGCAACACGAAAAGGTCAGAGTTCCTTCGCCACGCCGTCCAGCAACGGGACGAAGCGGACGTCGATCAGGTCCTCGACCTGGAAGCCCCCCTGCCCGTCGCCGGTGTACCGACGCAGGACCTGGACCGGCCCCTTGCCGATCGGCGCCACGAGGATGCCGGTCGGTTTCAGCTGCGAAAGCAGAGCCTTGGGCTCTCCCGGCGCCGCGGCTGTGACCATAATGCGGTCAAAAGGCGCCTGCTCCGGCCACCCTTCCCCGCCGTCGCCGAACCGGGTGATGACGTTCGTCAGCCCCAGCGCCTTGAAGCGGGCTTCGGCCTCGCGCATCAAGGTGCGATAGCGCTCGACCGTGTAGACCAGCCGCGCCAGCTTGGAGAGGATCGTGGTCTGGTAGCCGCTGCCGGTGCCGATCTCCAGCACCCGATCGCGCCGGTCCACCTTCAACGCCTGGGTCATCAGCCCCACGATGAACGGCTGGCTGATGGTCTGGCCGCAGGCGATCGGCAGGGCCGAATCCTCGAACGCCCGCTCCTTGAAGAGCTCCTGCGTGAAGAGGGGCCGCGGCGTGGTTTCGATGGCGGACAGGACCTTGGCGTCGGTCACGCCCTGCGAACGCAGCGCCAGCAGCAGGCGCGCCATGCGGGTTTCGGGCGTGTCGTCGTCGTCCCGCTCGGCCATGGTCAAGCCTTCGGCGGCACGCCGCCCAGCTGCCCCTTCAGTTCGTGGACAGTGGCGGTGTGGGTCAGGTCGATGTGGAGCGGCGTCACCGAGATTTTGCCATCGTACAGCGCTCTCAGATCGGTGCCCTCCGGCGGACTGGAGCGCTCCTGGCGGAAGCCTACCCAGTAATAGTCGCGCCCGCGCAGATCGAGCCGCTTCTCGGCGTGACGCACCTGGAAGTCGCGGAAGCCCTGGCGGGTGACCTCGACCTCCTTGATGTTCTCGACCGGGCCGTTCGGGAAGTTGATGTTGAGGACCACGTCCTTCGGCCAGCCCAGTTCGACCAGGCGCTTGACGATGCCTGGCCCAAAGGTCTCGGCCGCCTCGAAGCTCTGCCCCGGCTCGTAGAAGCCCATCTGCGAGAGGGCGATGGACGGCACGCCCAGGGCCATGCCCTCGATCGCCCCGGCCACCGTACCCGACATGGTGACGTCCTCGGCGAGGTTCGCGCCGCGGTTCACGCCCGACAGCACCAGGTCCGGCTTGCCCCCCTGGACCAGGTCGTTGATCCCCAGCATGACGCAGTCGGTGGGCGTGCCCGTGGTGGCGAAGCGGCGTTCGGAAAGTTGCCGCACGCGGATGGGGTCGGCCAGGGTCAGCGCCCGGCTGGCGCCCGACTGCTCGTACTCGGGCGCCACCACCCAGACGTCGTCCGTAAGCCGGGCCGCGATCCGCTCCAGCGCCTCCAGGCCGTCCGCGTGGATGCCGTCGTCGTTGGTGATGAGGATCCTCAAGCCTTGCCCCCGATGTGGGTCATGCCGGGGAGGTAGGGGTGCAGCGCCTGCGGGATGGCGATCCGGCCGCCCTCGTCCTGGTAGTTCTCCATGACCGCTACCAGGGTTCGGCCCACGGCGAGGCCCGAGCCGTTCAGAGTGTGGACGAAGCGCGTCCCCTTCTCGCCGGCCTTCTTGGCGCGGGCGTCCATGCGGCGGGCCTGGAAGTCGCCGCAGTTCGAGCACGAGCTGATCTCGCGATACTTGCCCTGGCTGGGCAGCCAGACTTCCAGGTCGTAGGTCTTGCGCGCGCCGAAGCCCATGTCGCCCGTGCAGAGGAGCATCGTGCGGAACGGCAGCTCCAGCCGCTTAAGCACCGCCTCGGCGCAGCCGACCATCCGCTCGTGCTCCTCCTCGGACTTCTCCGGGGCCACGATGGAGACCAGCTCGACCTTGTTGAACTGATGCTGGCGGATCATCCCGCGGGTGTCGCGGCCCGAGGCGCCGGCCTCGGAGCGGAAGCAGGGCGTGAGGGCGGTGAAGCGCAGCGGCAGCTCCTCCTCCGCCACGATCTGGTCCATCACCAGGCTGGTCAGGGGCACCTCGGCGGTCGGGATCAGCCAGCGGCCGTCGGTGGTCTGGAAGAGGTCGTCCGCGAACTTCGGCAGCTTGTCGGTGCCGTAGGCGGCCGCATCGTTCACCAGCAACGGCGGGGCGACTTCCAGATAGCCGTGCTCCTGGGTCTGCAGGTCCAGCATGAACTGGCCGATGGCGCGCTCCAGGCGGGCGAGTTGGCCCTTCAGGACCGTGAACCGGGCGCCCGACATGCGCACGGCCGCCTCGAAGTCCAGGAGGCCCAGGCCCTCGCCGATGTCGACGTGGTCCTTGGGATTGGCGATGGCGAACGGCTCGCCCCAGCGGCGGACCTCGACATTGTCGTGCTCGTCGGCCCCGACCGGCACATCCGGCGCCGGGATGTTGGGCAGCGAGGCCAGAATGTCCTTCAGCGCCTCGCCCGCCTGGCGTTCGGCCTCGGCGTGCTCGGCCTGGCCCGCCTTCAAGGCCTCCACCCGGGCCATCAACGCCTGCGCCTCGGCCTCGTTCTTCTGGGCCTTGGCCTGGCCGATCTTCTTGGAGGCGTCGTTGCGCTCGGCCTGCGCCGCCTGGCCAGCGGTCTGCGCCGCGCGGAGCCGGGCGTCCAGGTCGAGGATCTCGGCCACCTTCCCGGACAGGCCCTTCGCCGCCCAGGCTTTCTCGTAAAGCTCGGGGGTTTCGCGAATGGCTCGGATGTCGTGCATGGGCGCCGCTGGGGGATGAGGGAAGCGGTTTCTCTAGAGCGCGTCGGGAGGCGCGCCAACCCTTTGACGGCTCACACCCCGACGATGTCCGTCCCGGCGGCGGCGTCTTCCTTCGTCCGGCGCAGTTCGATGAGCTTCACGCAGCCGATGGAGACGAAATAGAGCAGGATGATCGGGGTCGCGAGCATGAGCTGGCTGATCGGGTCCGGCGGCGTGACGATCGCGGCCACCACGACCACGGCGAAGACGGCGTAGCGCCAGCCCTTCCACAGCATGGCCGAGTTCACGATGCCCGCCAGGCCCAGCAGCGTCAGCACCACGGGAAGCTGGAAGCAGAGCCCGAAGGCCAGCAGCAGGGTGGTCACGAGGGTCAGGTAGTCCGAAACCTTCGGCAGCAGCTCGACCGCGATGCCCGCGCCCATGATCTGCTGGCTCAGCGAAAACCACAGCACGAACGGCAGGATCAGGAAGTAGACCAGCGCCGCGCCCATCAGGAACAGAACCGGAGCGGCGATGAGGAACGGCAGGAAGGCGTACCGCTCGCGCTTGTAGAGGCCCGGCGCTACGAAGGCGTAGACCTGCCAGGCCAGCACCGGGAACGTCAGCACCACGGCCCCGAAGCCCGCGAGCTTCAGCTTGGTGAAGAAGAACTCCAGCGGGGCGGTGAACATCAGCCGCAGGTCGCCGGTCGCCGCGGGCGGCTCCTTCAGGCCCAACAGGACGAACAAGAGGTCGAACGGCCCACCGGCGTGCCCCTGGCGGGACTCCGCGTACATGGCCGCCGCCATGGCGAAGGGGTGCAGGAGGAAGCGGTAGATCTGTTCGGAAAAGGCGAAGCAGATCGCGAAGCCCACGACGATCGCCACTACGCAGATGATCAGCCGTTGGCGGAGCTCGACCAGATGGTCCAGCAGGGGGGCCCGGGAGGCCTCGATCTCGGCTTCGTCCGACTCGTAGCTCACGCCCCGCCCTCGACGATCTTGCCGGCGCGCTTGCGCTTCGCAGCCTGGGCGATCTCGACATCTGCCTTGGCCTTGGCGGGCGCCTTCCGGGCCGTCTTGGCCGCGGCCTTCTTCCTGGCAGCCGGCTTCTTCGTCTCCGGCGCAGGCGCCTCCGAGATCTCCAGCGGCGGCGGCGCCTCGGTGGTGTCGTACTGGTAGCTCATCGGCGGATGCAGCTGCACGCCGACGTCGGACATGCTCTGCTCGATCTCGCCGATGGTGGAGCGCATTTCCTGGTCATGGTCGGTCAGGTCGCCGAACTGGCCGCGGCGCATGGCCTCGACCTCCTTGCGCAGGTCGTCGAGCTCGGACTGGCGGGCCATCTCGTCGAAGCTGGCGCGAAA
Organism: Phenylobacterium sp. CCH9-H3; assembly: GCF_001557235.1. Taxonomy (GTDB): domain Bacteria; phylum Pseudomonadota; class Alphaproteobacteria; order Caulobacterales; family Caulobacteraceae; genus Phenylobacterium. The sequence goes on along the minus strand of NZ_LSJI01000022.1, from coordinate 31,658 downwards.
CTCGTTGGCCATGCCGCGCAGCTTGGCCATGAACTGGCCGAAGCGCCGGAGCAGGAGGGGCAGGTCCTTTGGGCCCACGACGATCAGCGCCACGATGGCGATGACGATGAGCTCGGACGCGCCGACTTCGGGAAGCATGGCGGTGGCCTAAACAGAAGCGCCGGCCACGATCAAGGCGGCCGGCGCGAAATTGCCGTGAAGCGGCGGGCGATCAGCCCCGCGCGCTGTCCTTCTCGTCCTTCGGAAGCGGTTTGGCCGCTTCTTCGGAACTGTCCTCGCCCTTGAGGCCGTCCCGGAAGGCGCGGATGCCCTTCGCGGTGTCGCCCATGAGGCCCGAGATCTTGCCGCGGCCGCCGAACAGCAGCGCCGCCACGACGACGATCAGAAGGATGTGCCAGATGCTGAGTGCGCCCATGCGCCGAACTCTCCTTGGGCGGCGGCCCCGATGCCGCGCGCCCGTTGTCTCGGGGGTTATATAGTCCGTCCGCCGCCGCCAAGCCAACGCGGCATGCACGCTTCAGTGCGCGGGTTCGTCCTCGCCCAGGAAATCGACGTGGAATTCGGGTGCGTCGGCCTCCAGCGGGTCCTCGTCGGCGGCCAGGGCGTTGGGGTCCGGCATGGCGAAATCGGGCGGCAGGTCGAGGGAGAGCAGGCCCGCGGCCTTCATTTCCGCCATCCCGGGCAGGTCGGCGAGGCTGGCCAGGCCATAGTGCTCCAGGAAGGCGTCCGTCGTGCCGAAGGTGACCGGCCGCCCCGGCGTGCGCCGGCGGCCGCGCATCTTCACCAGGCCCAGTTCCAGAAGGACGTCCAGGGTGCCCCGGCTGGCCTGCACGCCGCGGACGGCCTCGATCTCGGCGCGGGTGACCGGCTGGTGATAGGCGATGATGGCCAGGGTCTCCTGCGCGGCCTTGGAGAGGCGCCGCGGCTCGTCGCGCTCCTCGGTCATCAGCCAGGCGAGGTCCTCGGCCGTCTGGAAGCGCCATCCGCCCGCGACGTTGGCCAACACGACGCCGCGGCCCTCGTAGAGACCGGAAAGCTCGGCCAGGCCCCCTTCGACGTCCGCGCCTTCGGGGAGGCGCCTGGCCAGGTCCTCCGCCGTCAGCGGCCCGGAGGCGGCGAACAGCAGCGCCTCGATCTCGCGCGCCGTCTCGCTCATGCCGCCGCCCCGCCCTTGCGGGCCCGAAGATAGATGTCGGCGAAGGCCTCCAGCTGGCGGGCTTCGAGCGCCCCCTCCTTCACCAGCTCCAGGCTGGCCGACAGGGTCGAGGCCACATAGGAGGCGCGGCTGGGGCCGGCGGTCGGGGTTCCCATGGGCGCGACCCCGGTCAGCGGCGTCCAGCGGTCGAGATCGGGCAGCAGGCGGCGCAGGCGATCGCGGGCGTCCTCCAGCGGATAGGCGGTTGGAACCTGCGGTTTGTAGCTGCGCTGCGCCTCCTTCTGGCGCTGGGCGATGTAGGCGCTCATCAGGCCGTAGAGATCGCCTTCGATCCGCCCCGACGGGACGATGCGGATGGCTTCGGGGTCGCCGCGGCCGAAGACGTCACGGCCGAGTTGCGGGCCTGTCATCAGCTTCTCGGCCGCGTTGCGCATGGCTTCGAGCTTGGCCAGGCGAAACGCCAGGCGCTGGGCCATTTCCTCGGCCGGCGGCTCCTCGGCCTTCGGCTGCTCGGGCTTGGGCAACAGCAGGCGGGATTTCAGGTAGGCGAGCCAGGCCGCCATCACGAGATAGTCGGCGGCCAGGCTGAAGCGGCGACGGCGCGCCTCCTGCACGAAGGAAAGGTACTGCTCGGCCAGCTTCAGGATCGAAAGCTGCAGCAGGTCGACCTTCTGGTTGCGGGCCAGGGCCAGGAGGACGTGCAGCGGCCCCTCGTAACCCTCGATGTCGACGATCAGCGCCTCGCCGTCCTCGGCGGCGTGGCTGGCCGCCGCGAAGTCGAGGGAAGGTTGGAAGCCGCCGCTCATGCCGCCAGCCTACCGCCGAACGCCGCGGCGAAGCGAGCGCGGCCCTCGGCGACGTCGAACGGTTCCGGCGCGCGCGGCCGGCGCGCCAGCGCGGCCTCGGCGCGGCGCCCGGCCTGCCCCGTCAGGGTTCCCGCGCCCGCCGCGACGGCCCGCATCTCGTCCATGTCGCCGTTGCAGTGGAGCACGACGTCGCAGCCCGCGGCGCGCGCAGCCTCGGCCCGCTCGCGAAATCCCCCGGAGAGCGCGCCCATCGAGATGTCGTCGCTCATCAGGAGCCCGCCGAAGCCGATGGCCTCGCGCACGGCGCGCCGGATCACCGTGGGCGACAGGGTCGCCGGTCCGCCCGGATCGATGGCGGCGTAGACCACATGCGCCGTCATCGCCATCGGCATGTCCGACAGCGCGCGGAAGGGCGCGAAGTCCCAGCCGTCGAGCTCGCTCCAATCCGCCTGGACCACCGGCAACGCCTGATGGCTGTCGGCCCGGGCCCGGCCGTGGCCGGGGATGTGCTTGACCACCGGCAGAACCCCGCCGGCGATGAGCCCCTCGGCCGCCGCGCGACCCAGTATGGCCACGGCGTCCGGCGTCTCGGCATAGGCGCGGTCGCCGATGACCTCGTGCCCGTCCGGCGCGGGAACGTCCAGCACCGGCAGGCAGTCGGCGTCGATGCCCACGGCGGCCAGGTCGTGGGCCATCAGCCGGGCCCCGAGCCGGGCGATCTCGGGACGCCTGAGCGCGGCGTAGGCGCGCGCCGGGGGATAGGCCGGCCAGTGCGGCGGACGCAGGCGTTGAACCCGTCCGCCTTCCTGGTCGACCAGGATCGGCGCGTCGTCGCGACCGACCACCTCGCGCAGGGCGACCGTCAGCGCCCTCACCTGCTCCGGCGTCTCGACGTTGCGGGCGAAGAGGATGAACCCCAAGGGACGCGCGTCGGCGAAGAACGCCTTTTCGGCCGGCGTCAGCATCGGGCCCGAGCAGCCCAGGATGCAGGCCCCGACCGTCACCGGACGAAGCAGCTCTTCCCGGCGGCCTGGAGCTTGGCGCAGAAGGCCTGGGCGTCGGCCCGCGAGGCGAAGCCGGTGACCGCCGTGCGATAGAGCGCGCCGCCGTTCTTCTCGATCTTCTCGACGCTCTTGCCCTTGCCGGCGCCGAGGCCCGGGACGGCCGACACGGCCTCCTTCCAGGCCTTGTCCGCCAGGGCGGTGGACGACACGGCGCCGATCTGCACCACGGCGCCGCCCGCCGCGGGCTTGGCGGCGGGGGCCGGCTCGACCTTTTCCGCCGGCGGTGGCGCAGGCTTCGGCGCGGGCGGCGCGGCGGCGACCTTCTGGGCCGGAGGCGGCGCGGCCTTCTGAGCCGGGGCCGGCGGTATGGCCGGCTTCAGCGCCTGGGAGGTGGCGGGCGGCGGCGCGGCCTGGACCGGCGGCGCCTGGGTCACCACGACCTTGGGCGTGGGCATCGGCCGGGGCGCCGGCTCCTCCGGCGGGGGCGTGAACGTCGGCGCGATGGTTTCCATCGGCGCGCCCTCGTCCGAGCGATAGATCTGCAGGCCCGCGGCGGGATCCTGCGGCTGCGCCTCGGGCGGCGCGGCGGACTTGATGCCGGCGACCTGCTCGCCCACCGTCTGCGGCGCCTGGCCCGCCTGGCGCACGCCGGACTGGTAGAAGACGAAGATGGCGGCCACCAGCGCCGCCAGCACCAGCACGCTGAGGATCAGGGTGAAAGGGATCGGCCGGGCGCCGCGGACGGGCTCGCGCGGATCGAAGCTCAGCGGGGCGTCGGCGGTGGGCGGCGTGTAGGCGCCGCGCTCATGGTCGGACATCGCGAGGGCTCCGAGAGGCTCCAGCGGCGCGAATCGCGCGCGTTCGGAGACAGTCTATCGGAGGTCGCAAGGACCGGAGTGTGGCGGGACGGCGATTTCTGTGGGCGAGACTAGAGACCCTCGAGGTCCGTGGTGTCCATCCCATAGCGATGGAACAAGGCCCGCAGCTCCCGCACCTCGTCGCCCGACGCCTTGCCCGGGCGAAGCTGGATCTCGACGTTGCGCCCGCGGTTCGCGGCGCGCTGGACGGCCGAAATCTTCTTCAGCCACCAGTAGAACGCGCCTTCGTCGCCCGGCGAATGGAAGATCGGCCCGCGGACGGACAGCACCGTCACGCCTCAGCTCCAGACGTCGAGGTGGAACAGCTTGCGATGCTCCTCGATGGCGAAGCGATCGGTCATGCCGCCGATATAGTCGCAGACCACCCTCGCCCGCCCCGCCTCGTCGCGGCCCTGGGCGCGCGCGAACCATTCGGCCGGCAGGACGTCGGGCTCGGCCATGAACAGCTGGAACATCTCGGCCAGCATGCGGCGCGCCTGGCTGCGCGTGCGGTTCACCTTCCAGTGCCGGTACATGCGCTCCATCAGGAACGCCCGCAGGGCGCCGAGGTCCTCGACCATGTCGCGGGAGAACGACACCAGGGCGTGGCCCAGCATCCGCACGTCCTCGGGCGAGCCGACCTTGCCCGCGGCGGCCCGGCGCCCGGTCTCGGCGATGACGTCGTCGACCATGGCCCCGATCATCCGGCGCACGGCCTCGAGCCGCAGGATACCCGGCTCGCAGTCCGGATAGTCGGCCCGGGCGCTGACCACGTGCGGCCCGATCAGCGGCACCTCGGCCAGTTCGTCCAGATTGAACAGGCCGGCCAGGACGCCGTCGTCCACGTCGTGGTTGTTGTAGGCGATGTCGTCGGCCAGGGCGGCGACCTGGGCCTCGGCCGAAGCCCATGTGTCGAGCCGCAGGCCATACTGGGCGTCGAACTCGGAGATGGCGCTCCACGACGGCTTGGCCAGCTGGTCGACCACGGGGCCGTTGTGCTTGATGACCCCTTCCAGCGTCTCCCACGTCAGGTTCAGGCCGTCGAAGCCGGGATAGCGGCGCTCCAGCTTCGTCACCACCCGGAAGGTCTGAACGTTGTGGTCGAAGCCACCGTAGCCCTGCATCTGGATCTGCAACTCGTCCTCGCCCGCATGGCCGAAGGGCGGATGTCCCAGGTCGTGGGCCAGGGCGATGGTCTCGGCCAGGTCCGGGTCCAGCCCCATCGCCGTCGCCAGCGAGCGCGCGATCTGGGCCACCTCCAGGCTGTGGGTCAGGCGGGTGCGGAAGTGGTCGCCCTCGTGCGCCACGAACACCTGCGTCTTCTCCTTCAGCCGGCGGAACGCCGTCGAATGGATGATCCGGTCCCGGTCGCGGGCGAAGTCGGTGCGGGTGCGGCTCGCCGCCTCGGGAACCTTGCGGCCGCGCGAGGCGGCCGGGTTCTCCGCGAACGGAGCGCGGTCAGGGATAGGTGACGCCATCAAACCATTCTATTCAGGGCCCCTTGGTCGGGGCCGCGCAGGCCCTCATATAGTCCACGGCAGACATTCGTCTAACAGAGCATGACCACGACCGACCTCACCCTCTCCTCCGCCGCGGCGGAACGCATCCGCGCCATCGGCGCCGCCGAGGGCCGCGCCGTGATGCTGCGCGTGGCCGTCGAGGGCGGCGGCTGCTCGGGCTTCCAGTACCAGTTCGACCTCGTCGACACCGCGCAGGACGACGATCTCAGGATCGAGCGCGACGGCGCCGCGGCCCTGGTCGACGTGGTTTCGCTGGCGCTGCTGAAGGGCTCGGAGATCGACTTCGTCGACGAACTGGCCGGGGCCGAGTTCCGGGTGCGCAACCCGAACGCCAAGTCCAGCTGCGGCTGCGGGGTCAGCTTCTCAATCTAGTGGCCGCGAACCGGGCGGCAGCGCGCTGGTCTCGGTGATCTTCACGTCCGCAGGCGGCCGGAACAGATCGGGGTCGTCGGGCAGGCCGCGGACATACTCGTCGTATCGAATGATATGGGCCGGCCGGCCGTCGCGCACGTAGGTGATCATGAACGGCTCGCCCGAGCGGTCGTCCATCAGGATCGCCAGGCTGTGCGTGCCGACCGTGTAGGTGTGGATCCCGGCGGCCACCGCACCCCATCGGATCGTCCTCTGCGCCGCCGGCGCGCGGACGGCGACGAACTCGGCCTCGCATCCGAACTCGAGCGCCATGAACTGTGGCGGCGAACCCGGGGGCAGGATCGGCGCACGGACCTCGTACACCGGTCCCTTGTCGAGGGTGTGCCCGCCCATGCGGCTGGCCAGGTCGATCATCCACACGTCCGGTTCGGAGACGATGAACAGCGCCTGGCGGGCCATGGGCTCCTTCGGATCCTGCACGCTCGCGGCCACCACGGGCTGTTCCACGGTGCGGAGGTGACGTCCGCCCTTTCGCCAGATCCGCCGGGGCTGCGCCCGGTGGTCCGCCGCCTGGAGGCCGGGCGTAATGTTGCGCACCGTCATGCTGACCAGGGATTGCGGCTGGCAGGGCGGCACCGCCGTCGCGACCTCGGGCTTCGGGGGCGGGGCGATGGGCGGGAGGTCCTGGGCCTGGGCCACGGGGCCGGCGACGAGGGCGAACAGGATCGCGAGGGGCTTGGACGACGCCATGGCCGCACCAGGGGCCATGCTCGACCTCGACGGTCAAGCCGGCGTCGCCCGGCGGCCCACCAAAGCCGTTGAGCGATGCGCCACGCGCCCCTAGGTTCGCCACCGACTTCCCCGGAGCCCTCGATGCGCATCGCCACCTGGAACGTGAACTCGGTCAACGCCCGGCTGGAGACGGTGGTCCGGTGGTTCGAGGAGGCGAAGCCCGACGTCGCCTGCCTGCAGGAGATCAAGTGCGTCGACGAGAAGTTTCCGTCAGAAGCCTTTGAGCGACTTGGCTATAATGTCGCCGTGCACGGCCAGAAGAGCTACAACGGCGTGGCCCTGCTCTCGAAGACGCCGTTGGAGGACGTCCGGCGCGGCCTGCCGGGGGACGATGGCGACGAGCAGGCCCGGTATATCGAGGCCGTGGTCTCGGGGCCGGAGCCGGTGCGGGTGGCGTCGATCTACCTGCCCAACGGCAATCCCATCGCCACCGAGAAGTTCGCCTACAAGCTGGGCTGGATGGCCCGGCTGAACGCGCACGCCCGCGATCTGCTGGCGCTGGAAGAGCCGTTCGTCCTGGCCGGCGATTACAACGTGATCCCCGAGCCCCGCGACGCCGAGTTCCCGAAGAACTGGGTCGACGACGCGCTGTTCCAGCCGGAGAGCCGCGCCGCCTTCCGGGCCCTCAAGAACCTGGGGCTGACCGAGGCCTATCTGCAGGCCGACGGCGCGCCGGGAGCCTATACGTTCTGGGACTACCAGGCCGGCGCGTGGCAGCGGAACAACGGCATCCGCATCGACCACGCCCTGCTCTCGCCCCAGGCCGCCGACCGGCTGACCGGCGTTTCGATCCACAGAGACGTGCGCGCCTGGGAAAAACCGTCGGACCACGTGCCTCTGATCGTCGAACTGGACGTATAGTAGAGGTCGCGACCTCGGCGGCTTCGCGCTCCAGTGAAGCCGGCAGGTCTCCGGAGATCGTCATGCGCCGCGTTCTTTGCCTCGCCTTCGCCTCTGCCGCCGTGGCAGGGCCAGCCCTCGCGCAGGACAGCGCTCAGGACGGTTCAAAGGCCGTCGGCGCGGCGTCTGAAGCCACGGCCCTGCTGGGCGCCTCAGGCGTCAAGACCGCGGTGGGCGTTTCCGCCGTGCCGGTCAGCGTGGCCGCAGGCGGCGCCTCGGCGGTCGGGGCGGCTGGCGCCAGCGTGGCGGTCGGCGCGACCAGCGCCGCGGCCGACCTCTCGAAAGCGGCAGGGGCTTCGGCCAAGGTGGCGTTGAAGGTGGACGACGACGTGGTCGTGGCCGCGGATCCGGCCCCCAAGGTTCCCTACCAGCCGGCCAAGAAATGAGGCGCCTGATCGCTGCGGCCCTGGCCGTCTGCCTGTCGGTCGCCGCCGTTCCGGCCGCCGCGCAGGACAGCTCCGCGCGCGCCATCGCCGCGCACTTCACGGCGCCCGAGGCCGCCGCCTTTTCCAAGCAGATCGAGCGCGACCTGGCGGCCAAGGACGCGCGCGTGGCGCTGGTCTTCCGCACCGGCCGGCCGCGGGACAAGCTGCCCGAGGGGATCGCCTATACCCATGGGGCGTTATGGATCTATCGCACCATCCAGACGGCCGAGGGGCGCAGCGTCTCGGGCTATGCGGTCTACAACCTCTACGCCGGAGACGGCCCGAACTGGCCCCGGACCGAGTCGCGACTGGTCCAGGACTACCCGTTCGACTTCACCCGCGGCTCGGCGGTGGACGATGTGGCGATCATCGTTCCCTCGCCCGAAATGCAGCGGCGGATGCTCGCCGTCATCGACAGCCCGAGCTACGCCAAGCTGCACAACCCCGCCTATTCCCTGGTCGCCAACCCATGGGCCCGCAAGTACCAGAACTGCAACAACTTCATGCTGAACGTCGTGGGCGCCGCGGCCTGGGAGACGGACGATCCGGCCAGGCTGACGGCGAACTTCAAGGCGCACTTCCAGCCCACGGTCGTGAAGGCCAGCGGGGTCATGCGCCTCTTCGGCCCCATCGCCGACCAGCGCCTGCGGACTGACGACCAGAAGGGGCCGATCCGCACGGCGACCTATGAGTCCATGAGCGCCTTCATGCGGCAGAACGGACTGCTGCAGGAAGCCTATTCCCTCGACTTCCGGCGCCCTTAGCCGACTCACCGAAACGGCGTAGCCTCGTTACATGGACGAGGTCGCGCGGCTCCTGACGCTGCTCGCGCTCCTGGGCGGCGCGATGACGCTCCTGGGCGGCGCCTGCGTCTGGTTTCTCGACGAGGCGCGTCGGATCCGCCGAACCCTGACCCAGGCCCTGGGCGCCGCGCCCCAGCCGATGCTCGTGGTTCGGGGCCGCGGCGTCGGCATCGGCTTCGACCTCAGCCGCAATCTCGTGACCGTCACCTGGGATCGTGGCGGCTGGCAGCTCACCTACCGCCTGGACGAACTGATAGGCGCTGAGCTGATCGTGGACCGGCAGGTGGCCGCCCGCGCCTTCCGCGGCGAGCCGCGCCGCGCGCTGGACCAGCTGGCCGATCCCGCCGAACGCGTGCGACTCCGGTTCGTCTTCGACGATCCCCGCCATCCGGATTTCGAGATCGACCTGTGGCTTGCCGAGGACGAGGGGCGCCGCGGCCGGCTCCAGGCCGAGGAGGCGCTGCAGGAGGCCAACCGCTGGATGGCCCGGATGGAGTCGATCCTGCGCCGCCCCGTCGCGAAACCCGCGCCGGCGGCGCAGATGTCGGCCGCGCCCCCGCCTCCGACGCCCGCGCCAGCGGCGCGCCGTGAGCCCGTCGGCCCACTGTTCGGCGACGACGCCTTTGAAGACGATGCCGAGGATGCTATTCGTTGACGGTGTAAATTCATAAGCGCGAGGATGCGCCATGACGAACCTGCTCGCCGCCGCCGCCTTCTTCGTCCTGCTCCACCTGCTGGTGTCCGGCACCCGGATGCGCGACGCCCTGGCCGGCCGCCTGGGACAAAATCTGTACATGGGCCTGTTCTCGGCCGCCTCGGTGGCCGGACTGGTCTGGCTGGGCATGGCGTTCGGGAACGCCCGGGGCGAGGCGTGGAACGCGACCTATTGGAGCCTCACCCCGGCCACGCGACACATCCAGCTCGGGCTGCAGCTCGTGGCCATGCTGCTGATCGTCCCGGGCCTGACCACGCCCAATCCCACCAGCGTGCGGCAGGAAGGCGTGCTCGCCCGGCCCGACGCTGTGAAAGGCATGTTGCGGATCACCCGGCACCCGTTCCTGTGGGGTGTCGCAGTCTGGGCGCTGGGCCATCTGCTGGTGAACGGCGAGCGGGCTTCGCTCGTCCTGTTCGGCGCGATGTTCCTGCTGGCGCTGTTTGGCACGGCCAGCATCGACGCCAAGCGCAAGCGGACGCTGGGGCCGACCTGGGACGCCTTCGCCGCCCAGACCTCGAACATTCCCTTCGCCGCGATCCTGAGCGGTCGACAGACGCTGCACGTCACCGAGATCGGCCTGTGGCGCCTCGCCTTGGCGGTGGTGATCTGGGCGGTCCTGACCTGGACCCACCCGCTGTTGTTCGGCGTGAACGCCCTGCCCTAACTCAGGGCGAACTCCACGGCGGCCTCGCAGTGGACCAGGGTGGTGTCGACCACGGGCACATCGATCTGGTCGGGTGAGAGCAGCAGGCCCACCTCGGTGCAGCCGAAGATGACGCCGTCGGCGCCGGCGGACCGCCCGCGCGCGACCATCTCCAGGCCGGCGGCGGTGGACTGCGGGCGCACCACGCCCTGGCACAGCTCGTCGTAGATGATCGCCTGCAGCCGGTCGCGATCGGCCTGGTCCGGGACCAATGGATCGAGCCCGGCGGCGGCCAGCCGATCCTTGTAGAACGCCTTCTCCATGGTGAAGCGCGTGGCCAGGAGCAGCGGTCGCCGCACGCCCTTCGCTTTCAAGGCCGCCGCCGTGGCGTCGCCGATGTGCAGGAACGGCACGCCGATCGCGCCCCGGATCGCCTCGGCGTTCAGGTGCATGGTGTTGGTGGCCAGCACGATCACGTCCGCGCCCGCGACCTCCAGCTTTCGCGCCGCGTCCGCGAGGATCGCGCCCGTCTCGTCCCAGCGGTCCGCGGCCTGCAGCTCGGCGATGGGCGCGAAGTCGAGCGAGCGGATCAGCAGCTCGGCCGAGTGCAGACCGCCCAGCCGCTCGCGCACCAGGCGGTTCAGTTCGCGGTAGTAGATCGCTGTGCTCTCGGCGCTCATCCCGCCGATCACGCCGATGGTCTTCACGTCAGAGGTCCGCGTAGACGTGGGTCTCGGCTTCGGCCCCCGGATGGGTGACCGCGCCGAGGTGCGCCGGGCCGACGCCCTGGGCGAACTTCCACAGCGCGCCCGACTGGTAGTTGGTCCGGCGCGGCGTCCATTCGCGGCGGCGATGCTCGAGTTCGGCCGGGCTGACCTCCAGCTCGATCGTGCCGGCGTCGGCGTCGATGGCGATGATGTCGCCGTCCTTCACCAGCCCGATGGGTCCGCCCGCGGCGGCCTCGGGGCCCACGTGGCCGATGCACAGGCCGCGCGTCGCGCCCGAAAAGCGGCCGTCGGTGATCAGGGCGATGTTCTCCACGCCCTGGCCATATATGGCGGCCGTTGTAGACAGCATCTCGCGCATGCCAGGGCCGCCCTTGGGCCCCTCGTAGCGGATCACCAGGACATCGCCTTCGTCGTACTGGCGGGACTCGACCGCCGCGAAGCACGCCTCCTCGCCATCGAAGACGCGGGCCGGGCCACGGTGCCTGGTGTGCTTCAGGCCGGCCACCTTCACGATGGCGCCGTCGGGCGCCAGCGAGCCCCAGAGACCCACGACGCCGCCGGTGGGCGACAGCGGGTTCGAGACTGGGCGGATGACGTCCTGGGTCTCGTCGAAGACCACGCCTTCCAGGTTCTCGCGGATGGTCTTGCCGGTGACGGTCATGCAGTCGCCGTGGATGAGGCCGGCGTCCAGCAGGGTGCGCAGCAGCATCGGCACGCCGCCCGCCTCGCCCATCTTCTTGGCGGGATACCGGCCACCGGGCATGAGGTCGGCCAGGTACGGCGTCTTCTTCATGATCTCGGCCACGTCGCGGAGGGTGAACCGGATCCCCGCCTCGTGCGCCATGGCCGGCAGGTGCAGGCCGCCGTTGGTGGAGCCGCCGGTGGCCGCCACGACGACGGCCGCGTTCTCGAAGGCCTCGCGGGTGCAGATGTCGCGCGGGCGCAGGTTGCGCTCCAGCAGCGCCATGACCGCCTCGCCCGTGGCCTCGGCGTACTGGTCGCGGTGCAGGTAGGCCGCCGGCAGCGCCGACGACAGCGGCAGGGCGAGGCCGATGGCCTCGGACACGCAGGCCATGGTGTTGGCGGTGTACTGACCGCCGCACGCGCCATCGCCCGGGCAGGCGTGCTGCTCGAGGTCGCAGAGATCTTCCAGGCTCATTTGGCCGGCCGAGTGCTTGCCGACACCCTCGAAGACATCCTGCACTGTCACGTCGCGGCCCTGCCAGCTGCCCGGCAGGATCGAGCCGCCGTAGATGAAGGCGCTGGGCACGTTGAGGCGCAGCATGGCCATCATCATGCCCGGCAGGCTCTTGTCGCAGCCGGCGACGCCGATGAGGGCGTCGTAGGCGTGGCCCCGCATGGTCAGCTCGACCGAGTCGGCGATCACCTCGCGGCTGACCAGCGAGCTGCGCATGCCCTCGTGGCCCATGGCGATGCCGTCGGTGACGGTGATGGTGCAGAACTCGCGCGGGGTCCCGCCGGCCCGCTTCACACCCTCGGCCGCCGCATGCGCCTGGCGCATCAGGGCGGTGTTGCAGGGGGCCGCCTCGTTCCAGCAGGAGGCCACCCCGACGAACGGCTGGGCGATCTCGCGGCTGCCGAGCCCCATGGCATAATAGTAGGACCGGTGGGGCGCGCGCGACGGTCCCTCGGTGGTGTGGCGGCTGGGCAACCTGGACTTATCCCAGAATCCGTCCGGCTTGCGATGCATCACGGGCCTCCGACTTGGCGAGCGCGCCCTCTCTAGGGTTCGCAGCTGCGTGACGAAAGGCCCGAAGACCCAAAGGTCGCAAACTCCACTTCTGCGTGTGTGGTCCGTGACGCTGCGTAACGATGTTGCATCGCGGGCGCCTTCTGTCGCCGAAGCCACGCGATCCCTTATTTCCTAAGCTTTCAAAGTGATTTCGCGATTGCGAGATTCAAGCTCACCCATGGCCGATTTTCGGCCAACCCAAACAAAGAAGGCGCGCTATCCGCGCGCCTTCAGGTTGTTGTTGGGATGAACAAAGTCAGAAACTCGCATATGATCGCGCAAAATCGAATGCCTTACAAGGCGATATGATTGCATAACTTCTGCCTGACTCTCGTAGCTTACGGTTATTAAGTTATCGGTCTTCATTTGCGTTGACGCCCCTCGCCCACTGCTTCAGCCTCCCGCTCGAAGCGCAGCCAATAGCGCTCATCAAGCTGCGGGGAGGCAGTTCATGAAATTCAGACCCACATTGCTGGCGTCCAGCGCCCTGCTGGCCGCCGTCCTCGGCGCACCGGCCTACGCCCAGGGCGTCAACGTCATCGAAGAACTGGTCGTCACGGCCGAGAAGCGGGAGCAGAGTCTTCAGGACGTGCCCGTGGCCATCTCGGCCTTCACCAGCCGGCAACGCGACCTGGTCGGCATCAGCACGGTCCAGGACCTGACCAACTTCACGCCCGGCTTCGTCTACCAGTCGTCCAACGACCGATCGAGCATGCGCGGCATCGGTCGCCTCACCAACGTCCACGCCGTGGACGGGGCGGTCTCGATCTACATCGACGGGCTCTTCACGACCTCGACGGTGCTGGCGGGCGGCCCGCCCCTCGACGTCGAGCGGGTGGAAATCCTGCGCGGGCCGCAGGGCACACTGTACGGCCGCAACGCCATCGGCGGCACGGTCAACGTGATCTCCGTGCGGCCCACCGAGGACTTCTACGCCGAAGTCCGGGCCATCGCCGAGAACTACGATTTCACCAACCTGCAGATGGCCGTCTCAGGCCCGATCGCCGACAATCTGCGGTTCCGCGTCTCGGGCTATAAGCTCGACCAGCGCAAGGGCTACTACAAGAACGTCAACGACGGACAGCCGTCGGAGGGCAGCAAGCGCGACGAATACCAGGTCCAGGCCCAACTCGAGGCCGACCTCGGCGAGAACGCCGACATCTGGGTCTCCTACAAGACGCTGGTCTGGCACAACCGGGGCGGCCCCGGCGCTCGGGCAGGCTATCTGAACGGCCCTTACGAGACGGGCCGGACCGACCCCAACTTCTCGATCGTCTACAACTCCGCCCACGGCTATTCGCCGGAGACGGGGGTGAACGGTATCGTCCCGGGAAGCCTGCGCCAGTTCAACGGCTCGACCACCACCTCGAACCCGGCGCTGGTCGACAACCACCTGTTCAACTCGAACATCCCGCAACGCGTGCGGCTGCGCGACGTGAACTCGCTGACGACGAACTTCGTCTACCACCTGCCGTCCATCGACGTGAAATACGTCGGGGGCTTTCAGGAATATAAGTACGACCTCTACGGCGACACCGACGCCACCAGCGTGCAGTCGTTCCAGATCCCGCTGGCGCCGGGCTCGATCTGCGGCACGGTCGGGGCGCTGTTCGCGGCCGGCGCCTCAAGCGTCAACTGCACGCCCCTGACCGTGAACGCGAACAACGGGTACCACTATTTCGAGTACCCCAAGTGGTACAGCCACGAGCTCAACTTCTCATCCACGCACGACGGGCCCGTGCAGTGGATCGTGGGCGCCTTCTACTACAACGAGAAATACAGCGGGACCGGCAGCACCGCGGACTTCTTCCTGGTTGGACCCTCTTCGCTGCAGACTCCGATCCTGGGCGCCGCGCCCAACCCCGACAATATCTGGTCCACCGGCAACTACAGGCTCACCACCCGCAGCAAGGCGGTGTTCGGCCAGATCGACTGGCAGGCCACCGAGACGGTGAAGTTCACCGGCGGCCTGCGCTACACCAAGGACAAGAAGTTCGGCACCGAGTTCCGGCGGATCGTCTGCAACTCCGACGCCTGTTATCCGAGCCTCTATCCAGCCCTCGGCCTCGGCGCATTCGGCCCCGGCACGGCGGCCAACTGGGGCAGCCTGCTGGGCAACCTCACCGCCCTGCCGGCCGTGGGTCAGGCGCTTGGCCTCGGCAACGCCCTGGCTCCTCTGGGGGGGCTCGGCAACGGCGCCATGGACCTGACGGACGCCCTGGCGCCCAAGAGCACGGCCGGCCCGATCGAGGGCGTGTCGACCCCGTCGGTCTGTACGGGCACGGGCGCGGCGCAGGTCTGCCGCCAGTACGTCATCGGCCCCAACGGCGTGGCCAGCCGCGGCCTCTCCGACACCTCGGACGCCGTCACCGGGACGGCCGGCGTGCAGTGGGAGCCCGACCCGGACACCCTGGCCTATGCCCGCTACAGCCGCGGCTACAAGGCGTTCGGCTTCTCGGCCGGCGGCTTCCTGGCCGACCCCAAGGCGGACGAGGAGACGGTGAACGCCTATGAGGCAGGCCTGAAGAAGAATTTCGGCGCCAACCTGCAGGTCAACCTGGCCCTCTTCTACCTCGACTATAAGAACCTGCAGGCGCCGGTGGCCGTGCGGGTGGGCGCCACCAATGTCACCCAGTTCGTGAACGTGGCGAAGTCGGTCTCGAAGGGTGGCGAGCTCAGCGTGATCTGGCGACCGACCGAGCCCCTGCGGCTGACGCTGGACTACGGCTACAACCCGACGAAGATCAAGAAGAGCGTCCTCCTGGTGGACGTGAACGACAACATCAACACCGGCGCCGTCAGCGTCGTCGGCAACGCCCTGCCCCAGGCGCCGAAGCACAAGCTGGCGCTCAACGGGACCTATACGATCGACATGGAGCCCGGGGACCTGACGCTCGGCGCCACCTATCTCTACCGGTCGAAGTCGTACGCCAACGTCTTCGAGCGGGAGTACAACTCCGCGCCCTCGTGGGACCAGGTCGACCTGCGGGCCATCTGGACCCCCACCGACGGCAAGTACACTGTGATCGCCTACGTGAAGAACGTCTTCAACGACGACGGCTACGCCGCCGCCGTGGCCGCCTCGCAGCGCAACAACAGCGCCACCGTCGCGTCCGACCGCTTCCCGAACGGGGCGCAGGTGTTCGAGCTGACGCCGCCGCGCATCTACGGCGTCGAACTGCAGTACCGCTTCTAGGCGGAAGCCCGGGAGCGCTCCGCCGGCCGGTGGGGCGCTCCCATCACTTCGAGGCGGCCAGCAGCCGCTCGATCTGACCGGTCCACGCCGCGTCGGTCTCCGGCGTCCATGCCGCGCCGGCGCGCTCGCGGCAGACATCGCGCACGATCCAGAACAGGCTGTCGAACACCTCGGCCGGCGTGCCGAAGCCGTCGTGGTTCACGCGCTCGGTCCGGACGAGGCCCGTCTGGTAAGGCCCCGCCGGGTTCATCAGGCAGTCGAAGACCATGGTCAGCATCTCGGCCCGGATCGAGCCGCTGACGTCGCGGTCGAACCGCTCCTTCGTCTCCGGAAACCGCTCGAACAGCCGCGCGTAGATGGCATCGGACGGATCGCCGACGAGCTCCAGCGACGCAGGTATCGGATCCACGCTCAGAGCGCCGCCTCGATGGCGCCGGTGACCTCGCCGTCCAGCGGCTCGGTGCGCGGCCCGAAGGCGCGGATCGCCTCGCCGTTCCTTCCGATCAGGATCTTGTGGAAGTTCCAGACGGGCACGGCCGGCTCGCCCAGTTCCTGTTCGGCCCACCTGTAGAAGGGGTGGGCGTCCTCGCCTTTCACGTCGACCTTGCCCGTCATCGGGAAGTCGATGCCGAAGGTGGTGCTGCAGAAGGTCTCGATCTCGGCTTCCGTGCCCGGCTCCTGGCCCATGAACTGGTTGCAGGGCACGCCCAGGACCACGAGGCCCTTGTCCTTGTAGTCGGAGTACAGCTTCTCCAACCCCTCGTACTGGGGTGTGAGCCCGCACTTCGAGGCGGTGTTCACGACCAGGACGACCTTGTCCTTGAACGTGCTGAGCGGAAGCTCGCCGCCGGAGATCTTGTCGAAGGTGTAGTCGTGCGCGCTGGGCAAGGGGGCCTCCCGGGTCGTTTGGGACGGGACCCTATCGCCGTTACGCGGCGTCCTCCAACGCCTGTTCCACCGCGATCGCCAGGTCCAGGGCGGCGATGGCTTCGTCCACGGTCACGATGGGCCGGGGAGCCTCGCCGCGGACGGCCTGCAGGAACCCCTCGACGCTGGCGCCCAACGGATCCTTGGCGGCAGGGGTCTCCGCGAAGTCCGGATTGAGCGCGAACGGCGTCGTGTTGCGGAAGGTCCGGGCCATGAAGTCGATCTCGACCTCGCCCGAAGGGTAGACGATGCGCATCGTCCGCCGGCGGGCCTCCGCCAGCCGGGAGACGTCCAGGATCGCCGCGAAGCCGCTGTCGAAACTGACCTCGGCGCGGACGGCGTCCCAGACCCCATCGGGGCCCCGCGCGCCCTCGGCCTCGGCGGTGACGGGCTCCGCGGCCGCGATGGCGAGGCACAGGTCGATGTCGTGGATCATCAGGTCCAGCACCGCCGAGACGTCGCGGCTGCGGTCCGACGGCGGTCCATGCCGCAGCGCCTCCAGCCTCAGCGGCTGCTCGGGGGCGTCCAGCAGGCCCATGGCGCGGAAGACGACCCGCTCCTGGTGGCCGCAGGCGACGAACACGCCCTTGGCCGCCGCGGCCGCCCTCACCTTGTCCGCCTCGGCGACGCTC
The DNA here is from genome assembly GCF_001557235.1 of Phenylobacterium sp. CCH9-H3. Lineage (GTDB taxonomy): Bacteria > Pseudomonadota > Alphaproteobacteria > Caulobacterales > Caulobacteraceae > Phenylobacterium. The sequence goes on along the minus strand of NZ_LSJI01000022.1, from coordinate 14,429 downwards.
ACGCCGATGGGCTTCTCGACATAGACGGCCTTGCCCGCGGCGATGGCGGCCAGAGCCTGATCGGCGTGGTGGGTGGCGGGCGAGGCGATGGTCACCACGTCCACTTCGGCCAGGAACGCGTCTAGGTCGGCATAGGCGCGCGCACCCAGCGGCATGGCGACCTTGGCCGCCCGGTCCGGGTGGGTGTCGTAGACGCCCACGAGGGTGACGCCGGCCAGCCGGGCGTACTGCCGCGCGTGGTAGCCGCCGAAAACGCCCGCCCCGATCACGCCGCCGCGCAAGGTCTCGCTCATGGGCGGGCCGTTAGCACGCGCCGCGGCCTCGACGCCACCCGACGGGAGTCGTACAGCTGTTTGAAACCAGAGACTGGAGAGGAAGCCGATGACCACCGTCCGCGAGATCCGCCTGAAGAGCCGCCCCCGGGGCGTGCCCACCGCCGACAACTTCGAGCTCGCCAGCGTGGATCTGCCGGCCCCGGGCGAGGGCGAGGTCCAGGTCCGGAACCTGTGGATGACGGTCGACCCCTACATGCGCGGGCGCATGAACGACGTGAAGAGCTATGCCCCGCCCTTCGCTCTCGGCAAGGTGATGGACGGCGGCGCAATCGGCGAGGTCGTGGCGTCGAACAGTCCGGCGCTGCAGGTGGGCGACCTCGTCCAGTCTGGCTTCGGCTGGCGCGAAGGCTTCACCACCGGCGCGGATAAGGTCCAGAAGCTGGACCCGCAGGGCCTGCCGCCGCAGGCCTTCCTGGGCGCGGCCGGCATGCCGGGCCTCACCGCCTATGCCGGCCTGCTGCGGATCGCGGCGCTGAAGGACGGTGACGTGGTGTTCGTGTCGGGCGCCGCCGGCGCCGTCGGCTCGATGGTCGCCCAGATCGCCAAGGCCAAGGGTCACACCGTGATCGGCTCGGCCGGCGGGGCGCAGAAGGCCTCCTTCCTGAAGGAGATCGGCGTCGACCACGTGATCGACTACAAGGCCGAGAAAGACCTGGGCGCCGCCCTGGCGGCGGCCGCGCCGGACGGCATCGACGTCTATTTCGACAATGTCGGCGGCGAGCATCTGGAGGCGGCGCTGAACTCCGCGCGCCTTTTCGCCCGCTTCGCGATCTGCGGGATGATCTCGATGTACAACGCCGTCGAGCCGCCGCCGGGGCCGCGCAACCTGGCCCAGATGATCGGCAAGAACATCCGCATGGAAGGCTTCATCGTCTCCCACCACTTCGACATGATGCCGAAGTACGTCGAGGACCTGTCCGGGTGGGTGAAGGCCGGAAAGGTCACCTGGAAGGAGACGGTCTTCGAGGGAATCGAGAAGGCCCCCGACGCCTTCATCGGTCTCTTCTCGGGCGAGAACCTGGGCAAGATGCTGGTGAAGCTCGCTTAAGGGCGTTGGACCGGCGCGGATGAGGGCGTAGAACCCCTCATCCTCCCTCTTGCAGTATCTGGAGCCCGGCCGTGCCGCGCCTGTTTAGCGCCTATGTGATCGTCGACTGGAGTGCGGCGTCCAAGCCCACCACGGGGGCGGACTCCATCTGGATCGGCGTGCTGAAGCGCGACATCCGCTTCCGCATGGCGTTCGAGAGCTTCAACCCGGCCACGCGCGCGGAAGCTGAGACGCGCCTCAATGCGATCCTCGACGACCTGAAGAAGCGCGGCGAGCGGGCGCTGGTGGGCTTCGACTTCCCGCTGGGCTTCCCGCGTGGCTTCGCGGCGGCATTGAGCCTGCCCGGCGAGCAGCCCTGGCGCGCGACCTGGGACCAGCTCAACAAGATGGTCAAGGACAAGGCCGACAACACCAACAACCGCTTCGGCGTCGGCTCCGAGGTCAACCGGCGCATGACCGGCGGCCCGTTCCCGTTCTGGGGCTGCCCGCCCAAGGACGCCCTGACCACCCTTCAGCCCAAGCGCACGCGCGAGCATGGACCGGGCGACCTGCCCGAGTACCGCCACGCGGACCTCGCGGCCAAGGGCGCGGCTTCGATCTGGAAGCTCTACTACAACGGCTCGGTGGGCGGTCAGGCGATCCTGGGCATCCCCTTCGTGCGCCGGCTGAAGCTCGCCCGCGGCGAGCAGGCCATCCGGGCCTGGCCGTTCGAGACGGGTTTTAAGACTCTGACCGAAGCCGACCTCGCGCGCGTCGAGGCGGTGGTCGCGGAGGTCTACCCGTCGATGCTGAAGCCGCAGGGCGCCCCGGGCGAGGTCAAGGACCTGACCCAGGTGCGCACCACGGCCGAGCACTTCGCCCGGCTGGACGAGGCCAACAAGCTGGCCGCCCTGTTCGGACCGCCGAAGGGGACGGCGGCAGACGTCGTCCTCGACGCCGAGCGCGAAGAGGGGTGGATCTTGGGCGCGGGCGGCTACTAGGCCGCCAGCGTCCGGCGGCCGCGGCGCAGGGCCGAACCCACACCGCCCAAACCCAGGATGAGCAGCGCCCATGTCGCGGGTTCAGGCACCACGCTGCCAGGCGCCTCGACGAGGTTCGTCTGATCCGAACGGGTCAGGCGGAAGTTGTTGAACATCCAGGCGGTGTCCATCGGAGCCGCAGCGTTGCTCAGCAGGAACCCGACATCTTCGTTGGCGCCGTACTGGCCATTCAGGACCGCGTCGAGCACCTGATCGATCCGCAGGCTGAACGTAGAGCCGACACCGCTTGTGCCCGCCGAGACATAGAAGCTCGTGATCGGGGTGGTGTTGAAGCTGAACTGACCGGGAAACGCCAAGCCGAACCACGAGAGCTGAATATCACCCGAGAACGGGCGGTCGATGTTGCCCGGCGCAAAGTCGGCGAAGTCCGGGCCGTACTCCGGCGGATAGCTGCCGCCGGCCGAGAGCACGTCGAAAGTGAGGTAGAGCTCGCCAAACGCCTCAGGATCGAAGTCGTACAACGCGTTGACCTCGACCACGCCACTCAGCGCATGCCTATCGCCGATCTGGCCTGGATCGGGATGCTCCGTAATGTCACCAACCTCGATGGTTGCCGAGGGGCCAGCGCCCGAATGGGTCAGATTGTTGTCGTCGAAACTGTTCACAGAATACAGGGTGGCGATCGCCTGCGCCTGAACCGGCTGAGCCGACATCACCGCAAGGGAACAGAGAGCAAGGGCCGACCACTTCATTTCACGCCTCCAACAGCACAGGCGTTAACCCTTAATCGGCTTGTGATTGCGTCGCCAAGTCACTCGCCGGATGCGCGCATGAAATTTCTGCGACGTGCTACAGCGGCCGGCGGCTGAGCACCCAGAAGCGGGTCATCAGGAAGCCGCAGGCCAGGAAGCTGGCGGCGACCACGGCCCAGGTGATGCCGATCAGGCCCATCTTCATGGGGATCGCCAGGTACCAGGCCAGGGGCATCATGACGCCGATGTAGCTGGCCAGGTGCGTCGTGGTCGGAAGCCAGACGTCCCCACGCGCCCGCAGCGATTGGGCCGTGACGACCTGCAGGGCGTCGGGGATGAAGAACAGGCACGACAGGATCAGCGCCGGCGCGGCCATGGCGATGGTGGCCGCATCGCGGGTATAGCCCCGCGAGATCAGCTCGGCCGTCGGCCAGATCGCCAGCGACACCAGGACACCGAACACGAAGGTCACGACGAAGCAGATCGCGCCGGCGCGGTTGACGCCGGCGAGGTCGCGGGCGCCATAGGCCTTGCCCACCAGCACCGCCGCGCCGGTCGCAAGACCCAGCGGCACCATGAACACGATGGCCGCCACGTTCAGGACGATGGCCCAGGCGGCGACGGCCAGCCCGCCGATCCAGCCGGCGATGATGTTCATGCTGGCGAAGGCCGCCACCTCGAAGAAGTTCGAGATCCCAGCCCCATAACCGATCCGGCGCTGCTGCAGCGCGCCAGGCCGGTCGATCTCGGGCTTGGTAAAGACGCCCAGGGCGCGGGCCTCGGGCATGCGGGCGATGTAGGTCAGCATGGCCAGCGCCAGGAAGGTCCGGGCCCCCGTGGTCGCCCAGGCGCCGCCGACCGCGCCCAGGGCCGGCAGGTCGAAGGTTCCGGGCACCAGCAGCAGGTTGAGAAGCAGGTTGACGACGTTCGCCGCCCACATCGCCCAGGCGGCCGGGCCGGGCCGGGACAGACCCTCCAGCCAGAAGCTGGCCGCGACGCTGATCGTGTACCCCGGCAGCGACAGGGCGAAGACCAGCAGCGCCCGGCTGGCGCCATTGGCCAGGTCCGGCTCGAGGCCGATGGACTTCAGGAAGATGGGCCCGAGCGCCAGCAAGGCGGCCGTCGAGACGATGCCGATCCAGAAGCTGTAAACGAGCCCTCGCCGCAGCACCGCTCCCGTGAGGTCGCGCCGCCCCTCCCCGATCCGGCGAGCGGTCATGACCTGGACCCCAGCCATCAGGCCCACGGCCATGGTCAGGATCACGCTGGTCGGCGCCCAGGCCAGAGCGTGATAGCCGAGCTCCCGGGCCGAATAGTTGCCGACCACGATCGCATCCACCAGCCCCATCGCCATGATACCCAGGCGCGACAGCACCACCGGCCCCGACAGGGTCAGGAGCTGGGTAAGGTCGGCGCGGACGAGCGAAGGCTCCTGGGCCGCCGGGCGGTCCATGGCAGAGGTTCCGGTTGTCAAAGAGGCCGGGAGACTGGCGCAGGCGCCAAAACAGGGCAAGCCCAGCTTGGCCGCCATCAGCCGTCCGTGCTTGGCCGTGGCTCCGAAGGCACAGCGGGCGCGACCAGACGGCCGCGCCCGTCGCCGTCAGATGTTGACCGCCACGCGCTGCGACAGGTCCACGCGATCGTCCTTCAGGCGCTCGGCCACCAGGAACGCGAGTTCCAGGGCCTGCTCGCCGTTCAGCCGCGGGTCGCAGTGGGTGTGGTAGCGGTCGGCCAGGTCGCCCTCGGCCAAGGCCCGGGCGCCGCCCAGGCACTCGGTGACGTTCTGGCCGGTCATCTCCAGGTGCACCCCGCCGGGATGCGTCCCCTCGGCCTTGCAGACGTCGACGAAGGACTTCACCTCGGACAGGATCCGGTCGAACGGCCGGGTCTTGTAGCCGTTGTTGGCCGTCAGCGTGTTGCCGTGCATCGGGTCGATGGCCCAGACCACCTTGCGGCCCTGAGTGGCCCGCAACAGAGCCGGCAGGCGCTGCTCGATCTTGTCGTAGCCGAAGCGGCCGTACAGCGTCAGGCGGCCGGCCTCGTCCTTCGGGTTCAGAACGTCGATCAGGCGCAGGAGCTCGTCCGGCTCCAGCGTCGGGCCGACCTTTACCCCGATGGGGTTCTTGATGCCGCGGAAGTACTCCACGTGGGCGCCGTCCAGCTGGCGGGTGCGTTCGCCGATCCACAGCAGGTGGGCCGAAGTGTCGTACCATTCGCCCGAGGTGCTATCGACGCGGGTCATCGCCTCCTCGAAGCCCAGCAGCAGGCCCTCGTGACTGGTGAAGAACTCCACCCGGTGCATCTCGGGATGCGTTTCCGGGGTCACGCCAATAGCGGCCATGAACGTCAGGGACTCGCTGATCTTCTCCGAGAGCTCGCGGTATCGCGCGCCCTGCGGGCTGTCGTTCACGAAGCCCAGCGTCCAACGGTGGATGTTGTAGAGATCGGCATAGCCGCCGCCCGCGAACGCGCGCAGCAGGTTCAGCGTCGCCGCCGACTGGCTGTAGGCCTGCATCAGGCGCTGCGGGTCCGGGATCCGCGCCTCTGGCGTGAACTCCATACCGTTGATGTTGTCGCCGCGGTAGGACGGCAACTCCACGTCGCCGATCTTTTCCACCGGCGAGGAGCGCGGCTTGCCGAACTGGCCGGCCATGCGGCCCACCTTCACCACCGGCTTGCCCCCGGCGAACGTCAGCACCACCGCCATCTGCAGGATCAGGCGGAAGGTGTCGCGGATGTTGTCGGCGGCGAATTCCTTGAAGCTCTCGGCGCAGTCGCCGCCCTGCAGCAGGAAGGCCTTGCCGGCCGCCACGTCGCCCAGAAGGCTCTTCAGACGGCGGGCCTCGCCCGCAAACACCAGCGGCGGCATCTTGCGAAGGGTGGTCTCAACACGCGAAAGCTCGGCCATGTCCGGATAGTCGGACGGGATATGCTTGGCGGGTTTTCCTCTCCAGGATGCGGGCGTCCAGTGTTCGGTCATCGTCTTCACTCAGGAACCGCCGGTTGTTCGGCGGGCCGGGCGTTTTACTCGGAACGGCCCCGGGCGTCGATGCCTAGCTTGCCGCAGTCTCCTCGGCGTCGGCGAGGGTGGCGATCACGGCGGCGAGCGCCGCCAGGGCCAGCCACCACTCCTGCCAGACCCCGAAGCTGACGACGCCGAACAGCAGATAGACCGATGCCGAGCCCGCCGTCGCCGCCGCGGTCAGGCTCCGCGCGTCCCGGGCGAGTCGACGGAAGACGAAAGCCCAGGCCAGGGCCGCAACGGCCGCGCCGACCATGCCGAGCTCCAGCCAGACCTGCAGCGGCCCGTTGTGCGGATGCAGCTGGATGTGGGGACTGAACGCCCGGCTGGCGTCGAGGCCCCAGCCGCGGAACGGGTGGTCGGCGATCCGGGCGATCGCGTAGCCCCAATAGCCGACCCGCTGTTCCCACGACTCCGGCAGGCCGCGGCCCAGGCCTAGCAGGAGCATGGCCAGGATCAGGACCGGCATGGCGATCACGAGGCCTGCGGCGCCCAGCGCCAGCCCCTTGGGCGCCCTCCGCGGCCAGATCCAGACCAGCGCCCCGACCAGCACGGCTAGGCCGACGGCCAGCACCGGCGCGTCCGATCCGAAATTGTGGGCCAGCAAGAGCGTCCCGAGGGCCATGGGCGCGGCCAGCCACGCCGGCGCCCCGGCCCGATATCCGCCGACCGCGGCGACCGGCCACAACAGGGCCAGGACGAAGCTGCCCTGGGCGACGTTCTTGCGGCCCAGATCGGGCCGGATCGGATCGTCTATGAGATCGCGCAGACCCCTGTAGATCGCCGCGCCGGTGAAGGCCTCCACCAGCAGCAGGGCGCCATAGGCGGCCAGGCCCCAGGCGAAGATGCGGAGCGCCAGGCGTCGGAGGGCTGGATCGGCGCGGCGGGCGGCAACCCAGACGGCCCAGTAGAGGGGCAGTTGCAGCAGAAGCTTGAGGGCGACGCTGTCTTCGAGTTCGGACGGCCGATGCGCGCTCCAGAACGTAGAGAACGCCGCCCAGGCCACGCCGGCCAGCAACACGACCGCGAGCGGCGCCTCGCGCGGGCCGATCCGCAGCGGGCCCAAGCACAGCAGCCCGGCCAGGCCCAGCAGCGGCGCAAACCCCAGCGGTCCCAGCCACGCGAACAGCGGCGTCAGCGCCGCCGCGCCGACGAGCACCCACCCGCAACACGTCGCCGCGCTCCAGGCCCCGGCGCGCTGCGGATCGCGGTCCGACGCCAGGCTCACCGGCGGCGCCCCGCAGAGCCTTCGCCCGGCGGGATCACGCCACCTGGCCGAGCGACGGCGGCAGATGCTTCTCGCGCATGGTGACCAGTTCCTCCGCCAGCGTTGGGTGCACGGCGCAGGTCGAGTCCCACTGAGGCTTAGTCACGCCCATCTTGAGGGCCACCGCCGCCATCTGGATGATCTCGGGCGCGTCGGGCGACACCACGTGGCAGCCCAGGATTTTCTCGCTCCCCTGCTCCACCACCAGCTTCAGCAGCGCGCGGGTGTGGCCGCCGTAGAACGTCTCCTTCATCGGCCGCAGGTTGGCCAGGTAGATGTCGATCTTGGGGCCGTACTGGTGGCGCGCGTCGGCCTCGGACAGGCCCACCGACCCTACGGGCGGCTGCGAGAACACCGCCGAGGCGACCATCTCGTGGTCGAAGCGGGTCGGCTGGCCGTGGAACTCCGTCAGGGCGAAGGCCTGGCCCTCGCGGATCGCCACCGGGGTCAGGTTGATCCGGTTGGTGACGTCGCCCACCGCCCAGATGTTATCGAGGTTCGTCTTCGAGTAGTCGTCCACCTTCACCGCGCCGGTGTCGTCCAGCGCCACCCCGGCGGCCTCCAGGCCCAGGCCTTCGGTGTAGGGCTCACGCCCCACGGCGAACATGATCACGTCGGCGTTCAGCTTGTGGCCATCGACGCAGGCGCCGACGAGGCCCCCGTCGGTCTTCTCGATGTTCGCGATCTGGGCGCCCAGCCGGATCTTGATCCCGCGCTCTTCCATCTGGCCGGCCACGAAGGCGCGGACGTCGTCGTCGAAGCCGCGCAGCAGGTTGGGGCCCCGATGCACCAGGGTGGTTTCGACCCCCAGCCCGTTGAAGATCCCGGCGAACTCGACGGCGATGTAGCCGCCGCCCACGATCACGATCCGCTTTGGCAGCTCTTCGAGGTGGAAGGCCTCGTTCGAGGTGATCGCATGCTCGATCCCCGGCAGGTCGCGCGGCATCCACGGCCGCCCGCCCGTGGCGATCAGGATCTTCCTGGCGGTGACGCGGCCGCGCCCCTCGACCTCGACGGTGTGGCGATCCACCAGCCAGGCCTTGCCGTGCACCAGTTCGGCGCCGGCGTTCTGCAGGTTGCGGACATAGATCCCGGACAGGCGGGCGATCTCGTCGTCCTTGGCCATGAGGAACTTGGGCCAGTCGAAGCTGGTCTCGCCGATGGTCCAGCCATAGCCGCGCGCCGTCTCGAATTGCTTCGAGAATTCCGAGGCGTAGACCATGAACTTCTTCGGCACGCAGCCACGGATGACGCAGGTGCCGCCGACGCGGTGCTCCTCCGCCACCAGCACCTTGGCGCCCGACATGGCCGCCACGCGGGCCGCGCGCACGCCCCCCGAGCCCGCGCCGATGACGAAGAGGTCGTAGTCGTAGTCCGCCACCGGCAGCTCCTAAGGTTCCAGCTCGACGACGCCGTCCGGCGTGCCGACAAATGCGCGGTCGGCGAGGTCGAGAAACAGCCCGTGGTCCACGACGCCGGTGACGCTCTTCAGCGCCGCCGCCAGGGCCGCCGGTTCCTCGATCCGACCGCAGTGAGCGTCATAGATAAGGTTTCCGCCGTCGGTTCTTACAGGCTCGCCGTCCTTTCGGCGAAGCATCGGCGCGATACCGATCTCGCATTCCGAGAGGGCGTCGCAGATCCGCAGCGCCGTCGTCTTGTGGCCGAACGCCACGACCTCGATCGGAAGCGGGAATTTTCCCAGGGTCTTCACGGTCTTGGCCGCGTCGGCGATGACGATGCACGACTTCGAGGCTTCCCAGACCAGCTTCTCGCGCAACAGGGCGGCGCCGCCGCCCTTGATCAGCGACAGACCCGGGCCGATCTCGTCGGCGCCGTCCACCGTAAGATCGATGGCCCGCGTCTCGCCCAGCTCGCCCAGCCGGACGCCGAGGCTGGCCGCCAGGTCCGCCGTAGCCTTCGAGGTGGGCACGCCGACGATGTCGAGGCCCCGGGCGGCCAGGGCGCGGACGAACCACGCCGCCGTCGAGCCCGTGCCGAGGCCGACGACCATGCCGTTTTCCACGAGGGCCGCGGCGGCTTCCCCGGCCGCCCGCTTCTGGGCGTCGGCGTCGTTCATTTCCGGGCCGCCTTCTTCTCGGACATCTTCTTGCGGAACTTCGCCGCCCAGCCGTCCTTCTGCGCCTGCTTGCCCCGCCCGATGGCCAGGGCGTCGGGCTCCACGTCCTCAGTGATCACCGAGCCCGAGCCCGTATAGGCGCCCGCCCCGACCCTGACCGGCGCCACCAACGCCGAGTTCGAGCCGATGAAAGCGCCCTCGCCCACGTGGGTGTCGTATTTGAAGAAGCCGTCGTAGTTGCAGAAGATCGTCCCGGCGCCGATGTTCGCGCCCGCGCCGACCGTGCCGTCGCCCAGGTAGCTCAGGTGGTTGGCCTTGGCCCCCTTGCCCACCGTCACCTTCTTCACCTCGACGAAGTTGCCGATGTGGGCGTCCTCGCCGATGTCGGCGCCCGGCCGCAGGCGGGCATAGGGGCCGATCAGGGCGCCTTCGCGCACCACGCAGCCCTCCAGGTGGCTGAAGGCCCGGATGACCGCCGCGGTCTCGACCGTCACGCCCGGCGCGAAGACGACGTAGGGCTCGATCGTGGCGCCGGCCGCGATCTGCGTGTCCCAGGCGAAGAACACCGTCTCCGGCGCGGTCATGGCCACGCCCTCGGCTAGGAAGTGCGCGCGCCGCCGCCGCTGGAACTCGGCCTCGGCCTGCGACAGCTGCATCGGCGTGTCGGCGCCCATCACGGCGGTCTCCGGCGCGGCGTGGGCGCGGACCAGCTTCTCCTCGGCGACGGCCTCGGCGACGATGCCGGTCAGGAAGTACTCCCGCTTCGGATTGTCGTCGGTGAGCCGAGAGAGCCAGCGGAACAGGTCCTCGCGGCCGGCCAGGTACATGCCGGCGTTGCACAGCCGCACCTGCTTCTCGGAATCGCTGGCCTCGCTGGGCTCGACGATGCGCATGACGTGGCCGTCCGCCCCGCGGATCACCCGCCCATACAGCAGCGGATCGACCGGCTCGAACGCCAGCAAGGCCAGCGCCGCGCCGTTCTGGCGCAGGGTGAAGAGGGGCTCCAGATCCTGGGCCTGCAAGAGCGGCGGGTCGGCATTGACCACCAGCACGTCGCCGTCGAAGCCTGCCAGCGCCGTCTCCGCGCACAACACCGCATGACCCGTGCCCTTGGGCGGGTCCTGGACCACCACGGCCGCCTCCCCCAGGCGCCTCACAACCAGGTCGCGGACCTCGGGGATCGTGCCCACCACCACGTGGATGCGCTCGCAACCCGCCGCCTGCACCGTGTCGATGATCCGGTCCAGCAGGGCGCGACCGCCGACCTTGTGCAGCACCTTGGGCGTCCGTGACTTCATCCGCGTGCCGTGGCCGGCGGCCATGATCACGGCGGCTCTGGCGGTCATTCGGCGCTCCCAAGGCAGTCAGCGAGTCTTCGTTCGCCCCACCGCTTAGCAAGCCTTGTGGCGGCGCGCGACAGCGGGCTAGCCTTCCGCGCCGTCCTGCCAGGGAGTCTCCATGCAAAGCGGTTCGCGTCTCGTCGCCTTCCCGGCCACCCATGGCCGCTGATCTCCTGCGGGGCGCGGTGGTCGCGTTCGACCTCGACGGCACCCTGGTCGATACGGCGCCCGACCTGATCGGCACGCTGAACGTCCTGCTGGGGGACGAGGGCCTGCCCGCCCTGCCCCTGGACGAGGCGCGCCCATTCATCGGCCGCGGGGCGCGCTGGCTGATCGAGCGGGGGTTCGAGGCGGCCGGCCAGCACCTGCATCCCACTCGCGTGCAGCCCCTGTTCGACCGCTTCATCGCCCACTACCTGGACCACATCGCCGACGAGAGCCGGCCCTTTCCGGGCTGCGAGGCGGCGCTCGACACCCTGAAGGCCGCAGGCGCCAAGCTGTGCGTCTGCACCAACAAGCGCACGGACCTTTCGGTGGCGCTCCTGGAGACGCTGGGCCTGGCCAGCCGCTTTGAAGCCGTGATCGGGGCCGACGTCGTCCCGGCGATCAAGCCCGACCCGCGCCACCTGCAGGCGGCGGTCGAAGCGGTGGGCGGCGACATGGCCCGGGCCATCATGGTGGGCGACGCCTTCACAGACGCCGGCGCCGCCCGCGCCGCCAAGGCCGGCCTGATCCTGGTCAGCTTCGGCTACACCGAGGTCCCGGCGGCCGACCTCGACCCCGACATCCTCATCCACAGCTTCGACGAACTGCCCGACGCCTGCGTGCGGCTGTTGGGCGCTTGCGGCGCGCAAGCCGGTCGGTTATAGCCCCCGCCTTCCTGCGGCGGATGCGTAGCTCAGCGGGAGAGCACCTCGTTCACACCGAGGGGGTCACAGGTTCAATCCCTGTCGCATCCACCATCTTTTTCCCTAGCTCGTTCAGCTCTGCGACGGCGCCGCGCCCTGTTTCGGCTCGCGGACCGGTCGCCCGCCGCTAGAACGGAAAGAAGGCGGGGATGGCCAGGACGGCGGCCGCCCAGGTGATCAGGTTGAGCGGCAGGCCGACGCGGACGAAGTCCATGTAGCTGTAGCGGCCCATCTCGTAGACTAGGACGTTGGTCTGGTAGCCGAACGGCGTGGCGAAGGCGGCGCTGGCGGCGATCATCACGGTCACCAGGAACGGTCTCGGGCTGACGCCCAGGCTCTCCGCGAGGGCCACCGCCACGGGGGTGATCAGCACCGCTACCGTGGCGTTGGAAAGCGCCTCGGTCAGGAAGAGCGTCCCGCCATAGAGCAGGACCAGGGCCCAGAAGGGGCTGAGGTCGCGGGTGACCCCGATGAGGGCGTCGGTGGACGCGGCGGCGAGGCCGGTGACGTCGAGCGCGATGCCGATCACGACCATCCCGGCGATCAGCAGCAGGATCTCCGGACGCATGCCGCTATAGGCTTCTTCGGCGGTGATGATCCTCAGCAGGATGAGGACGACGGCGCCTGTGAAGGCCGCCGCCGCGATGGGAGCGAGGTTCGCCGCCGCGACCGCGACGACGCCGACGAAGACCGCGAGCGCGACGATCGCCTTGCGGGGCTGAAACGGCCGGTGGCCGGCGAACAGGCGCGGGTCGCCGACGGAGACGTCGGCGTGGCGCGTCTCGCTCGTCTTCAGGGCCGCCTCAATGGTCACGTCGTCGCCCCCCGGATCCCGGCCCATGAGACGGGCGCCGAACACCAGCAGGTACAGGCCGCCCGCGGCGGCCACGACCAAAGCCGGCCCGGTGATCTCGAAGAGCCCGAACGCGGGCTGTCCCCCGCTGCGAGCCATGTCGTTGACGAGCAGGTTCGTAGAGGTCCCGATGAGGGTGCAGCATCCCCCGAGCACCGTCACGTATGAGAGCGGCATGAGGAATCGGCGTGGCGAGGCGCCGATGGCCCGGGAGACGTCGCGCACGACTGGAGCGGCGAGCACCACGATCGGCGTGTTGTTCAGAAACGCCGAGGCGGCTCCGCAGAAGACGATCATGATCCAGATACCCGCCGCGCCGATACGGGCGCACAGACGGCCGCCGATCCGGATCATCAGGTCGAGAAGGCCCGAGATCTCCATCGCGTAGGCGATCACGAACAGGGATGCGAGGGCGATGATCGCCGGACTCGCGAAGGCGCTCTGGACTTCCGCCGGCCGCAGCGTGCCCGTGGCCAGCAGAACCGCCGCGCCCGACAGCGCGACCACGTCGGCCCGCACCTTCCCCTGGATCAGGGCGGCGACCACCAGGAGCAGAACCGCTAGCGAGATGGCCTGGGGGAGCGTCATCGCACAGTGGCGACCTTCGGCTCGAGTACGGTCATGGCGAAAACTCCCGGCTGGCTGCGCCGCCACCGTGCGGCTCCGGCGTTACGTCTGCTACTATGGGCGCATGGCAGATAACAGACGTGGTGTTCGTGGCCGCCTCGGCCTTCTGGTCTTGCTGGCGATCGTTGGCGTCGTTGGGCTTGTCCTTTGGACGACCTGGCGGGCGCCATCCAGGCCGGCGCCCGCCGGGCCGGTCGCCGCGGCGCCCGACACACCGCCACCCGTCGCCGCCGTCCTGCCCCCCGTCAAGACCACGCCGCCGCCACTGAGCCGAACCGATCTCATCCTGGAGGCGCAGGCCAGGGCCGCGGGCGCGCTCGCCTCAGGAGAGGCCTCGACGACAGGACGCGACCCGCTTGTCGACCGCCGCTTCAGCGTCCGGATACCCTTTGGCTGCGAGGGGCCGCGGATCGGCGGCGGCTCCTCCCAGGCGTACTATGAGGTCGACGCGGAGCGCCGCACGCTCAAGCTGGTCGCGCGACCGGTCGACCTGGCCCACCACCCCCTCGTGGCGCAGTCGCCTGACGCCAAGGCCATCGAGGCCCTTGAGACCTTCTGGATTCCGCGGCCCTGGACGCGCACGGACACCTGCCCGCCGCGCAGGGACCGGCCCGCGTCGGCCACGCCTACCCCGCCCTCGCCCCAGACCTTGGGACTTGCGACGATCTCGGAGGTGGGCGCCTCGCGGCTGCGACGTCGCGCCGAGCGGCCCTACGAACTCGTCCGGAAAGCGCCCGACGACGAGCCGCTCCCGCTATCCGCGTCGTACAGCCTCGTCCTGGAGGGTCGGCTGGCCACCTTCCCGACGGGCGGCGCCGTGCGCTGCTGGAGCGAGTCGCCGGAGCATCGGCCCATCTGCATCTACGCGGTAGCCCTCGATCGGGTCGCGTTCGAGACACCGGACGGCCAGCTATTGGCCGAATGGCGAGACTAGGCTCGCGTCCATCGCCTCCGGGCGCGGAGCCTGAGAGCGCGCCGCGTTCAGATCCCCGAACCGATGGGTCAGTGGGCCTGCGCCAGCGCGAGTTCCGGTTCGCGAGGCAGGCCGAACGCCCTCAGGCTGGCCGGCAGGCGCGCGCTCATCCGCGTCGCTTCGCGCATCGAGGCGAACGGGGTCGCCGAGGCCGGATCGGCGACCCAGACCATGCGGCCGACGGGGGTCATCTGCAGGTACTGGTCGACGTGGTGGCCGATATCGGTCCTGGCGACCAGGGCGGGGG
>NZ_LSJI01000219.1 GCF_001557235.1 Phenylobacterium sp. CCH9-H3 | reverse complement strand
CCAGCCGGCCGAGCCGGGCCTCCATCCGCCGCAAGCTTGACTAGATAGACGGCGCAAGAGACCTAAGGCTCATTCGAGAGGGGTTCTTCCCATGCGCAAGCTGATCGTTCTGACCGCCGCCGCCGCCGCCCTCCTGGTGTCGGCCTGCAACACCGTCTCCGGCATCGGCAAGGACGCCTCCGCCGCCGGGCGCGCGGTGACCGGCGCGGCGGAAGACGCCAAGAAGTAGGTCGGGTGCGGCGGAAGGCCCCCGGGGCCTTCCCCCCTGCGCGGCGAGGGCGCATATGGGCGCCATGGCCGAATTCCACCATCCGCTGTTCCGCTCGATCGGCCGGGGCCTGTCACAGCATTGCCCGTGCTGCGGCAAGGGTCGCCTGTTCGGCCGCTATCTGAAGGTCCAGCCGGCCTGCGAGGCCTGCGGCCACGATCTGGCCCGCTATCCGGCCGACGACGGCCCGGCCTATCTGACCATCCTGCTGGTGGGGCACCTGATCGTCGCGCCGATGCTGTTCTTCCCCGTCGTCTGGGAAACCTCGCCGCTCTATTCCCTGCCCATCATCCTGGGCGCGCTGACCGCGCTCACGCTCCTGGTCCTGCCTCGCGTGAAGGGCGGCTGGATCGGGATCATGTATGCGCTGCAGTCCACCGACCGCGAGCACCGCCTGCACACGGCCGACGCAGCGGACTAGCGAACGGCGCCCGCAGGGAACCCGACCTTCACCATTCGCGTTCGATGCGGTCGAGGTCGGGGGACCGGAGGAGAGCGCCATGTCCCTTGGGACCATTCTGATCATCATACTGATCCTGCTCCTGCTGGGCGCGCTGCCCTCGTGGGGTTATTCGCGTAGCTGGGGATATTTCCCGAGCGGCGGCCTAGGCCTGGTGCTCGTGATCGTCATCATCCTCGTAGTGATGGGACGGATCTGACGTTGGCGTAGTCCGCGGCTGCCCCTAGCATCGGCCTCAAAAGTCGAGCTGGGGGAGACTGCATGACCGCGACGGAGACCGGGGCCGAGGCCCAGATCCCGCCGGGGGTCGCCACCCCAGGCCTCACGGCTGCTCAGCGTTTCAGGGCCATCCTCGGCGGATCGGCCGGCAATCTGGTCGAATGGTACGACTGGTTCGTCTATTCGGCGTTCGCGGTCTATTTCTCGAACCACTTCTTCCCCGGCGACGACGATCTCGCCGGGCTTCTGAAGACCATGGCCGTGTTCGCGGTGGGCTTCTTCGCCCGTCCGCTGGGCGCCTGGCTCATGGGGCTCTACGCCGACCACGCCGGCCGCAAGACCGCCCTGACCGCCGCGGTCAGCCTGATGTGCGGCGGCTCGCTCATCATCGCCGTCCTGCCCAGCTACGAGACCATCGGCGTGGCCGCCCCGATCCTGCTGGTGGTCGCGCGCATCCTCCAGGGCCTGTCGGTGGGCGGCGAGTACGGCGCCAGCGCCACCTATCTTTCCGAGATGGCCGGCCGGCGCCGCCGCGGCTTCTGGTCCAGCTTCCAGTTCGTGACCATGGTCATGGGCCAGCTCATCGCCCTGGGCATCCTCAGCCTGCTGCAGATCACGATGGACCCGGCGGACCTGGAGAGCTGGGGTTGGCGCATTCCGTTCTTCATCGGCGCGGCCATGGCGGTGGTGGTGTTCTGGATCCGGAGCCGGATGGACGAGAGCCAGTCCTACGAGGTCTCAAAGGCCTCCGGCGCCGAGCGGGCGCGGACGATGATGCTGTTCATGCGCTACCCCAAGCAGACCCTGACCATCTTCGGCTTCACCGCCGGGGGCTCGCTCGCCTTCTACGCCTTCACCACCTACATGCCGAAGTTCCTGACCGGCACTTCGGGCTTCCCCGGGCCTACGGCCACCGGCATCACAGCCGCCGCCCTGGTGGTGTATCTCTTCGCGCTGCCGTTCTTCGGTTGGCTCAGCGACCACTGGGGACGCAAGGCCACCCTGTTCATCGCCTTCGGCGGCGGCGCCCTTGCGGCCTATCCGGCCCTCTCGATCATCGCCGGAACCCAGTCCCCGTTCGTCGCCTTCGCGCTGGTCGCCACCCTGGTGTTCCTGATGTCGGGCTACAACGCCGTCAGCGCGGTGGTGAAGGCCGAGCTGTTCCCCGCCAACGTCCGCGCCCTGGGCGTCGCCCTGCCCTATGGCACGGGCACCGCCATCTTCGGCGGCACGGCCGAGCCGATCGCGCTCGCCTTCAAGCGGGCCGGCCTGGAAAGCGGATTCTACGTCTATGTGGCCTTGGGTATGGCCGTGGCGTTCCTCATGATCTTCCTGCTGCCGGACAATCGGAAGCACAGCCTGATCCTCGAGGACTGACATGGCCCTTCTGGACATCATCGCCCTTAGCGTCTTCGCCCTGGCCTGGTTGTTCTACGAACCCCTGCTGACGGCGTTCGGCAAACGGCGAGGCGGCGTCCTCAACACCGACATGACCGTCATTCGCACGGCCTGGATGACCCAGATGACCGGACGAGAAGTGCGGCTGATGGACGGCCAGCTTCTGGGCCACGCCCTGAACTCGGCGTCGTTCTTCGCCTCGTCCAACCTGCTGTTGATCGCCGCGGCCGCGGGCGCTCTGTTCGGCGGCGACAGCACCTTTCGCTCGGTCTCGGCGCTGGAGGTGGTGAGAACCTCCTCGCGCATGCTCTTCGAGATGCAGCTGGCGCTGGTGCTGGTCGCCCTGGCCCGCGGGCTGCTCGATTTCATCTGGTCGATCCGCCAGCTCAACTATTGCCTCGCGGCGTTGGGGGCGACGCCCGAACCCCTGGCCGAGGACCAGCGCGCGACCTATGGCGCGCTGCTGGCGCGGCTGCTGAATCCCGCCCTTAGCTCGTTCAACTCAGGCGTCCGGGGCTACTACTTCGCCCTGGCGGCGGCGGCATGGCTGTTCGGCCCCTGGGCGTTCATGACCGCCACCCTGGGCGCCGTCGCCCTGCTGTTCTGGCGCCAGCGCAGCTCGCCCGCCGCGGTGGCGATCCACGAGTTCCGCCGACTGCTGGAAGCTAGAGCCCCAGCTCCGCCCGGGTCGCCTTCGTGAGCTTGGCGGCGATCAGGCCGTGCGACGTGGCGAGCCAGCCGGCCGCGTCCTCGATGTCGGTCTCGTCGATGTCCACCAGCACCCAGTGGCCCTTGGCGAAATAGGGCGCCTGGCGGCCCGGCCCGCCGTCCTCGGTCAGCACCACGAAGCCGATCTCGCTGACCTTGAAGGCCAAGCCATTGGCGATACCGCATACGGCGAACACCTTGCCGCCCACCTTGTAGACGTCGGACCCGCCCCATTGGATCACATGGGTCGCCGCCGGCAACGCCATCGCCACGGCCTGGATCTCCTCGCGCGTCATCCCAGCCCCAGCTCCCGACGCGCCGCTTTCGTCAGGCCGGCCGCGGCCAGCCGGTACGACGTCTCGATCCATCCGGCGGTCTCGTCCCGCTCCAGCCCGGACAAGGGGATATTGACCCAGTGGCCCGGGACGAATCCCGGCGCCGGCCGCCCGGGCCCCTCCCGGGTCAGCACCTCGTAGGCGATCTCGGTGGCTTTGAACGACAGGCTATCGGCCTCGCAGATGGCGAACACCTTGCCGCGCACCTTGTAGACGTCCTGCCGCCGCCAGAGCGTGATCCGCGTCGCGTCCGGCAACGCCATCGCCACGGCCTGGATCTCCTGCGGCGTCACAGCCCGATCTCGGCCCGCTGCTTCCTGGTGAGCTTGGCCGCCACCAGCCCATGGGCGGTCCGCACCCAGTCCGCCACCTCCGCCGCGTCGTGCGCCGCCAGGTCGTCAAGCATCACCCACCGGGCTCGCGCCAGATAGGGCGCTGGGCGCGCCCGGCCGGCCTCGACCAGGGCCTCGAAGGCGATATCGGTGGCCTTGAACGACAGGTTCGAACACGCGCCGTCGGTGGCCGCGAACATCTTGCCCGCCACCTTGTAGACGTGGTCGTCGCCCCACTGGACGTCCATGTGCGCGCCGGGAAGGCCCATGCACGCGGCGTGAAGCTCATCGCGGGTCACGGGGCCGACGCTCCGTCGGACGTCTTGAACAGCATGCGCGCCTCCGGAATCTGGATCGGCCGGCAGATCGTCGAACGAACACAGTTTTGCATCTTGCCAAGCCGGGTTGAAGCGGCGCGACATGGCCCGGCATACACGCGAACCACACTTGTGAGGAGGATGCGCGATGCGGTCGCTCAGGATCATGCTGCTGGCCGGCGCGGTCGCCGGCCTGACCACCGCGGGAGCGTTCGCCGCCGGCAGCGGCGGGGGGACCGGAATGGCCATGCCTTCAGCCTCGGCCCCCGCTTACGACCCCGCCGAGGAATACGCCAAGGCGGTCGCCTCGATCCAGGCCAAGGACTACAAGGCGGCCGCCCGCGCGGCCCAGCGGGTGACCGACGCGGCGCCCAAGAACGTCGACGGCTGGCGGCTGCTGGGCGTGGCCCAATCCGGCGCCCAAAACTGGAAGGGCGCGCGAAAGGCCTATGAGCGGGCGGTCAAGCTGTCGCCCGACGACCTGCCCAGCCGCGCCGGCCTCGGCATGGCGCTCGCCAACCTCAAGGACCCCAAGGCGCAGGAACAGCTCGCCTGGCTGAAGGCCAAGGCCGCGGATTGCGGGGCCGGCTGCGACGCGGCGACGTTGCAGTCGCTGACCGCCGAGGTCGAGAAGGCCCTGGCGGGCGGAACCGCCGCCGGCCAGCCCAGCGCGGCGCTGGAGGGCGGCTCCCTGCTGTTCGCGGCCGCCGGCGACCAGGCCTACGTGCAGGCGGTCGGCCTGATCAACGAGAAGCGCTACGACGAGGCCCTGGCCTCGCTGGACGCGGCCCGCGCCGCCTTCGGTCCTCATCCCGACATTCTCACCTACCAGGGCTATGCCTGGCGCAAGAAGGGCCGGTTCGATCGGGCCGAGAGCTACTATCGCCAGGCGCTCGCCGTCGCGCCCGCCCATCGCGGCGCCACCGAATACTATGGCGAGCTGAAGGTGGAACGGGGCGACGTGGCCGGGGCGCGCCTGATGCTGGCGGCCCTGGACCGCATCTGCGCCTATGGCTGCGCCGAGGCCGAGGAGTTGCGCCGTTGGATCGACGCCGGCGGCGAGCCCGGGCTCTAGGGCTCGCGATCGCGTTCACGGGCGCGGCCACCGCCCTGGCCGCCGATTCCCGGCCGCCGCTGCAGGCCCTGTCGTGGGTTCCGCCGACCGACGACGCCGTGCGCATCTTCGCGACCCAGCCGACCGAATGCCTGAAGGCCCCCGCCGAGCCGGCGGCGGCGCGGTCGGTGGAAATCGGCCGCGCGGCCTTTCGCACGCCCCTGCTGCTGGGCGGCCAGGCGGCGCGCGCCGGCCTGTCGTGCGAGAGTTGCCACCGCGCCGGCCGCGGCAACCCCGACTTCCAGTTTCCCGGCGCCTCGGGCGAGCCGGGCACCGCCGACGTCACCCTCTCCCTCTTCTCCAGCCGTCGGGGCAACGGCGTCCACGACCCGAGACCGATCCCCGACCTCTCCGGCCCGCGGTCGGCGCTGAAGGTGGCGGCCGCCGACCTGCCCGGGTTCATCCGCGGCCTGATCGTGGAGGAGTTCGACGGCCGCGAGCCGCCGGCCGCCGTGCTGCAGGGCCTGGCCGACTATGTCCGGGCGCTGGATCCGGCGGCCTGCCCCGGCATGCCCCGCGAGCCCGTCTCTCCGCGCCGGTTGTTGGACGATGCCCGTCGCGCCGTCGCCGTCGCCGAAGCCGCACTGGCCGCCGGGGACCGCCCGACCACCGTCCTGATGATCGGCGCCGCCCGCGCCCGACTGTTCCTGATCGACGAGCGATATGCCGGGCAACCTGGGGAGATCGCCCGCCTGCGCGCAGCGGACCTGAACCTCCAGGGCCTGCAGGCGGCGGTGCGTGAGGGCGATCCCGGCGCCGCGGGCGGCCTCGCCCGCTGGCGCGCGGACTCCCGCCGGCTCGAAGCCCGCTTGGTCGCGGCTCAAGGGCGGTCGCTGTTCGATCCGACCCGCTTGCAGCAGGCGACGAACCGCCGCTTGCCCCCGAAGACCTCCTGACGGTATATGCCCGCCTTCCGCCGGGGCCCCACTCCCCCGCGCGGCGTGTGGTGAGGTGGCCGAGTGGTTGAAGGCGCACGCCTGGAACGCGTGTATAGGGGAAACTCTATCGAGGGTTCGAATCCCTCTCTCACCGCCACAACAGCCCGACGCTTCAGACTTGTGGAGCGCTAGAGGCAAGCTCCGAAGCCGTAGCAGGCGATGAACAAGCGGCTGATCGGATTCGCGATCGCGATGAAGACCAAGCAGCCTGCCACCAATAGCCAAAGGCCCCACGTCGGCAGCTTCACGCCTTCGACTCCAATTCGCTTCCGTCCAGCCAAGCGCTGCTTGTGTGGGGGGCGGCCCCAGAACGAAGAAGCCCCGGCCGAGGTGTGACGTCCTCAGGCCGGGGCGGTGGTCTCGTGCGCGAAACCGGACTGGAGAACCAGTACGCGCCTGTGTGCGCGGCCCGAGCCGGCCGCGATCAACAGGCGCACGTTAACATCCTTGGCTGTTTCGGCCAAATCCGCATTGTGACGCATGGAGAGGCGCGGCCCTGGACGCTCTCCCGCCAGGGCCGCGCTCAGCCTTACCCGGCGCGACCGTGGGCTCGGAACGCGCGCCGCATCTGACTGTTGCGCCGGGTCACGGCGCGATTTTCCGACCCTGCTTCTCCAGAAAGCGATAGGTCGCGGGGGAGACGTCACGCCGCGCGGCGACCCCTAGGTCGCCACGAAAAAAATCACGTCGCCGCCGAAAGCATCATCCGTGCGGGCGACCGGCCGCCGGAGCGCGTCTGGCGCACCTGGTTCCGATTGCTGAGTTTGCCGAAGGCAAGGACGCGGCCGAGCAACGCCTCGGGAGGGTCGGCTCCGCTCCGGCCTTTGAATTTACTTCCGAAGAAGCAGCAGGCCCCGCTCGGACGGCACTGATCTTACGGGGAGCATCAGGGTCAGGCGCGCCATGACCGCAGCCTGATCATCGACGACAATGACTCCGGTGATGGGCATCCGGCCCAATTCGGGGTCGGAAATCTCGATCTGGTGCTCGAATTGCCGGTTCAGGTCGGCCACGACATTCGCCAGGGGTTCGGCGCGATAGACCAGCCGGCCGATGCGCCAGCCGAGCGCTTCCTCAGGGTCGACGGCCCTCAGCTGTTCCACGCCTGCGCGGTCGACTTCGAGCCTCTGGCCCGGCGTGAGCAGAAAGGCGCGACCAGAGGCCGCAGAGGTCGCCGGCGTGACCCGGACCTTGCCACCCGCCACGGTCACCGCCAGTTCGCCATGCCGGCTGCGGACGTCGAACCGAGTGCCAACGACGCGAACGAGGCGGCCCGACGCCGCCACGGTGAATGGCCGGCCGGGATCGTGCGTCACGTCGAAGATGGCCTGACCGTCCGCCAGGGTCACCTCGCGCGCGGACCGCGTCAGCCGCACGCTGAGGCTCGTCTCCGCGTTGAGGTCGATCACCGAGCCGTCGTCGAGCGTGATCTTGCGCCGCTCACCCTTGCCGGTGGCGAAGGTCTCGGCAGGGGGTTCGGTGACGAGGCCCGGCACGACAGCCACGGCCAGAGTGGCCGCGAGCGCCGCGCCACCAGCCCCGATCAGCCATCCGCGCCGGGTCGGCGCCCGCCGCAGGGTTTCGTGGCGCGCCTGGGTCGTCAGTTCGGTCAGGACGTCGTCAGCGCAGCCCTCGAACTCGTGCCACATCGCCAGGGTCCGCCGGTAGGCGGCCGCATGCGCCGGCGCCGCGGCGAGCCAGGCTTCGAAGTCGAGGCCGTCGCGCTCGGTGACGTCGTCGCGCTGCAGGCGCGCGAGCCAAGCGGCGGCGTCGGCCATCGCCCGTTCCTCCTGCGTCGCCATGCTGCTCATCGGACCGTCCACCCAGTCCAGGCGAACAGCGCTGGACAGCGGATGAGACGGCGCCGCCCGCCCCCGCCCCTAGGCGCGCCGGAAAATTCTCTGCCGGTCATGACCGCAGCCTCTGCGAGAGGTTGCGGATCGCCGCCTGGATGTGCTGCTCGACCATCTTCACCGAGACGCCCATCGCTTGGGCGGTCTGGGCCTGACTCAGCCCTTCCAGCTTATGGAGCCGGAACGCCCGCCCCATCTGAGGCGGCAGCGCGGCCACGGCCTCGGCGAGCTGGCGGACGCGCTGCTTGGCGACCACCACCTCGTCAGCAGGAAGCTCCTCGACGATATCCTCGCCGGAGAGCATGGCGCGGGTCTCCATCCTCCACTGGCCGGCGCGCCGGGACGACCGCTGGGTGCTGCGCACGTGATCGATCATGAGGTTGGCGGCCATGCGGTAGAGCAAGGCCGAGGGTGCGCGAACGTCGGTCCCGGCGTCCATCGCGGCGAGCTTCAGGTAGAGATCCTGGATCAGGTCTTCGGCGGTGGCCATGCAGCGCGTGCGCGAGGCGAGGAACAGCAGAAGGCTCTCGCGCTTCTCGAAGAACGCCTGGACCAGCGGGCCGTCCTCCGCAGCTTTCTTGGACGGCCCGGAAGGCGCCAAGTGATTTCCTCCTCAAGTCTCGCGGCCGAACGCGCGTCTATCTCCCCGCGGCATGGCGAAAGATGGGGGATTAGCCAAGCTGTTTCACCTGGAATCGAGGCCCGCGCGCAATCCCGAAGGCGCGAGCCCTCGCCGCCGCAGCGCTTTTCCGCACAGCTTTGAAAGTCCGCGCGTTGCGTGGAAGCGACGCGCCCTCGACGGCCCCAACTCCTTCCCATCAATCCCGGGCGAACCGGGGAAGGAGAAAACCACATGAAGTCTCTCACTCTGGCGGCTGTGGCCGCCGCGACCACCTTCGCCGCCGGCGCCGCCTCGGCGCAGGACGCCAACTGGTATGTCCAGGGCAACGCCGGCGCATCGTTCGAGAGCCGTCTCGACGCCACACCCGATCGCAAGGGTGACACCGGCTGGGCCGTGAGCGGCGCCGTCGGGCGCGAATTCGCGAACAACCTCCGCGCCGAGGCCGAGATCGCCTACCTCAGCGCCGACAACAAGGGCGCAACCCCCGGCAAGACCTCGACCGTCGGCGGTTTCCTCAACGGCTACTACGACTTCAACCGCGGCGGCGCCTGGCAGCCGTTCGTCGGCGCCGGCGTCGGCCTGGCGCAGGTGAAGTCGCGCGGCGAGGACGACACCGGCTTCGCCTATCAGCTGAAGGCCGGCGTGGCCCATCCGTTCAGCGACCGTCTCACCGGCGAGATCGCCTACCGCTACCTGGCGGTGACCGACGTGAAGGCCGGCGCCGGCCCGACCCGGTTCGATGGCGACTATCACACCAACGCGGTCACCGTGGGCTTCCGCTACAAGCTCGGCCTCTAGCGCTCCCCCAGCCTGAGGCCCGCTCCGGCGTCTCGCCCTTCCCCCCACCCGGGGCGAGCGCCGGAGCCTTTCATTCGTTGCAGCTAGCGCGCCCGGAGACAGCTCCGGGCGCGTCGGCGTTTCAGGAAGCAGCCAGGGCCCGCGGCCCGTCGGCAGCCAAGCTGCGCCGATAGCTGGACGGCGTGGCGCCGTAGGCCGCGCGGAAGGCCGACGACATGTGGGCGTGACTGGAGAAGCCGTAGCGGGCGGCCAGGGTCGACAGGTCGTCCGCGGTCGCCTCCAGCGCGACCCGAACCTCCTCGAGACGGCGCGAGAGCACGAAACGATGAGGCGTCTGGCCCACCGCGCTCTGGAACGCGCGCGTGAAATGGGCGCGGCTGAGGCCGGCTTCCGCTGCAAGCTCCGCCACCTGTAGCGGCCGGTCCAGGTTGGCGTCGATAAAGGCGGTCAGGCGCCGCAGCTTGTGCGGCGTCAGCGCGCGGGTGGCGGCGGCCGACTGCGGCGAGGCGGCGACGGCGGCGGCCCGCACCAGCAGGCTCTCGGCCAGGGTCTCCACATAGCGGGGGTCGGAGGCGTCCTCGTCGCGCAGGACCCGGCGGATCTCCTGGGCCAGCAGGCGGACGCCGGGGTCGCTCGCGCCGCGCGGCACATCCTCCAGGTCACCCAGCACGAGATCGCGGTCGCCATCGTAGGCGACGGCCAGCACCTCCATCGGCTCGGGGTGGTGGATCTCCAGCGACGTGCCGGGCTTCAGCAGGGCGAAGGCGCCCGGCCGGCACCCCTGTTCGGCCACCGACCTCGGCGCCTGGAAGACGTACAGCAGCATCGGCCGGTCGCCGGCGTAGGACAGGTCGAACGACATGGCGGCCTGGTGTCGAACCCTGACGGAGCCGGCGCGAACGGTGAGGATGGGGTCGGCGCCCTGGGCGCCGCGCCCGGCGGACGGGGTCCGGGCGAAAGGAATGATTTCGGCGACTGACACTTAAGCTCTCCGGCGCCCCTAGATGGGCGCCCGGCGCGACCTCCGCTAGAACGCCTGGGAAGCGAACCGAACGAGGAGCCGCATCCTGGCCATCTCCACTTCCGAGGACGCCGACGTCATCGTGGTGGGCGCCGGTTCCGCCGGCTGCGTGCTGGCCGATCGGCTGTCGGCGGACCTCTCGCGTCGGGTCCTGGTGCTGGAAGCCGGTGGCAAGGACGACTGGATCTGGTTCCATATTCCCGTCGGCTACCTCTTCTCGATCGGCAATCCGCGCGCGGACTGGATGTTCGAGACCGACCCGATCCCGGGCCTGGACGGCCGCAGCCTGCGCTATCCGCGCGGCAAGGTGATCGGCGGCAGCTCGGCCATCAACGCCATGATCTACATGCGCGGCCAGGCCGCGGACTACGACGGCTGGCGGCAGCGGGGATTGGCCGGTTGGGGCTGGGACGACGTCCTGCCGCTGTTCCTCGACCAGGAGGACCACATCGCCCCGCCGAACGCGCACCACCGCCAGGGCGGCGCCTGGCGCGTGGAGCATCCGCGGATGCGCTGGCGCGTCCTGGACGCCTTCGCCGAGGCCGCGGAGATGGCCGGCGTGGCCCGCGTGGTCGACTTCAACACCGGCGACAACGCCGGCAGCGGCTACTTCCAGGTGAACCAGCGGGCGGGCCGGCGCTGGAGCGCGGCGGCCGGGTTCCTCAAGCCGGCCCTGGGGCGGCCGAACCTGCGCCTGGAAACCGCCGCCCACGTGGAAAAGGTGCTCATCGAAGGCGGTCGCGCGGTCGGCGTGCGCTGGAGGCGGGGCGGCCAGACCTTCGAGACAAGAGCTCGGGACGGGGTCGTGCTGGCGGGCGGCGCAGTGGGAACCCCGCACCTGCTGGAGTTGTCCGGCGTCGGCGACGGCGCGCGGCTGGCGGCGCTGGGGATCGAAACCCTGCGCCATCTTCCCGGAGTCGGCGAGAACCTTCAGGACCACCTGCAGATCCGGCCGATCTACGAGGTCTTCGGCGTGCCGACCATGAACGCGCTCTACAGGTCATGGTGGCGGCGGCCGCTCATGGCGCTGGAGTACGCGACCTTCCGCAAGGGGCCGATGTCCATGGCACCGTCCCAGATGGGCGCTTTTGCCCGCTCTTCGCCCGAGCATGCGACGCCGAACCTGCAGTTCCACGTCCAACCGCTGTCGTTGGAGAAGTTCGGCGATCCGCTGCACGCCTTCCCGGCCATAACCATCAGCGTCTGCAACCTGCGCCCCACCAGCCGGGGCGGCATCCATGCCCGTAGCCCCGACCCCGCCGCCGCGCCGGCGATCCAGCCCAACTACCTCGCGACGCTTGAGGACCAGCGCGTCGCGGTGGAGTCGTTGCGGCTGGTGCGCGCGATCGCGGGCCAGCCGCCGTTGAAACGCTACGGGGCCCGTGAGCGGGGGCCGAGCTCCGCCGCAATGAGCGACGAGGAGATTCTCACCGCGGCGCGGCAGCTCGGCACGACCATCTTCCATCCGGCGGGAACCGCGAGGATGGGCCTGGGCTCCGACCCCCTCGCGGTCGTCGACGCCCGGCTGAAGGCGCACGGGATCGGGGGACTGCGGGTCGCCGACGCCTCGGTCATGCCGGCGATCACCTCGGGAAACACCAACTCGCCTACGATGATGATCGCAGAGAAGGGCGCGCGGATGATCGTCGAGGACGGCGCCGTCTGAGCGGGGCTGCGGCTACCGTAGTTTCCCGTAGGTGACCGCCCGGGATTTCAGCGACCGGCGTTTGACGTCACGATCCGGGCTCCTCGCCTGAACGGCGTTCACCCAGCCCAGGAAAGCCGACCACGACGCCATGGCGCCCCCGGCTGTGCATATCATCGACGACGATGAGGCGGTGCGCGACTCGCTGGCGATCATGCTGGAGACGCACGGCTTCGAGGTCATGACCTACGCCACGGCGCAGGCATTCCTGTCCCAGGCCGAACGTGGCGTGGCCGGGTGCGTGATCACCGACATCCAGATGCCCGAGATGAACGGCCTGCAGCTGCTACGGGCGTTCAAGGCCCTGAACATGCACATGCCGGTGCTGGTGATCACCGCGCGCAACAGCCGAGCGCTGGCCGGGGAGGCCCTGGCCCAGGGCGCCCGCGCCGTGATCGAGAAGCCATTTGCGGCGGAGGTTCTTGTCCAGGCCGTGCGGGCGGCCCTGGACGCGGCCGCCTAACCGCCCGTGTTCGCCTCGATCGCCATTCGGACGAGGTCGGACAGGCTGTCGGCGCCCATCTTCATCATCAGGTTGGCCCGATAGGCCTCAACGGTGCGAGGGCTGATGCCGAGCTCGCGGGCGATCTCCTTGTTCGAGAGGCCGCGAACGACCCCGTCGAGGACTTCGCGCTCGCGCGCCGACAGCGCCGCCAGCCGTTCCGCCGCTTCGCTGCGGCGGCTGTCCCGATCGCTGCGGGCCTCGAGCTGGGTCAGGGCCTGGCGGACGGCGGCCACGATGGTCTCGGCCGAGTACGGCTTCTCGATCAGGTCCAACGCACCGTTCTTGAGCGCTTCCACCGCCGTCGGCACGTCCGCCTCCCCGGTCAGCACGATCACCGGGAACTGCGGCAGCCGGTCGCTCAGCCGGCGGAGCAGCTCAAGGCCGCTGATCTCGGGCATGCAGACGTCGGTGACGACGCAGCCGCTGGCCGCTCTTTCGATCCCATCGAGGAAGGCGGCGGCCGACGCATAGGCGCTGACGGCGAACCCCGACGCGTCCAGCAAGGTCACAAGCGAATCCCGCACCGCATCGTCGTCGTCGATGATGTGGACTGTCCCCCCCAGCGTCATATCAGGCCTCCCGCCCCGCGCGCTTCAACGTGAAATGGAAGGTCGCGCCGCCATCGGCGTTGCCTTCGACCCACATCCGCCCCCCGTGACCCTCGACGATGTTCCGCGAGATCGACAACCCCACGCCCATGCCGTCCGGCTTGCCGGTCACGAACGGCTGGAACAGCCGATCGGCCACCTCGGGCGAGATGCCGGGGCCCGTGTCGGCGACGCTGAGCTTGACGAAACCGGGCTCGGCCGCGAGGGCGCTGATCTTCAGTTCGCGCCGAGGGCGTTCGGCCATCGCCTCGACGGCGTTGCGGACCAGGTTCAGGACTACCTGCTGGACCTGAATCCGGTCCGCCAGGACGCGATCGGCGGTCCGGTCGAACTCGTAGCGGATGGCCACGCCGTCCCGGGCGATCCCGGCCCGCGCGACCTCGACGGCCTCCTGCACCAACGCGGCGACCGACTCCTCCCCCGCGACGATCTCGCCGCGGTCCAGGCTGGCCCGCGTCCGCGCCACGATCTGTCCGGCCCGGACGGCCTGGTCGCCCGCCTTGCGCACCAGCTCGTTCACGCGGGCCGCCGGCACGTCCTCGCGGCCAAGCAGCTGTTCGGCGGCGTTCAGATAGTTGGCGATCGCGGTCAGCGGTTGGTTCAGTTCGTGGGCGAGCGACCCGGCCATTTCGCCCATGGCGTTCAGCCGCGAGACCCGCACCATCTGCCGCTGGAGGTCCGCCACACGCTCCGCCTGGTCCCGCGCGCGCCTCAGTCCCCCCTGGCGCGCACCGCCGGCGACGGCGAACGCGAGGGCGAAGGCCGCGTAGACGACGATTGCGCCGGGGCCCATCGGACGGGCCTCCGCGGTCTCCAGCACCCACCGCCCCACCAGGAAGCCGACGCCCGCGACGAAGATCGTCGGCCAGAAGCCGCCGATGAAGGCCGCCAGCATCATTCCGGGCCAGGCCAGGATGAAGGGGGCGGCGGGACCGAAGGCCGTCTGGAGCGAAATCCGAGTGAGCGCGATCAGGCTGCCGAGGCCCGCGGCAAGTGCGAACGTCCGTACGCGCGTCCACCCGAAGGCGGACGAGATCGCCGTCGAAACTCGCACCGGCGTGCGTCCCCCATCAACTCCAGCCGGACAACCTTACCTTTCCGGAGAGGACTGACAATCCAAGATTGATCAAACACTCATCTCCCGCGGTGCGCGCAGAGAACCTCAGTAGACGACCACCGTTCGAATACTTTCGCCGGCATGCATCAGATCGAAGGCCTCGTTGATCCGGTCGAGCGGCAGCTTGTGGGTGATCATGGGATCGATCTCGATCTTGCCATCCATGTACCAGTCGACGATCTTCGGCGTGTCGGTCCGGCCCCGCGCGCCGCCGAACGCCGTGCCCTTCCACACGCGGCCCGTGACCAGCTGGAACGGCCGGGTGGCGATCTCCTTGCCGGCCTCGGCCACGCCGATGATCACGCTCTCGCCCCAGCCCCGGTGGCAGGCCTCCAGGGCCTGGCGCATGACGGTGGTGTTGCCGGTGGCGTCGAAGGTGTAGTCCGCCCCGCCATCGGTGAGCGCGACCAGATGCGTCACCAGATCGCCCTGCACGTCCTTCGGATTGACGAAATGGGTCATGCCGAAGCGGCGGCCCCATTCCTCGCGCGCGGGGTTGAGGTCGACGCCCACGATCATCCCGGCGCCCACCAGCCGAAGCCCCTGGATCACGTTGAGGCCGATGCCGCCCAGGCCGAAGACGATGCAGTTGGCGCCGGCTTCCACGTCAGCGGTGTTGACCACCGCCCCGACCCCCGTCGTGACGCCGCAACCCACATAGCAGGCGGTCTCGAAGGGCGCGTCCTTGCGGATCTTGGCCACCGCGATCTCGGGCAGGACCGTGTAGTTCGAGAAGGTCGAGCAGCCCATGTAGTGGAAGACCGTCTGGCCCTTGTACGAGAACCGGCTGGTCCCGTCGGGCATCAGCCCCTTGCCCTGGGTCGCCCGGATCGCCGTGCACAGGTTGGTCTTGCGGGACAGGCAGCTTTTGCACTGCCGGCATTCGGGCGTGTAGAGCGGGATCACGTGATCGCCCACGGCCACCGAGGTCACCCCCGGCCCCACTTCCACCACGACGCCGGCGCCCTCATGGCCGAGGATCGAGGGGAAGATCCCTTCGGAATCCAACCCGTCCAGGGTGTAGGCGTCGGTGTGGCAGACGCCGGTGGCCTTGATCTCCACCAGCACCTCGCCGGCCCGCGGACCCTCCAGGTCCAGTTCCACGATCTCCAGCGGTTTCTTGGCCTCGAAGGCGACGGCGGCCCGGGTCTTCATCGCTATTCCCTCGACTCATTGAGCGGCCGGCAGCATCCCGGAAGCCCGCCGCGAAGGGAAGGCGGTTGCATGCGCTGCGCGCCGCGACCGTTCGAGCCGCCCTCAGGCGTGAATACGGACCGGCAGGGTTTCGTAGCCTTTGACGAAGCTCGAGCGGACCCGCTTGGGCTGGCCGACCACCTCGATATGCCGGAAGCGCTTGAGGATCTCTTCCCAGACGATCTTGAGCTGCAGCTCGGCCAGGCGATTGCCGACACAACGATGGATGCCGAAGCCGAACGACAGGTGCTGGCGTGGGCGCTCCCGGTCGATGATGAAGGCCTCGGGGTTCTCGATGGCCGTCTCGTCGCGGTTGCCGCTGACGTACCACATGATCACCTTGTCGCCCTTCCGGATCGCCTGGCCGGCGATCTCGGTGTCCTCCAGGGCCGTACGGCGCATGTGCGCGAGCGGGGTCTGGTAGCGGATGATCTCGGGCACCATGCTGGCGATCAGCTCGGGGTTTGCCCGCAGCTTGTCGTATTCGTCGGGGAACTGGTTCAGAGCGTAGAGCCCGCCGCTGATCGAATTCCGGGTGGTGTCGTTGCCGCCGACGATCAGCAGGATGATGTTCCCCAGGTACTCGTCCGGGGTCATGTTCCGCGTCGCCTCGCCGAGGGCCATCATTGACACCAGATCGCCCCGGGGCGCTTCGTTCACCCGCTCGTTCCAGAGGCGGGTGAAGTAGGCCAGGCATTCCATCAGCTCGGCCTGGCGCTGGTCCTCCGTCTCGACAATGCCGCCGGGCGCGGGCAGGGCCGTGGCCACGTCGGACCAGCGCGTCAGCTTGCGCCGTTCCTCGAACGGGAAGTCGAACAGGGTCGCCAGCATCTGGGTGGTCAGCTCGATCGAGACCCGGTCGACCCAGTCGAACGTCTCGCCCACTGGCAGCTCGTCCAGGATCTTCGCCGCCCGCGCGCGGATGATCGGCTCCATCAGCGCCAGGTTCTGCGGCGCGACGATCGGGCTGACGGTCTTGCGCTGCACGTCGTGGCGCGGCGGATCCATGGCGATGAAGCTGGGTCGGCGCAGGTCCGGACGGGCGTCGCGGATGGTGATGCCGCCCAGCGCCGCCTCGGACGAGAACACCGCATGGTTCGTGTCCACCGCCATGATGTCCTGGTAGCGGGTCACCGACCAATAGGGGCCGAATTCGCTGGCCTTGCACCAGTGCACCGGCTGTTCCCGGCGCAGCCGCTCGAAATAGGGCCAGAAGGCGTCGTGCAGGAAGAGGTCCGGATCGCCCGGATTGAGATCCTCGAGCGGTGTGGAATACGCCAGGTCACGCAGGTTGGCCGCGCCGTCCGCCATGGTCCGATCCTCCCGCGGGGCCCACGTCTTTGCGCGCGCAGGTCCTCCGTCCGGCTGAAGCATGACTCCAATCGCGCCCGAACGCCAAACGTCATAGGCTCCGCTATCGGGAGGGGCTGCGATGCTGAAAGTCCTGCTGGCTGGGTTCGCGCTGTGGGCCGCCGCCGCGCCGGCGCGCGCGGTCGAGGTCTGCGCCTGGATCGACGAGACTGTCGGCGAAGACGACTATCATGAGCTGGCCCTTTGGCTGGAGGCCGATGGCGACGCCGACGTCTTCTACAAGATCAAGGGCGAGGGCCTGAGCAGCGAGAGCATGAAGGCCCACTCGCCCAACAGCGGCACCTACGTGCTGCATGCCCGCGAGCCGGACAAGCCGTGGACGTTCGGCGCGACGCTCAGTCCGCCGGGGGCCATCGACGTGGTGATCGAACTGCGCGCCATGCCCAAGGACATCTTCTCGGACGAGGAGACCCCGCTGCTCGCCGCCTTCACGTTCAAGCGCAACGTGCCCGAGGGCGAGACAACGCCGCCGAAGGACCTGTCGACCCGGCAGTGCGCGACATTGAAGGCTCCGTAGCACTGGTCCTGACGCTGGGGCGCCGCGCTACAGTGCCCGCATGCACGCGCTGCGCACCCGGATCGAAGGCCACCTTGCGGGGTTCGAGCGGATCGCCATCGAGACCGAGGGCCGTCGTCGCGCGGCCGTGGCGATCGTGCTGTCCCCGACGCCCACCGGACCGGCCTTCCTGCTGACCCGGCGGGCGCTCCACATGCGTCGCGGGGCCGGCAACTACGCCTTGCCCGGCGGCAACGTCGATGCGGGCGAGGACGCCATCGACGCCGCCCGCCGCGAGACGGACGAGGAACTCGGGGTCAAGCTGTCCCGCGAGGCGGCCCTGGGCCTGCTGGACGACTTCGTCACCCTGGGCGGCCATGTGGTCACGCCGGTGGTCTTCTGGACGCCCGAGCCGGTGAGCTTCGTCCCCAACCCCGAGGAGGTGCATGCCGCGTGGCACATCCCCCTCGCCGATCTGGATCATCCGCGGGCGCCCCGGCGGGTGCGCAATCCCGCAGGCGGGCCGGCGATCCTGCGCATGTTCGTCCAGGGCTCCTGGGTGAACCCGCCGACCGCGGCCTTGCTCTATCAGTTCCGCGAGGTCTGCCTCCACGGCCGACCCTGCCGCACCGACGGCATCGGCCAACCCAGCTGGACGGCCAGATAACTCGGCCCGGCGCTGGTCATCGCCTGCACCATTCGGCCCCTGAACCTCCATTGGCGTCAGGCCCGATTCGGGAGCGACACTTCCCGCCATGACCCATCCCTACGTCGAACTCCTGCGGGACCGGCGCATCCGCGTCCTGTGGGTCGGGCTGGCGCTGTCGGCCATCGGCGGGCAGCTCTATGGGGTCGGCGCGCTCTGGCTGGCGGCCGAAATGGCGGGGCCGAACGCATCCCTCATGGTGACGGCGCAATCGGCGGCCATCCTGGCGGTCAGCATCCTGGGCGGGCCGGTG
This sequence comes from Phenylobacterium sp. CCH9-H3, assembly GCF_001557235.1. Classification (GTDB taxonomy): domain Bacteria; phylum Pseudomonadota; class Alphaproteobacteria; order Caulobacterales; family Caulobacteraceae; genus Phenylobacterium. Next base: position 16,032 of record NZ_LSJI01000219.1, on the reverse strand, counting down.
GTCGAGGCGCTGCCGCGGCGCGGCTTCCTGGTCGGCGTCGACCTCCTTTCGGCCGCCGCTTGCCTGGTGGTCGTGGCCGCCGCGACGACGTTGGGCCTGAGCTTTCCCCTGCTGGTCGCCGTGAGCGTCGTGCTGGGGGCGATAGGGGCGAGCCACCGCCCCGTCTTCCTGTCCAGCCTGCCGACGCTCGCCCCAGCCAGTCGCCTGCGCGCCGCGAACGGCCTGTTCGACGGCACGGTCCGGGTGGCGCAGGCCAGCGGACCGTTCCTGGCGGCGACGATCCTGGCGGTGCTGCCGGCCATCCACCTGCTGACCGTCAATGCGGCCAGCTTCCTCGCCTCGGCGGGCGCGGTGGCGGCGGTGGGACGGGCGCTGGACCGGCCGCGCACCAGGGCGGCCGACGCCGCACCGGCCAGCTTCTTGCGGCGGCTGGCGCGAGGCGTGCACGCGGCCAACGCCTGTCCGGGCGTGTGGAGCGCGCTGGTGACGACGGCGGTTCGGGGCGGGGCCTACGCCCTCGGGTTTACCGTCGCGGTGCCGCTGATCTTCTCCGGGGGCGGTGGCGCGAGCGGGCTGGCGGGCGTGGCCGTCGTGTTCGGCGCGGCGGCGGCCTCCGAATTGCTGGCCGGCCCGTTCGTGGTCCTGACCCAACCCCAGCGGCCGCTCAGGCGGCAGTTCGAGGGCTATGTGGCGATCGGGCTGACCCAGTCGCTGGTGGGAGCGGCGGCCTTGCTGCCCGGGCCGGCGCGCATTCCCGCCATGGCGGCGGCCGCGCTGGCGATGGGCGTCGGCCACTCCATAGCGGGCCTGCAGATGCTGAACTTCTTCAGCAGCCGCCTTTCCGCCGACGACTATGCGGCCGTCCTCAGGCTGCGGCTGGTGCTGGTCATCTCGGCGATGATGGCGTCGACGGCGGCGGGGCCATTCGTCCTGGCGACGCTGGGGCCGGCGATCACGGCCGTGGTCTGCGGACTCGTCGCCGCCGCCACGGCCCTGGCCGGCCTGTTCGGACGGCCCGCCCGAACCCTAGGCCCCGACTTCCACCCCCTGAGCGCGCGGGACTAGGTGTTAGGCCCCGAGGTGAGGTTGGCGGCGTCCTGCCGATAGGCGCCGTCTTCGCCCGGCGCGAGGCGGTCTCGACCGTGCGGGAGGTTATTTCGAAGCTCGACTGACCGCCTTGGCGATGGCCGCGATCAGCGGTGAGTTCGGCAGGTCGCGACCGTCCAGGCTGGCCACGGGCCGCACGCCCATCAGGCTGTTGGTCAGGAACATCGGCGTCCACCCGATGCGGCCCGGATTGGCGTAGACCTCCTGCACAGGGACGCCCAGGCCATGGCAGGCCGCGATGACCTGGCGGCGCATGATCCCGTCCAGCACACCGCAGGCCAGGTCCGGCGTGAAGACCTCATCGTGGCGCACCCAGAACACGTTGGCCGCCGCGGCGCAGGCCACCTCGCCGGCGGTGTTCAGCATGAGCGCCTCATCGGCCCCCGCCTCGCGGGCCTCCGCACGGGCGATGACGTTGTCGAGATAGGAGAGCGTCTTCAGCCGCGACGTCGGCGAGCGGTCGTTGCGGCGGACGTGGGCGGTGATCAGGCGGGCGGGGCCAGGCAGCGCCCCCAGAGCCGCAGCGCTGGCGGTCAGGCGAGGGCTGGGTTCTTCCGGCGGGTCCAGGCCGCGGTCGCCGGACCCGGCGCTCCAGTTCAGCCGCACGGCCGCGCGGATCGGGCTGCCCGCCGCATCCAAGGCCACGAGGGCGGCCTTGCGAAGCTGTTCACGGTCGGGCGTCGGGAGGCGCAAGGCGCGGCATCCACGTTCCAACCGCTCGACGTGATCGTCCCAGTGCGCCAGCCTCTCGTTCGCCCACAGAACCGTTTCGAACAGGCCATGGCCGAGGGTGAAACCGCGGTCGTCGATCGGGATCTCGGTCATGGCGCGTCCATCAGGGCCTTGAGGATGGCGCCGATCTTGGCCGTCGTCTCAGCCACTTCCGCCGTCGGATCGCTGTCGGCGACGATGCCGCCCCCGGCGCGGGCTTCAAAGGCCCAGCCCGCCGCATTTTCGACCAGCGCGAGCGTACGGATGAGGACGCTGGCGTCCAGAGCGCCATCCACGCCTGCCCAGAACAGGCTGCCGCAGTAGGGGCCGCGCGGCGCCTCGTAGTCGGCGATGACGCGCATGGCCTGAAGCTTCGGGGCCCCGGTGACCGAGCCTGGCGGGAAGGCGGCCAGGAAGGCGTCCCAGGCGTCGCGGCCGGGCTGCAGCCGGCTGCGGACCCGGGAGACCAGGTGGTGGACGTTGGCGTAGCTCTCCAGCCCGAACAGCTCCGGGACCTGAACCGATCCGGGGACGGAGACCCGCGCCAGGTCGTTGCGCATGAGGTCGACGATCATCAGGTTCTCGGCCCGGTCCTTCTCGCTGGCCTGCAGCTCGGCGGCCAGGGCGGCGTCGGTGGCCGCATCGGCTCCGCGCGGGCGGGTGCCCTTGATCGGACGCGTCTCGGCCCACAGGCCGCCAGGGCCCGGCTGCACCGACAGGAACCGCTCGGGCGAGTTCGACACCAGGGCCCGCCCCGGCAGGTTCAGAAACGCGGCATAGCCGGCCGCGCTCTGGCGGGCGAGGCGGGCGAAGATGTCGAAGGGCCTGACGCCCGGCGCGAGACGGCCGCGCCACGGCCGGGCGAGATTGGCCTGGAAGATCTCGCCGGCGGCGATCCGCGCCACAGTCTCGGCCACCGCCGCGGCATGGCGCTGGTCAGGGACGGACAGCCCGACCTCTTCGGCGAGCACCCCGGCGCGCGACGCGACGCCTGCCTGATCCAGCCAGCCCCGTGCGCGATCGGCCACGGCGACCGCCGCGGCCCGGTCACGCCCTCGCCCGATCGCCAGGGCCTGGCCCCGGCCCGCGTGGAACGCCAGCAGCGCGGGGTAGCGCAGCAGGGTCAGGTCCGGCCAGGCGCCTCTGACCTGGGGCGCTCTCGGCTCGAGCTGGGCGGAGAGTTCGTAGCTTGCGAGGCCCACCACCCCGCCCTGGAACGGCGGCCCGTCGGGAGACACTTCGCCCTCGCCCAACAAGGGCTGCAGATCGCGGCCGGCTTCCACCACCGCGTCGGGACGGCGCAGGACATACGACCATCCCTTGCCGCCGGAGAGCAACACGCACGCGTGGGTCTCCTCCGCGAAGGCGGACGCAGCGGCCACCGGCTCGGCCCAGGGGATGGGGCGCACCGCGACGCAGGCGAGGTCGCGTCCAGGCGTGGAGACAGGGTCGGGGGCGGGGCTCCTCACGGCCGCGCCTATAGCCCATCCACGCCCTGTTGACCTGCCCCCTCGTCAAGCGCGCCGAATGCCGAAAACGGCAAGGGAGGCCGCATGTCCTACGAGACGATCCTGTACGAGGTCGACGGGCCGATGCTGACGGTCACGCTGAACCGGCCCGACAAGCTGAACGCCTACACCGCCGTCATGGGCGCCGAACTGGCCGACGCCTTCCAGCGGGCTGACCTGGACGACGCCGTCCGGGTGGTGATCGTCACTGGCGCGGGGCGCGGGTTCTGCGCCGGCGCCGACATCTCCGGCGGCGCGGGCGCCTTCGACGCCAAGGCCGAGGGCTCGGTGGCCTTCGCGGCGCCCGGGCAGCCCCGGCAGGCGGGCGGCGGGTTCGTGGAGGCGATCTTCAACTGTCGCAAGCCGTCCATCGCGGCGATCAACGGGGCGGCCGTCGGCGTGGGCGCGACCCTGACCCTGCCGATGGACATCCGCATCGCCTCGTCGGCCGCGAAGATCGGCTTCATCTTCGCCCGGCGCGGGCTGGTGCCCGAGGCCGGCAGCGCCTGGTTCCTGCCGCGGCTCGTCGGCTTGCCACAGGCGCTGCGCTGGTGCCTGACCGGGGCGCTGATCACGGCCGAGGAGGCAAAAGCCGGCGGACTGCTGGCCGAAGTTGTCGAGCCGGAGGCGGTGCTCGCCCGGGCGCGCGAGATCGCCCTGGAGATCGCGGACAACACTGCGCCGGTCTCCATCGCCCTGGCGCGCCAGATGCTGTGGCGGTTCGCCGGCGCGCCGGACCCGTTCGCGCTGCTGAAGGTGGACGGGCCGCTGTCCATGCAGCTGGGCGCCGGCCCAGACGTGCGTGAGGGCGTGGGCGCGTTCCTGGAGAAGCGCCCGCCCCGGTTTCCGGGGCGGGTCTCCTCGGACATGCCGCCGGCCTATCCCTGGTGGAACGAGGCCTAGAAGGACTGGCCGAACTTCACCCCGATGGTCCGGGGCCGGATCGGGATCGTGTAGACCCGCGTGCAGACGGCGGTGGCGCACTGCACGAACCGGTCGTTCTGCCCATCGTCGTCGAAGAGGTTCTTGGCGAACGCCTCGACCCGCCAGCTGTCCTTGTTCACGCCGAACGAGACGTCGAAGGTGGTCGAGCTGGGCAGCTTGCCGATCACCGCGCGGTCCGAGATCCGCAGATCCGGATAGGCCGAGCCGGTGTGAACAACCGAGCCCTGCAGATGGGCGTCCATGTCGCCGATCATCCACTCGTAGCGCGCCGTCAGGTTGCCCTTGAACTTGGCTGTGACGGGCAGAGACGTGCCCTTCAGCGCCTCGGGCGGCGCCGACGGGTCCGGCACATAGTCCTCGTCGAGTTCGGCATCGGTGTAGGCCGCAGCCCCCTGCAGGGTGAAGCCGTCGGCCACCAGCCAGCTGATGTCGGACTCCACGCCCTTCATCTTCGCCTTGCCGGCGTTTCGGATCTCGGTGAGGCCGTTGGCCCCCAGGAACGAGAATTGGAAGTCGTTCCACTTCTCGTAGAAGATCGCGCCGTTCCACCGCAGCCGGTTGCCCATCCAGCTCGTCTTCCACCCGATCTCGTGGTTTTTCAGGAAGTCCGCGTCGTACGGCGGCAGGGTGCCCCGGCGATTGATGCCCCCGGGCCGGAAACCGGTCGACAGGGTGGCGTAGACCATCTTGTCCTCGGTGACCTTGTAGGTCGCATTGATCCGGTAGGTATGGCCGTCGCCCTTGGTGGTCTTGTTCACATTGGTGCAGGGACCGCCATCGACGATCGGCGGCCCGAAGCAGGCGCCGACGCCCGTCCGCGACGAATAGCCAAGGCCGAAGCCAAAGAAGCCATCCAGTGAGTTCTTGTACTTGAAGAAGCGGATGCCGCCGGTGATCGACAGCTGGTCGGTGAGATCGAAGGTGCCATCGGCGAAGGCCGCGTAGTCGCGATCGGTCCGCAGTTGCTTGGTCAGCCACAGGGTGTCGGGCCAGCCGGGCACCTCGGTGGCCGCGGCCAGATTGTCGATCCGGTAGCGCTGCTCGATGTTGTGGGTCTGCTTCTGATAGAACAGGCCCGCCACCACCTTGAACCGGTTCTCGGTCGGGCTCGCCACGCGCAGTTCGTGGCTGGTCTTCTTGAAGTAGTCGCGGCCCTGGATGTACTGCGACGTGTTGATGAAGTTGCCGGCGTCGTCGGTCGTGTAGGCGCCGTAGCCGAACAGCGTGTCGTAGAAGTAGCTGTAGTCGGAGTAGTCGGAGTCGCTGTCGATCCACCGGCGCATGTGCGCCCCCGCGTACAGCACGTCGAGGTTGGCGACCTGTCCCTCGATGGTCATGGCCGCCTGGACCCATTTGTCGTCCACGCCCTCTGGATAGTACCGCTGGATCTTGAGGTCGCCGAGACGCGGGTCGGCCGCGAAGCCGCCGTCCGCCTGGGTCCGCTGGCCCATCAGGGTGGGCGTGACCGACCAGTTCTCGGCCAGGTCGATCTTCAGCGCCGCGCGGGCGCCGACGATGTCGACCTCGTTGTAGTCGTTCTCCACCTCCGCGGCGTTGTTCACCGGGATGCTGCCGGTCGGATAGACGAACGAGCCGGGGATGTTGTCGATGTAGCCGGCGTCATGCTCGGCCCACGCCACCAGGCGCACCGCCGCCTTCTCGTGCAGCGGTATGTTGACGAAGCCCTCGGCGCTGTAGCCGATGTCGCCGTGCGCGACCGAGTTGGCCTCCAGGTCGTAGCCGGCCTTGAAGCCCGACGCGTCCGGCTTGTTGGTGATGATCCGGATCGTGCCGGCCTGGGAGCTGGCGCCGTAGAGCGTACCCTGCGGCCCGGCCAGAACCTCGACGCGGGCGATGTCGTAGATGTGCACGTCCAGCGGCCCGGTGATGGTGGTCACCGGCTGCTCGTCCAGATAGACGCCCACGCTGGGCAGCGGGCCGGAGTGGTTGTTGTTCTCGCCCGAAGCGACGCCGCGCATGTAGAAGTTCGAGAAGCCCGGCGCGCCGGTGGGCGCCGTGACGCTCGGCATGAACTTCACATAGTCGACCGTGTCGTTGACCTGCAGCGACTCCAGCCGTTCGCTACCCAACGCCTGGATGCTGATCGGCACGTCCTGCAGGTTCTCGGACCGCTTCTGGGCGGTGACCACGATTTCTTCCAGCTCGGCGCTCGACGTCTGGGCCAGGGCCGATCCGGCCGCGCCGGTCAGCATGGTCGTGGCGAGCAGCCCCGCCGACCAGCGCCGCGCGCCTCTGTAATTCCGCCGATCGTTCGTCATGTGGTCCCCCTCAGGATCTGAAGCGCCTCAAGTCCCGGGCGCGTGCGGGTATGCGTCGAGCACAGGCCCCAGCGCGGCCTTGAGCGGGCCGAGCCAAGGGTCGTAGTTCCGCCAGTGGTCGGCGGCGTCGGTGAAGATCGGTCGGCGCACCTGCTCCGAGCTGGCCGTCCGAACCGCGCGGTCGTTCTCGTAGAACCGCAGGCAGGCCTCCTCGAAGGGAAGTCCGCAGTGGGCGAGCAGGGCGCGCGTTTCCGCCTCGGGATCGGACACCATGCGCTCATAGATCACGCGATGCACCCGCCCGGGCAGGATTGCGTCGAAGTGGGCCAGATACTCGACATACGCGCGGTAGTACCGGCCGATGTCGGTGAGGTCGTAGGTGAACCCCTGCCCGCGGGCGAAGTGCTGCTTGAAGCCCGAGAAGCCGCAGCCGAGGGGATGGCGGCGCGCGTCGATGATCTTGGCGTTCGGCAGGGCCAAGTGGATCAGGCCCAGATGCGCCCAATTGTTGGGCATCTTGTCGATGAAGAACGGCCGGCCCAGCTTCCGGTGCACCTCGGCGCGGGCCATGTATTCCTCGCCCAGCGCCGTCAGCTCGCGCGGCCCCATCTGCGCCAGCGCCTCGGGATAGCGGCTCTCGGAGGCCTTCTTCGCCTTGCCGCCGATGCGCCGTGCGAGGGCGATGATGTCGGGCAGTTCCTGGGTGCCCTCGACCTGGCTGTGGCTGGCGAGGATCTGCTCGACCAGCGTCGAGCCCGCGCGCGGCAGACCGACGATGAAGATGGGGTCCGGCGCCGATGATCCCTGTCCTGCGCGGGCCGCGAAGAAGGGTGCGGTGAAGAGCCCCCTGGCGCGGCGGACCTGGTCGTCCGTTTCGTCCGCCTCGTAGTCCAGGGCCTGCCGCCGCAACGCGTTGCCGCGCTCGTAATGGCCGAACGAGGCTTCGTAGTCCCCGGCGTCTTCCCGCGCCTTGCCCAGGGCGAACTCCAGATGGAAGCGGTCCTCGTCCGAGAGGTCCGACCGCCTGAGCTGTCCTTCCATGGCCGCCACGTCGGCCGCATCGAAGGTGACCGTCTTCAGGTTGGCCAGGCTCCACCAGGCCTCGCCGAACTGCGGCGCCAGCGCCACGCAGCGGCGGTAGGCCTCGATGCACTCCGCCTGCCGCCCCACCGTCTTCAGCGAATGGCCGTAGCTCATCCAGACCTTGGGTTGGCGGGGCTGGTCCTTGAGCACCGCGCCGTAGAGGGCGATCGCCTGCTCGTACTCGCCGATCCGGGCGAGGGCGGCGGCCTTGAGGTTGCGGTAGCCGGGATTGGCGGGATCGTCCGCCAGCAATCGGTTCACCTGGGAGATGGCCGCCTGCGATTTGTTCTGCCGGTAGAGGACGGTGGCGTAGTTGTGCCGGGCCGCCGTGAAGCCCGGCGCCAGCTCGACGCAGCGCGCCAGCAGGTTCTCGGCGTCGTCGTAGCGGCCCAGGCGCATGCCGGCCTCGGCCAGCATGCGGATCGCCGCCACGTCGGTCGGCCGCGCCATGAGGATCGCGCGCAGGGCCTGCTCGGCTGCCGCCAGCCGGTTCTCCATCAAGGCTGTGGCGGCCTTGACCAGGTCGGGATCGTTCACCGAGCCTTTGACCGAGCGCAGATAGGCCGCCTCGGCGGCCGGGATATCCCCTTGGCGCCGCAGGGCGGCGCCCAGCAGCCGGAGCGCCTGGGGATGGTCGGGAACGGCCTTGAGGATCTCGCGGGCCTGGGCCTCGGCGGCCGAGGCGTCGACGGGCAGCAGGCGCGCCGCATGCTCCAGCGCGACCTCGAGGGTTCCGACCGTCTCCGCCGCCGCGCCGGGCACAGGGCCTCCGCCGAATATTGCAGTTGGATGAAATCGATGATGCGCGAACGCTGTCAACCGAACGTCGAGCGCGGCTATCCCCAGAAGCCGGGCTGTGGCGGATAGAGCACGCCCGCCTCGATCCGGCAGCCGCCAGGCCGGTCCTCGATCAGCCACCATGGGCCGTCCAGGTCCACGGCGTCGGCGAGCGCCCCGACCCACATGGCCGGGGCGATGGCCAGGGAACTCGACACCATGCAGCCGGCCAGCACGCCCATCCCTAAGTCCCGCGCCTGGGCGGCCATGGCCAGCGCCTCAGTGAGGCCGCCGGCCTTGTCGAGCTTCACATTGACCATCTGATATCGATCCGCCGCGCGGGCCACGTCGGCCGCGGTGTGGACCGACTCGTCGGCGCAGATCGGCGCCGGATATCCAAGCCGCGCCAGGCCTGCGTCCTCGCCGGCGGGCAGCGGCTGTTCCACCATGATCACCGGCAGCCGCGAGATCGGCTCGGCCATGGCCTGCAGGATCGGCAGGGTCCAGCCTTCGTTCGGGTCGACGATCAGGCGGGCGCGGGGCGCGGCCTCGGCCACCGCCACCAGGCGCGCGGCTGGATCCTCGGGGCCCAGCTTGACCTTCAGCAGCGGCGCATCGGCGGTCGCCAGGGCGGCGGCGCGCATCGCCGCCGGGGTATCCAGGCTCACCGTCACCGCCGTGGGCATGGCGCCCGGCGGCGTCCTGCCCAGCCGGGCGGCGACGGAGCGACCGCGTCGCGCCTCCAGGTCCCAGGCGGCGCAGTCCAGGGCGCTGCGCGCCGCGCCCGCCGGCATGGCGCGCAGCGTGGCCAACACGTCGACGCCCGACGCCAGCCGCCGCCCCGCCTCGGCCAGCTGCGCCGTCACCGACGCCGCCGTCTCGCCGTAGCGGCCATACGGCACGCACTCCCCCCGGCCGTTCGCGGAGCCATCGTCCAACTCGGCCACCACCACTTCGGCATGGGTCTTCACGCCGCGCGAGATGCGGAAGGGCGCCTTGAGCGGCAGGCGCTCGACGCGGGTGTGCAGGGCAAGGCTCACGCCGAAGGTTGTCCCGCATCCCGACCGGCGCGTCGACAGCTGTCGCAACCCGTGGTTAGCATCGCGGCGGGAGCCTTCAGGGGGATGCTGGAATGACGGATATCGCCGCCGCTGCGCCGAGCAAGCTCGACATCGCCCGGGTGATCAGCGGCACATTCGCCGTGCTCGGCCGCAACATCGTCCCGTTCGGCCTCCTGGCGCTGGTGCTGTCGGGGATCCCGACCGCCGTGATCGCCTATCTCCAGGCCACCAACATCGACCCGAACGCCGCGTTCGCGCTGCGGCCCGGCTATTTCCAGGCGGTGGGGTTCAGCGGCCTGGCGGCGTTCATCACCGCCGCGATCCTGCAGGGCGCCCTGGTCTACGGGACGGTGCAGGACATGAACGGCCAGCGGCCCGGCATCGCCGATTGCCTCGCCACCGGCCTGCGGGCCTTCCTGCCGCTGATCGGGCTCACCATCCTGTTGGCGATTGCGATCGTGTTCGGCCTCATCCTGCTGATCGTGCCCGGGATCATGATGGCGTGCGCCTGGTGCGTGGCCGTGCCGTCTCTCGTGGCCGACCGCACGGGTGTCTTCGGGGCCTTCAGCCGCAGCGCCGAGCTCACGCGGGGCAACCGCTGGCGCATCTTCGCCCTCTTCGTCGTGGTGTGGGTGATCGCCCTGGTGATCGGCGCCGTGGTGGGGGCGATCGCGGTGGCCCTCAGCTTCGGCGGCGCCCTTGATCCTGCGGCCCTGGCGCGCAGCCCCGCACAGGTGGTGGGCAATGTGGTCAGCAACACCCTCAGCGCCCTGATCAGCTCCACCGGCGTGGCCGTGCTCTACGTCGAGCTGCGACGCCTGCGCGAGGGCGCCGGGCCGCAGTGGCTGGCCGAGATCTTCAGCTAGCTGCGGTCGAACTTGTCCTTGCGGCGATGGCCGAAGAGCAGGCGGCTCTCCAGCCGTCCGCGAAGGGCTGCATAGTAGGCGTTGAGGAACGTCCGATCGGCCACGTCGGACGGGCCTTCCCAGCCGATCTTCGCGCGGATGCGGGCCGCCACCTCGGCCATCGCCTTGCGGTCGCCGGCGCGGATCACGTCCTCCAGCACGTGAAGCTCCTTGATGCCGTAGGCGTCGAGCTGGGCGTGGGTGAAGGCGAAACCGCGCGCCGCCGTGCGCTCGGTGTCGGCCAGATCGGGCTGCAGCACCTTCTTCGGCGCCTTCACCACCATCGTGCCGGCCACCAGGTCGCCCATGCGGCGACGGTCACGGTTGAAGAGCGGGAAGACCACGAACACCAGGCTCCAGAGCGCGCCCAGGCTGATCAGGGCCGCGTCGACGCCCTCGCCGCGCGCGGCGAAGAAGGTCAGCGGCAGGAAGACCTCGACCTCGCGCATGGCGTTGCGGGCGAACACCATGTCGGCGGTCAGGCGCCCGCCGTCGGCGGCGGCCACGCGCAGGCCCATCGCCCGCTTTCCGGGCGTCGCGGCGCGAGGTCCTACCTCGAAGATCAGGAAGTAGAAGTTGCGGCCGACGAAGACGCCCAGCAGCCAGACCACACCCAGGAACTCGGCCGACCAGGTGGCGCGTGTGGCCCAGAACACGCCTAGCGCCAGGAGGCTGAAGAGCGCCAGTCCGCCGAACAGGATCGCGAAGTCGATCAGCAGGGCCGAGAACCGCTCGGCGTAGGCGCCCACCTTGAGCTTCAGGTCGACACCCTCCGGCGTCACCAGCTCGCGCCAGCCGTCGTAGGGCGCGCGCGGCGCGCGGGGCCGGCGGAAGCGGCCGAGGACGCCTTGCAGGCTCATGGCGCGGACCGCCGCGGCCAGTAGAAATAGGCGAGCCACGCGACAAGCGTCGTCCCGGCGATGGCGTAGCGGGCCAGGTCGACCTGGATCAGCTGGCGGCCGAAGCCCTCCAGTAGGCCGGCGACGAACAGCATCACCACGACGCCGGCCATAGCCGTCGCGGCGCGGCGGCCCGCCTCGGCGGCTGCGTCCACGCGGCTGCGTTCGCCGGGGAAGCAGACGGCCCAGCCGATGGAGAAGCCCGCCGCGCCGGCGAGGACGATGGCGTAGAGCTCGGTCGCCCCGTGGATCATCAGCCAGCCGCCCGCCTCGAAACCCAGGTTCCGCGACACGAACAGCGCCAGGAAGGCGCCGAACATGCCGCCGTTCAGGACCAGCAGCGCCGCCGTGGGCAAACAGAGGAGAAAGCCCAGGGCGAAGGCGAACAGGGCGATCTGCGCATTGTGGGTGAAGAGGAAAGTGGCGAAGAACGACAGGCCCTCGCTGGCCGTGCCCTGGTGGTAGAGGGTTTCGCGCAGGGAGGCGGTGGTGGCCGTCGGGTCGCGGCCCGACGCCAGCCCGGGTTCGACGAAGCTGTGGAACCAGTCGGCGTCGCGCTGGACCAGGACGAAGGCCACGAGCGCGGCGGCGGCCGACAGGACGAACGAGACCAGGGTCTCGCGCCAGAGCGCCCGGACCGCCGTAGGCCAGTCGTGGACGAAGAAGCGCACGATCCGCTCCGGCAGGCGCGTGCGGGCGCCATAGACGATGAAGTAGGCCCGGGTGCACAGGCTTTCGAGATAGGCGACCAGGCTCTGGTCCAGCGAGATCGAGCGGGCCACCGACAGCGACGACAGCGCCTGGCGGTACAGGAGCGGCATTTCCAGCAGCTCCTCGCGCTTCAGCTTCGCCGCGCCGCCCGCCTCGGCCTTCGCCAGCAGAGCCTCGAGGCGTCGCCAGTCGGCCTCGCGCTCGGCCCGGAACCGCCAGCTCTTTAGGTGCAGTTCGGCCATCAGACCAGCCCTCGCCGCTTCACGTCGAGATAGCTGTTGATCAGGTTGGTCGCCAGGCCGTCCGCCGGCGCGTCGACGATCTGGGCGCCCAGCCGGCGCAGCCGCGCGGCCACGCCCTCGCGCTGCTTCAGCATCCGCTCTGCGATCACGGCGCGCGAGACGTCGTCGGGCGTCAGCGGTTCGCGGCCGACAAGGCTTTCGAGCTCCTCGTCGCGGAACACCACGAACAGGACGAGGTGCGTCCGCATCAACCGCGCCACGTTCTCGATCATGAGCTCGGCGGAGGTGGCGTCCGCGAAGTCGGTGAAGACCACCACCACCGCGCGCCGGTCCAGCCGGCCGGCGAGCGCCGTCAGGCCCAGGGTGAAGTTGGTCTCTTCGGTGGAGTAGTCGATCGAGGCGCACAGCTTCTGCAGCAGCGGGAAGGCGGCTGGGCCCGAAGCCAGGCCGCTGGCCAGCCGCGGCTTGGAATCGAAGGCGAAGACGCCCACCCGGTCGCCCATACGCAGCGAGACGAAGGCCAGCAACAGGGCGGCGTTGATGGCCCTGTCGATCCGCGGCAGGCCGGCGGCCGGCGCGCTCATCAGGCGGCCCGTGTCGAGGGCGAGGAGGATGTGGTGGTTGCGCTCGGTACGGTACTCGCGGCCGATCAGCTTGGCGTGGCGGGCCGACTGCTTCCAGTCGATGTCGCCCAGGTCCATGCCGGTCTGAAATTCCTTCAGGGCGTGGAAGTCCGAACCTTCGCCCGCGTCGGTCAGCGGCTTGGCGCCCAGAGGCGCGTCGCGGGCGAAGAGGCGCAGGGCCTGCTCCTTCACGCCCGCCACGTCCGGCGTGACGGCCAGCGGCGGGCCGGGCGGTTCGTGGCGCTGCAGCCAGACCAGCCCGAGCGGCCCGCGCCAGCGCGCCCACAGCCCCTCGACCCGGCCCTCGCCCCGCCGCGTGGGCGACAGCCGCACCTGCGCGTCGGCCCGGCCTTCGTGCAGCGTCACCGACTGCCGGTCCGGCTCGGCGACGAGGCGCTCGTTCACGCCGACCGCCAGTTCGAGCCTCGGCGGCGGACGGCCTTCGAAGGCGGCGGTCAGGCGGGCGGTCTCCGGTCGGCCGACGCCCATGAAGCGTGGCGCGGCCAGGTCCAGGGTCAGGCTGCGCGGCGGCGCGGCCAGCATGACATCGGCCAGCATCAGGCCGGCGGCCAGCACGATCCAGGCCGCCGCCGCGGTCCACAGGCCCGGCGCGAGCATGGCGACGGCCAGGGCCGGCGCAGCGCCGACGGCCATCAGTCCGATCGCGCGGCGGGTGGGGTAGAGGCGCAACGGGCCGCTACCGGGGCGCCGCGGCCAGGTCGACGAGAGCCTGGAGGATCTGGTCGGGCCGGCGGCCGTCGATCTCGGCGGCGGGCGACAGGATCACCCGGTGGCGCAGCGCCGGCAGCGCCAGCGCCTTCACGTCGTCGGGGATGACATAGTCGCGTCCGTCCAGCGCCGCCCGCGACCGCGCCGACAGCGCCAGCTGGGCCGCTGCGCGGGGGGAGGCGCCGCTGGACAGGTCGGGCGTCTCGCGGGTCGAGCGGACGAGGTCCAGGACGTAGCCGACGATCTCGTCGGTCAGGCGGACCGCGGCCACCGCCTTGTGCGCTTCGCCGAGCTGCCGGGCCGTCACAACGCGGGCGACGCCGCGGGCCGCGGGGTCGGAGTGGCCGCTCTGCATCCCGTATTCGGCGACGATCCGGCGCTCCTCCTCGCGGCTGGGGTAGCCGAGGGTCTGCTTGAAGAGGAAGCGGTCCAGCTGGGCCTCGGGCAGCGGATAGGTGCCCTGCTGTTCCAGCGGGTTCTGGGTGGCGACGACCATAAAGCTGGGGCTGAGCTCGCGCGCCTTGCCGTCGATGGTCACGCGCCGCTCCTGCATGGCCTCCAGGAGGGCGGCCTGGGTCTTGGGCGGCGTGCGGTTGATCTCGTCGGCCAGCAGCAGCTCGCAGAACAGCGGGCCTTCCGTCAGCGAGAAGGTCGAGGTCTGGAAGTTGAAGACGTTGGAGCCGATGATGTCGGCGGGCATCAGGTCGGGCGTGAACTGGATGCGGCCGAAATCCAGGCCGAGCGTGCGGGCGAAGCACTGGGCCAGATAGGTCTTGGCGACACCGGGCGGCCCTTCCAGCAGCACGTGGCCGCGGGCGAACAGCGCGGTCAGCAGCAGGTCGATGGTGTCCTGCTGGCCCACGATGGCCTTGCCGATCTCGGCCCGGACCTTTTCGGCCAGCCCTCTCACCTCAGCGACGTTCACGCGTCATCTCTCCTCGCCAGTCGTAAAGCTTGCGGGCGACGGCCAGCAGGTCGTCGCGGGTCTTGATGGTCTCGGCCTCGGCGGCCAGGTCGGCGGGGGCGGCGACGCCGCGCCGGCGCGCCAGGTCGTCCAGCCAGTGTTCCTGGCCCGCATGGCCGCCGGCGGCGCGCGCCACGAGGCTGCGGGTCAGGTTGGCGTAGGCCGGCGCCAGCTCGTGCTCCTTGCGGGCCATCCGCACCAGGTCGGCGGAATTGTCCACCAGCGCCCGGGCGCCCAGGGCGAACGCCCGGCCCTTGGCGCGGGGCTGGCCGAAGCGGGCCAGGGCGTGCAGGCCCATGAGCACGCCCGCCGCAACGGCGATGAGGGTGGCCGCCAGCAGCGGAGGCTCCAGCATCAGCCGGCCCAGGCCGCGGCCGCGCTCCAGGCCGTTCAGGGTCACGTCGAAGAGGATCGGCCGCTCGCCGCCGCGGGCGACCTCCAGGATGGTCGCGCCGGCCCGCGCCGTGTCGAGGCTGGCCAGGCCCTGGTTGTTGAGCAGGTCGGGGTCGGCGAGGACCCAGATGCTCGGCGTCTTCCGCGACTGGACCAAGACGGCCTGGCCGCGGTCGTCCACCAGCAGCGGCGCCCAGCCCTCGCCCGACAGCGTGCGCAGGCTGTCGATCTGGCCCGGCCGCAGCGTCATTCCGGCGAAGGCGCTGCCGGAGGCGCCGTGGAGCGTAGGCCGGGCCTGGCCCTTCCGCACCGCCACCCGCGTCTGCGGCGCGTAGGACTTCAGCATGTCCTGGAAGGCGGTCTCGCCGGGCACGACGCCGACCTTGCGGACGAAGGTCTTGCGGAGCGGGTCGGGCATGGCCGCCCACTTCGGCAGGACGATCAGGGTCAGCACGCCCTTGGGATAACTCTGCAGCTCCTTGGGGCTGAGGCCGCGGTCGGGCGTCAGGACCACCACGGCGGCCGAGGGGCGCGTGGGCCGGGTGCGGCTGACCAGGACCTGCGCGCCCAGGCCCTTCATCAGGATCGGCGCGCCGGCATAGCCGATGGCCGACTTGGAGAGGGCGTGGGCCCGGCCGTCCTGGCCGGAGCGCAGGTCGGGGGCATAGGCCGAGAGCACCGCCATGGCCGCCGCGGCGACGACGCCGGCCAGCACCAGCCCCACGATGGCGCCGGCGGCGAAGGTGGGCGGTCGGGCGGCGGCCTCGCTCACCGCCAGCCCTCGGCGAAGGCGAAGGCCTCGTAGTCGGCGCGGGCCGAGCCGAACTCCGCGGGACCGGCGGGGCGGCCGCCGAAGAAGGTGAGCTCCACGGCGCGGGCCAGGTTGGCGAAGGCGGCGCGGGGCGCCTCGGGCAGGGCGTCGAGGCCGGCGATGTCGCGGCTGGTGAGGGCCGGCCTGACCGCGCCCGGGCGGCGGGCGCGCAGGTCGTCGATGGAGCGGAACAGGAGGAGGTGGATCGCCTCCTCGAAGCGGCCGGCAGCGGCGAGGCCATCGGCGTCGTCCAGCAGGGCGCGGGCCTGTTCCGGCTCGGGCCG
>NZ_LSJI01000218.1 GCF_001557235.1 Phenylobacterium sp. CCH9-H3 | reverse complement strand
CGCCCTCGTAGCCGAGGCGGGTGAGCCGGTAGGCTTCCTCGGCCGTGCGCTCGCCCTCCTGCGAGGCCGCCAGCCGCGCCTCCGCGGCGCTCAGTCGGGCCGACCCCGAGCGAACGGCCGCCTCGGCGTCCAGGCGGGCCGCGTTGAGCCTGGCCTCGGCCGCGCTGAGCTCGGCCCGCGCCGCGCTGATGTTGCCGCGGTTGCGGTCGAAGATCGGGAACGGGATCGACACGCCGGCGACCAGCGCTGTGGCGTCGTCACCCTCGAACCGGCGGGCGCCAACGGACACGGTGACGTCCGGCACCGCACGGAGCCGTTCCATGCGGACGCGACGGGCCGCCGCCTCGCGCTGCGCCTGCGCGGCGAGATAGGCCGGGCTGGCCAGCGGGTCGGGCGAGGCCCCCGCGAAGGCCTGGCCGGCTCGCGCCAGAAGGCTCACCGGAATGGAGGTGATCGGCGCGGGCGCCCCCACCAGGGCGGTCAGGTTGGAGAAGGCCGTCGCGCGGGCGGCGCGGGCCTCTTCGAGCGCCGCCCGGGCGGCTTGCAGCGCCGCCAGCGCCTGCACCCGGCGCAGGTCGGCCTCGCGCCCGGCCTCCACCAGGGCGCCGGCGACGCGGGCGTCCTCCTGCGCGAAGCCGACCGACTCGGTGGCCAGCTGCAGGCGCCGGTCCGAAGCTTCGGCCTCGGCATAGCTCGCCGCCAGGTCGAAGGCGTACTCGCCTTGGATCTGCGCCGCGCGGGCCCGGGCCGCGACCACGTCGGCCCGGCCGACCGCGACCCGCGCCGAACGCTTGCCGCCGAGTTCGAGCGTCTGCTCGATCGAGGCGGTGGTTTCGGAGAGGCCCGTGCCCTTGAAGGGTCCAGAGCCCGCGAAATTCTCCACCTCGACGCCGAGGGTGGGATTGGGAAGGGCCCGGGCCTGGCGGGCCAGGCCTTCGGCGCGGGCGATCTCGGCGCGGGCCTCTGACAGGCGCGGCGCGGTCGCCTGCGCCTGACGCAGGAGGTCGGGGAACGGGGGCGCGGGTTCGGCGATTGCGGCGCCTGCGAACAGCGCGCTGGCGCTCGCCCCCAGCAGCATGGCCGTGAGGAACGGCCGTCGGAAGATGACAGACAAGGTGGACCCTACTCGCGAAATGACGAAAGCCGGCGCGCGCCAGGCGCGCGTGGTTCGTCAGACGCGAGGGGGCCGTTCCAGGCGGGAGGCCGCGCGGGAGCGCGGGTGCTGGTTCGCCAGCTTGACCGCCGGCGCGGAGACGGCCGGATGGGCCACCGCGTCACTCACCAGGGTCGGCAGATAGGGGGCTGCATGGTGGCAATGCCCATGCTGGCAAAGTCCAAGGTCGCCACCTACGTCGGGCGAGATGCCGCCGTGGGCGTCGGATGCCGCGGAGACGCTGTCCACCGCTGCGGTCACGTCATCGACGCTCTGCAGGGCGGCGACGGCCGGCGCTTCGCTGCCGCACACGGCGGCCTCGGCGACCGGCGCGAACATCAGGGCAAACGCCAGCAGGACAGCTGTGAAGCCGCCGACCCATCGCCAGAATGTCCGAAGTCCCGTCACAGGCGCGTCTATAGCCCGCGCCGGGCGGCACGGGAATGCGTTACAAAGTCCGTTGTCTGCGCGGCTTCCGCCTCCAGTTCACGGCTTGCCTGGGTGGTGATCGACCAGGCCGAGCGCAGGAAGATGGCGGCGAGCAGCACGCCCACCGCGAGGTCCGGCCACCGCGAGCCGGTGAGCGCGACGGCCACGCCGGTGGCCGCCACGGCGACGCATTGGATCAGGTCGTTGCGGGTGCAGAGCCAGACCGAGCGCACGTTCGCGTCGCCCTCGCGATAGCGCAGGAGCAGGATGGCCGCGACGAGATTGGCCGCCGCGCCGAACAGCCCCAGGCCGGAGATGGCCGCGGCGTCGGGCATCGTGCCACTGACGGCGCGCCACACCGCGAAGCCGAGGATGGCCACAGCCATGACCGCCAGGCTTCCTCCCTTGAAGAGCGCCGCGCCGGCCCGGATCCGCGCGCTCTTGCCGATGGCCCAGAGGCTGAGCGCGTAGGTGGCCGCGTCGGCGGCGAAGTCCAGGGTGTTGGCGGCCAGGGACGCCGAGCCGGCCAGGATCGCGCCCCCGGCGACGACGCAGAACCCCAGCAGGTTGATCGCGATCACCCAGGCGAGGACGCGTCGATAGGCCGGTGACGCCCCATCGAAGACGACGGTCGCGCCGCAGCAGCCTGCCGAGCCGTGCACCTGGGATTGGGCGGGTTCCGAGGAACAGGAGGACATGTCGCCAGTGTGCATCCTCTATTAGGTAGAGGATCAAGCGCCTATTTTGCGCATGTCGTTCCACGGAGGCTGCCCCATGACGAACATGCCGATCGGCCGGCTGGCCAAGGCCACGAACGTCAAGGTGCCGACCATCCGCTTCTACGAGCAGATCGGCCTGCTGCCCGCGCCGCAGCGCACGGAAAGCGACCGGCGGGTCTACGGCGAGGCGGCCGTCAAGCGGCTCGCGTTCATCAAACATGCGCGCCAGCTCGGCTTCTCGGTGGAGGCGATCCGCGACCTGCTCGACCTCTCTGACCACCCGCATCGGCCGTGCGAGCAGGCCAACCGGCTGGCGGCGGAACAGCTGGAAGCCGTGGACGAGAAGATCGCGCAACTCAGCGTGCTGAAGACCGAACTCGAGCGTATGGTCGGCGCCGGCTGTGCAGGAGAGGTCGCCGACTGCCGGGTGATAGAGGCGCTGGCCGACCCCACCCTCTGCGACCACCACCGCCCCGGGTTCGCCGGGCGCGCGGGATGACGATCGCAGATCACGCCTCTACGCGGGCGCGCCGCCTGGTGGTCCTCGCGGCCATGGTCCTGTTGTCCGGCTGCGACCGCCAGGTCGTGGATCGGACGCCGGACGCGCTGGATCACAAGCGGGTCATGGCGGCCGACCCGACGCATGGTGCGCCGCCGGGTCCGATCGTGGTCGAAGCGGGTCGGGAGGAAGGCCGCGCGCGGGTCGTGGCCGTGGATCCGGCGGCCGGCGTCATCTTCCTGCGCCATGAGCAGAGCTCGGCCGGCGACTGGCCGGACCTGACGATGTCGTTTCGCGCCCGACGCGCGATCCTGCAGCGGGTGCGCGCCGGCGACGAGGTCGCCTTCACGCTGCTCGTCACGGACGGCGTCGGCGAAGTCGCAACCCTGAGCCGGCGATGACGCCAGCGGCGCTCTGCCCCTATGCGGCGCTGTCGCTTGAGCCGAGCCGGAGCGCGACGCCTGGCCGCGGGCGAATGTCGGACGGAGCCGCCGCACTTTCGAGCTGCTGGCGGGGGACGGAAGCGGCCTGTGAAGGCCCATGACCTCATCGCCCATGGCGGCCCAAGAACGGGAAGCCACCGAGCGTCTATCGGGCCCTGGAGTTCCGCCTCGGGCGTAGCCCTCGCCGGCAAGCCGTGAACGCCTACGTGGCCTGCGCGGCGCGCCCCCACCGCGCGCAGCCGCCCGCGTCCTGATCTGCGACTGTTGCGGCAGGACACTGGAGCTGGACCAGGATATCGAAGCCGCCGTGAAGCCTCAAGCGGCTCGGCTTCGTGATGCGAGCCGTCTGACTCGAGGCGAACGGCGTCTGTCTGGCGCGCACGCAAGCGCCGACGGCTCGCGGAGCTCTGGCTGTAACCTCTCTGTAACCTCCGCTGAAACCGTAGAGTACTCGCCCCATCGCGCGCGGGCCGCCACAGCGGCCGCCTGGCTTGGGGGCATTGTCGATGCGAAGGAAATTGGTCGCCGTGCGCGGCCAGCAAGCTATGCTGGCCGGAGCCGCCACGCTGGCGATGCTTGCCACCAACGCCTGGGCGGCCGGCGCCGAGGTGGGTGAGGTGGTGGTGACCGGTCGCCTGGAGGAGACCCTGCCGCAGGAGCTCGCCCGGTACGGTCATCGGGTGGAAGTCGTGAGCGGCGAGGAGATCGACCGGCGCGGCTACACCGATGTGGGCCAGGCGCTGCAGTCGAGCCTGCCGGGGCTGTCGCTGATCCCGCAGAGCGGACCGTTCGGCTACAACGTGGCCTCGCTGCAAGGCTCGCGGCCGGGCGAGATCCTCTACCTGATCGACGGAGTGCGGATCTCCAGCCGGCTCTACAACACCACTCCACCGCTCGACACCGTGGCGGCCCACATGGTCGAGCGGATCGAGCTGCTGGAGGGCGGCCAGAGCCTCTTCTACGGCACCCAGGCGGTCGCGGGCGTGATTAACATCGTGACCCGCGACTTCACCGACCAGCCGTCGGGACGGTTCGAGATCGGCGCCGACACCAACGAGGCGGTCACGGCCAGCGGCTACTACTCGGCAGCTCTTGGCGGCCACCGGTTCATCGCCTTCGCCAGCCATGACGAGGCCAAGGGCTACAAGGTGTTCTCCGACGACGAGATCCAATCCAGCCTGGCCGACCGCCACCGCGGCTACCGGATGACCAGCGGCGGGGCGAAGTGGGCCTATGACGTCTCCGACGCGCTCAGGCTCTCCGCCAGCTACACCCATACCGAAGGCTTCGCCGAGCTCGCCCGGCCGAACCTCGTCACCGAGAACTTCAACACCCGCAACGAGGAGATCGCCTGGGCGAAGGTCGACGTCGACATCAACGACCGGCTGAGCGTCTTCGTGAAGGGCTACTGGCACGACTGGGACAGCACCTTCAACCAGACCAACACCGGCCCCGCCGGTCCGGTGGTGGTCTCCGACAAGGAGAAGTGGCAGTTCGAGGACTACGGCCTGAACACGCTTGCCCGCGCGATCCTCCAGCCGGGCCTGGAGCTGTGGGGCGGCTACGACATCCAGCGCTACGGCGGCTTCGACGACGTGCTGATCATCCTGCCGCGCAAGGAGACCGCGCAGGCCTTGTTCGCCCAGGTCCGCGCCGGTCCGGAGATGATCCCCGGCCTGCACCTCGCGGCCGGCTTCCGGCACAACATGTCCAAGTCCAGCGAGGACGCGACGGTGTGGAACGTCTCCGGGCAATTCGACATCGGCGATGCGCTGTTCGTCCGCGCCGCAGGCGGGACGTCGTTCCGACTGCCGGACGCTGAGTCCCTGTTCGCCCAGGACCCGTTGAACAACGGGGAGATCGGCAACCCGGACCTGAAGCCCGAGCGGGCGCGCAACCTGAACGTCTCGGTCGGCGCCCAAGGCGGCGGATGGCGGGGCGAGCTGATCGGCTTCTGGCGGGAGACCAAGGACCTGATCGCCCTGAACGGCGTCACCCCGGACCCGGACGTGTTCCAGTTCATCAACATCGCCGAGAAGGTGAAGGTACGGGGCTTCGAAGCCGTGGTGACGGGCGAACCCAGCGCGTGGCTGTCGGTCAAGGCCTCCTACACCCATGCCCGCACCCGCCAGGGGGGCGCGTCCGTCCAGCTGACGGAAATTCCCGAGGACACCGCGATGGCCGCCGTCGACCTTCATGAGCCGGGCGGGGCCTATGGCGCCGGCGCGACCCTGAACTGGACCGGCGACGTGGTCGATGTGCTGCCCTCCGGCATCGGCCGAGTGGACCGCGGCGACTTCACCGTCGTCGACCTGAACGCCTGGGTGCAGGTGGGCGAGCACGGCCGCCTCTCCGCGCGGCTGGAGAATGCGCTGGACGAGGAATACTCCACCCGCGTCCGGCGGTTCTTCCGCGACGGGACGGGGACCGCCTTCGCCGGTCACTTCCGCGGCGTGCCCCGGACCCTGCATTTCACCTACGCCTATTCCTTCTAGCGGCGCCTCCAACGCCGTTCGGAGGCCCTTTTGCGCCGAGGTGGCTGGTGGTGGCCCACCGCTACCTCGGCGCCGCCCGGCTGGACCTATTCGCCCTCCACCTACCTGCAGCGCCTCCCGATCATCGTCCTCGGCGCAGTGGGCTTCGTGCTCGCCCGCATCCTGACCGCCTACCAGCTCGGCCACGTGGACGGGGTCTGGGAGCCGTTCTTCGCCGGCGACGCCGCGCCAACGGCACGGAGTTCATCATCACCTCGGACGTCTCCAAGGCCTGGCCGGTGGCGGACGGCGGGGTCGGGGCGATGAGCTACATGGCCGAGATCCTGATGGGCGCCATGGGCGGCCGCTCGCGCTGGCGCACCATGCCCTGGATGGTGCTGCTGTTCTGCATCGTGGTCGTGCCGCTGGGGGTGGTCAGCATCTACTTCATCATCATCCAGCCGATCGAGATCGGTACCTGGTGCACCATCTGCCTGATGGCAGGGGCCGCGATGGTGGCGATGATCCCCTTCGCCCTCGACGAGCTGGTTGCCATGGGCCAGTTCCTGGTCTGGAACACCCGGCGCGGGCGGCCCTTCTGGCGCGCCTTCTTCCGCGGCGACGCCCTGCCAGGCGGGACGAAGGACCCCCATGCCGGGTTAGACGCCGGTCCCCTGCGCGCCTTCGCCTCGGCCGCGCGTGGAGTGAACCTGCCCTGGACGCTCGCCGCCAGCATGCTGCTCGGCGCCTGGCTGACGCTCTCCCGCCTGACCTTCGGGACCGAGCCGCCGCTCGCCGACGACTACCTAGTCGGCGCGCTGGTCATCACCACCGCCGCCATCGCTACAGCCGAGGTGACCCGGCCGCTGCGGTTCATCAACGTCGGCTTCGGGCTCTGGCTGATCGCCACGCCGTGGCTGCTGGGCGGCGCGCCAGTGGCTGGCCAAGCGAGCGACGTGCTCGTGGGACTGGCCCTGGTCTGGCTCAGCCTCCCGCGCGGCCCGCGCAGCCGTGGGCACTACGGCGGCTGGGATCGCCTCATCGTCTGACGCCGCTGTGTCGCGGCGACCGGTCGAGGCCGGGGCGACTCGCTGGCCGCCCCGGCCGCATCAGTTCATTTGGGCGCGTTCTCGGCGCGCTCGCGCGCGGCTGCGTCCACGCCGACCACCGTCGGCGCGTTGAGGCCGACGCTGAACTTCGGATTTCCCGACCAGTGGGGTGTTCCTGGCTGGGTCGCGCAGGCGGCGAGCCCGGCGACGGCCAGGATCGTGGCCAGAAGATTTGTGGTGGTCCTCATGATCGTCTCCTTCTGATCCCGTCGCTGGGCGCGCGTCAGCGGACGCCGGCGACGGCTGTTGGACGGACGGGGGTGCGCCTTAGCGCGGCGATCAGACGAAGATCGGCGGTCGCAGTGGCGGCGGCTGCTGCAGGCCCCACAGCCTTGCGGACGGTGACGCGAGCCACCGGTCGACGCGCAACACCATGCCGAGGTCGGCGGCGGACGCCGCCCACAACAGCGCGGCCGGAGCGCAATGGCAGGCGCCGGCCGGTGGCGTCGACATAT